>NZ_JAMXAX010000069.1 GCF_023913775.1 Acidovorax facilis
GCAAAAAGAAACGCGCATGGGCGCGATGGGCTCGGAAACCGCGAGCCGCGAGATCCGCCGCATCGACCTCAGCCACTTTGCTCAGCGCAAGACCGAGATTGCCGACCAGCTATGGGACGCCGCCGTCGATGTCGGCTTTTTCCAGATCGTGAACCACGGCATTGACCTGGCCGAGGTGCATAAAGCCTTTGCGATGACCGAGCGCTTCTTTGCGCTGCCTGATGCCGTGAAGGCGCAGTACCCGCTCAAGAAGGCGCTCAACGTGGGCTGGGAGAGCCGCGCGCAGGTGCGCCCCTCCACCGGCACACCGGACCAGAAGGAGTCGTACCAGATCACCCGCCCGCACATGGCAGGCCTGTGGCCCACCGACGAGGAGCTGGCAGGCTTCCAGGCCACCATGCTCGCGTTTGAGGGCCAGTGCTGGCAGGTGGCCATGCAGGTGCTGTCGTGTTTTGCGTGGAAGCTGGGGTTTGACGAGGCCTTCTTTGCCCGCGCGCACGACCCTGCACAGGCCAGCTACCAAAGCACCTTGCGCCTGCTGCACTACTTTGCGACCCCGCTCGAGCAACAAGCCAGCCTGGGCCTGTGGCGCGCCGGGGCGCATACCGACTTTGATTGCCTGACCCTGCTCTTTCAGCGCCAGGGCCAGGGCGGCCTGCAGGTGTGCCCGGGCAAGGAGATGGACACCCAGGCCTGGACCTCGGTGGAGCCCGACGAGCGGGCCATCACCTGCAACATCGGGGACATGCTGATGCGCTGGAGCGACGACCAGCTGCCCAGCAACTTCCACCGTGTGAAGAACCCGCTGCCGGGCGAGTACATGGGCCCGCGCTACAGCATTGCCTTCTTTGCCCAGGCCAACCGCGACGCCATCATCGCGGGGCCCGGCAAGAAGTACCCGGCGATTGCTGCGGGTGACTACCTGAACCAGCGGGTGGCGGCGAACTTCAAGGCGTATTGATGGCGCGTAGGCTGCCGGTGGCCGTGCGGCTTACAGCCAGGGCTGGAGCCAGCCCAGCCCGTCGGATGTGGCATGGGGCGCCGCGCCGCGCGCGGGGCGGTATTCGCAGCCGATCCAGCCGTCGTAGCCCAGGCTGTCCAGCAGCTTGAACAGGTAGGTGTAGTTGATTTCGCCCACATCGGGCTCGTGGCGCTCGGGCACACCGGCAATCTGGAAGTGGCCGACGTTGCCGGTGGGCAGGTACTGGCGCACCTTCATGGCCAGGTCGCCTTCCATGATCTGGCAGTGGTACAGGTCCATCTGCACCTTCACGTTGGCGGCGCCGATCTCTGCGATCAGCGCATGGGCCTGGTCCTGGCGTCTCAGGAAGAAGCCGGGCATGTCGCGGCCATTGATGGGCTCCAGCAGGATCTGGATGCCATGGGGTGCAGCCAGCGCGGCTGCGTGGCGCACGTTGGTGATGTAGGTGGCGCGCACGGTGGCAGCGTCCGCGCCCTGGGGCACCAGCCCGGCCATGACGTGGATGCGGGGGCACTGCAGCGCCTGGGCGTATTCGATGGCTTTGGCAATTCCTTCGCGGAACTCGGCCTCGCGCCCGGGCAGGCAGGCCAGCCCACGCTCGCCCGCGTCCCAGTTGCCGGGCGGGGCGTTGAACAACACCTGCTGCAGGCTGTTGGCTTGCAGGCGTGTGGCCAGTTCTTGCGCAGGGTAGGCGTAGGGAAAAAGGTACTCCACCGCCTGGAAGCCATCGCGGGCAGCGGCGGCAAAACGGTCGAGAAAGTCCACGTCGTTGTAGAGCATGGACAGGTTGGCGGCAAAGCGGGGCATGAAAGATTCCTGAGAAAAAAGCGGTCAGCGGCGCGGTGCGCTGGTGAGCACCTGCGCCAGCCGGTCTTGGTAAAAGCGCGCCAGGCCCACCGTGCTGTGGCCGAGGGTGTCGGCGCTGGCAGGGATCACGTAGGCCTGTGCGTGCGGGATGCGGGCGATGGCTTTGTCCAACACACCCAGCTCGGGTGGGTTGCGCTCGTCGTCTGCCGAGTTGATGGCCAGCACGCGCGCAGTGATGCGTTCCAGCCCGGGCTCGGGGTCGTAGTCGCGCGATGCTTCCCACTGGTAGATGTGGTCGTTGGCATCGCCACGGAATGGGGCTTTGAGGCGTTGCTCCACCAGTGCATCGGCCGCAGCGCGGTTGGGGGCCAGCTTTTGCAGGCCCTGGTTGCCCCCGTTGGTGCCCGTGCCAAAGAACACCGACGCAAACTGCAGGCTGCGGGGCTGGCGGGTGTAGTTGCCACCCTGCCATTCGGGGTCGTTGCGGATGGCATCCACCAGCAGGCGGCGCATCATCCAGTTGCGGCCCGACATGGCGGCGGGCAGCGAGGCCATGGGTACGGCAATGTCCATGAAGTCGGGGTGGCGCTGGGCCCACACCCAGGTGTGCATGCCGCCCATGGAGTTGCCAATGATGGCGCGCACATGGCGCACGCCCAGGTGCTCGGTTAGCAGGCGGTATTGGGCCTGCACCATGTCGTCATAGTTGTAGGCCGGAAAGGCCGTGCGCAGGCCGTCTGACGGCTTGCTGGAGCGGCCGGTGCCGATGGCGTCCGGCAGGATGATGAAGTACTTGCGCGCATCCAGCGGCTGGCCGGGGCCAAACAGCGTGCCTGCAAAGCCGGGCGTGAGCATGCTCTCTGCCGAGCCGTTGGTGCCATGCAGCACCAGCACGGGCTCTCCGGTGGGCTCGCCCACGGTGGAGTAGGCCAGCTTGAGTTCGGGCAGGGTCTGGCCGGTGTGGAAGCGGAAGTCCTTGACGACCCATTCGCCGTGCTTGGGGGCGGGGTAGTCCGCAGCCGATGCGCCGCCGGTGGCCAGCACGCCCAGCAGCATGGGGGCAAAGGCTTTGCGCCAGAAAGAAAGGGTCATGGTTTGTCTCCTTGTGTGTGTTCTTTCATCCCCGCGCCTTGTGCGCAGCCAGCCCGTTACCAGTGTGCACCAAAGCTCTGGCGCAGCTCCTCGATCTGGGGCTCGGTCAGCGGCGTGGGGCGGGGCTGGAACAGCATCCACAGGCGGGCGGTTTCTTCCAGCTCTTCCAGAACGGCCATGGCGGCGGCAGGCGTGTCGTGCCACACGTTGGGCCCCAGGCGCGCCAGCATCACGGCACGCACGGGGCTGCCCTGTGCGGCATAGCGGGTGATGGTCTGCGCCACCTGCGCTGCCGCTGCGGCGTCACCGGGGCGGTGGTAGGGAATGTGCGGCACGCGGCCCACCTTCATGACGAAGTAGGGCGTGACGGGAGGCAGCAATTGCGCGTCGGGCGCCAACCGGCCGTCTGCAGACGTGTCGGCTTGCAGCGAGCAGGCCACCAGGTGCGTGCTGTGGGTGTGGATCACGCAGCGCGCCGGGGCCGCAGTCGAAGCCGAGGCCTCGTAAATCTGCCGGTGCAGCGCAATGGTCTTGCTGGCCCGGTCGCCCGCCACCTGCTGGCCTTGGGCGTCCAGGCGCGCCAGCCGCTCGGGCTGCAGCGTGCCCAGGCAGGCATCGGTGGGGGTGATGAGGTAGCCGTCGGCCAGGCGCACGCTGATGTTGCCTGCGGTGGCATGCACATAGCCCCGCTCAAACAGGCTGCGGCCCACGCGGCAGATCTCATCGCGGGCTTGTGGCTCATCCATGAAGGCGGGGGTAGAGGTCATGCCAACAATTGTGCAAAAGCCTTGGTAAAAAAGTCGGTGCTGCCGAAATTGCCCGACTTCAGCGTGATGTGCAGACCGTCCTTGGCGTCGGGGGCCACGGCATGGCACCACGGCACGCCGGGGTCGATCTGCGCGCCAATGCGCATTTGCGTGATGCCCAGGGCCTGCACGCAGGCACCGGAGGTTTCACCACCTGCCACGATGAGTTGGCGCACACCGCGCTGCACCAGGCCGCGTGCAATGGCGGCAATGGTGTCTTCCACCATGGCACCGGCTTTCTCGGAACCCAGCTTGCCCTGAATGGCGCGCACGGCCGATGGCTCGGCGGTGGAATACACCAGCACCGGCCCCTGGCCCATGTGGCCTTCCGCCCATGCCAGCGCTTCGGCGGCCACGTCCACGCCTGCGGCGATGCGCAGCGGGTCGATGGCCAGGGCTGGCTTGCCTGCCTTGATGAAATCCATCACCTGCTGGTTGGTCGCCACCGAGCAGCTGCCCGAAACGATGGCCTGCAGCCCTTGCGCTGCGGGCAGGCGGGCGGCCTCGTTGCTGGGAGCCACGCCAAAGTTGCCCGGCAGGCCAATGGCCACGCCCGAGCCGGCCGTCACCAGCGGCATGCCCTTGAGCGCAGGGCCCAGGCGCAGCAGGTCGGCGTTGGACACCGCATCGACCACGGCCATGCGCACACCCTCGGCCTTGAGTTGGTCGATGCGCGCGCGGATGGCAGCCTCGCCCTGTGCGACCACACCGTGGTCGATCAGGCCCACGCGGCTGGCCGTCTGCGCTTGCAGCACGCGCACCAGGTTGGGGTCGGTCATGGGCGTGAGCGGGTGGTTTTGCATGCCGCTCTCGTTCAGCAGCACATCGCCCACAAATAGGTAACCCTTGAACACGGTGCGCTTGTTGTCGGGGAAGGCGGGCGTGGCGATGGTGAAGTCGGTGCCCAGGGCCTGCATCAGCGCATCGGTCACGGGGCCGATGTTGCCTTCGGCCGTGCTGTCAAAGGTGGAGCAGTATTTGAAGTAGATCTGCTCGGCGCCTTGCGCTTTCAGCCATTGCAGTGCGGCCAGGGACTGGGCGATGGCCTCGTCTTTGGGAATGGTGCGCGACTTGAGCGCGACCACAATGGCGTCTGCCTCGGCGTCGAGCGGTGCGGTGGGCACGCCCATGGCCTGCACCACGCGCATGCCTGCGCGCACGAGGTTGTTGGCCAGGTCGGTCGCGCCCGTGAAGTCGTCGGCAATGCAGCCCAGCAACGCGCGTGTCATGCCTTCTCCTTTCCTTCGGGCAACGTGATGCCAGGGAAGATCTTGATCACGGCGCTGTCATCTTCCTTGGCAAAGCCTGCGGTGGAGGCTTGCATGAACATCTGGTGCGCAGTGGCCGCCAGCGGCAGGGGAAATTTGCTGGCGCGTGCGGTGTCCAGCACCAGGCCCAGGTCCTTCACGAAGATATCGACGGCCGACAGCGGCGTGTAGTCGCCCGCCAGCACATGGGCCATGCGGTTTTCAAACATCCAGCTGTTGCCCGCGCTGTGGGTGATGACCTCGTACAGCGCAGCAGCGTCCACGCCTTCGCGCAGGCCCAGGGCCATGGCTTCGGCGGCCACGGCAATGTGCACACCGGCCAGCAATTGGTTGATGATCTTGACCTTGCTGCCCGCGCCCGCCTTGTCGCCCAGGCGGTACACCTTGCCTGCCATGCCGTCGAGCACGGCACCCGCTGCAGCATAGGCCTCGGGCTTGGCCGAGGTCATCATGGTCATCTGGCCCGAGGCAGCCTTGGCTGCGCCGCCGGAGATGGGGGCGTCCACATAGTGCAGGCCCAGGGCGTTCAGGCGCGCTTCCATCGCCACGGACCAGTTGGGGTCCACGGTGGAGCACATCACGAAGGTGCTGCCGGGGCACATGGCCGCTGCGGCGCCGCCTTTGCCATCGTCGCCGAACAGCACGCTCTCTGTCTGCGCCGCGTTGACCACCACCGACACCACCACATCACTCACCGCTGCCAGCGCAGCGGTGTTGGCGTGGGCCGTGCCACCGTCTGCCACAAAGGCATCGGCCACGCCGGGGCGCACGTCGCACACGTGGATGGTGAAACCGTTGTTGCGCAGGGTTTTGGCAATGCCAGCGCCCATGGCGCCCAGGCCGATGATGCCGACGGTGGGTTTTGTCATGTTGTCAGTCCTTCAAGAAAACGGTCAAGGGGGCTCAGGCCACGAGGGCCCAGAGCAGGGCGGTCATTGCAAAACCTGCGATGCCCAGCACAGTGGTCAGCACGGTCCAGGTGCGCAAGCCATCGCCCACGCTCAGGCCCAGGTAGCGGGTCACGATCCAGAAGCCCGAATCGTTGACGTGCGACAGGCCCAGGCTGCCAAAGCCGATGGCAACCGTGAGCAGCGCCACTTGCAAGGGGGAATACCCGCCACCTGTCATCGCATCGGCCAGCAGGCCGCAGGTGGTGATGATGGCCACGGTGGCCGAGCCCTGGGCGGCGCGCAGGGCCAGCGAGATGATGAACGCCAGCAGGATGAGCGGCAGATGAGTAGCGGTGAGGCTTTGCGACAGCGCCGTGCCAATGCCGCTGGCGGTGAGCACCTTGGCAAACACGCCGCCTGCGCCTGTCACCAGGATCACGGTGGCGGCAGGGGGCAGGGCGGATTCCATGATGGCGTTGGTGCGTTCACGGTTCCAGCCCTGGTTGCGGCCCAGCAGAAACATGGCCAGGCCCACGGCCACCATCAGCGCAAAGATGGGCGAGCCGATGAAGCCCAGCACGTTGCGCAGGCTGTCGCCCTTGGGCAGCAGGGTGGCGCCGGTGGTGCCTGCCATGATGAGGGCCAGTGGGATCAGGATGAGCGCCATGATCGTGCCCACGCCCGGTGCGCTGCGGGCCTTGGACGCGGTGCTGTCTTCGCTGTTGCCAAAGGCCGCAAACTGCTCTGCCGTGGTGGGCAGCATGGGGTAGCCCTTGCGGTTGAGCCACCCCGACACGACCTGGGACAGCGCAGCCAGCGGGATGCAGATGGCCAGGCCAATGATGGTGATCCAGCCAATGTCGCCCTTGACGATGGCCGCCCCACCCACGATGCCGGGGTGCGGTGGCACCACCACGTGTGCGGCCAGCATGATGCCCGCCACGGGCAGGCCGAACTTGATGGGGTTGACGCCCGCTGCCTTGCAAAAGCCGTAGACGATGGGCACCAGGATGATGAAGCCCACGTCAAAAAACACCGGGATGGCCAGAACCAGCGCGGCGGCCGTGAGGGCCGTGGGCACCCGCGTGGGCCCCAGCAGCTGCGTGAAGCGGTTGGCCAGGCTGGCTGCGCCGCCCGAGACCTCGATCATCCGTCCCAGCATGGAACCCAGTGCCACCAGGATGGCGACCGAACCCAGCGTGCCGCCCATGCCCGCAATCAGCGTGCTGATGATGTCGCCGATGGGCATGCCCGTGGCGAAGGCGACGAGAAAGCTCACGAGCATCATGGCCACGAAGGCGTGGACTTGCCAACGGATGATGAGCAACAGAAGCAGGGCAATGCTGCCGGCGCCGATTCCGAGAAGTGCGAGGGTGGACATGTGAGGGATATCTCCGGGATGGAAGGGTGGCAGACGGAGCAACGGGTCAGTGCAAGCGGCCGATTTGCAGCTCCTGTCGGCACCTTGATTGATGTGTTTATATGGTTATCATACAAATTACCGCGTTCTATTCCGCTTCGGGTTAACCCGTATCGGTAGCCATCTGCGGCGGGCGCTACGCTCGTGTTTGCAAGTTTTTTTGCCATCTAGCGCTTATCTGGTAAGCGCTAATAGCTATTGATTTAATAGCGGCTCGGAAGAAATCTTTTCCCGCCTCAAGGTCCCCGCGCCGCTGGGCGGCCAACAAGGTCAGAAGACCAGTGGACCGGATGCCGCCACCAGCGGCTGTGCCAGCCGCGCGCCGTCCTGGGCCCAGAAGGCCAGGTCGGCCTGTTCGATGCGGGCCAGTGCGTTCTTCATGTGCTGCGCCGCCGCAGCGCGGGCAGCTACTGCATCGCCTGCCTCGATGGCCAGCACGATCTGCGTGTGCTCATGGGTCACGGCGTCGGCAAAGTCGGCGCGCCGCGCCTCGTTGGCGCGGGTCACGCGGGTGGCGCCCTTGAGAAACTGCGCCAGATAGTCCAGCGTGCTGATCATGAACGGGTTGCCTGCCGCCTGGGCGATGGCGCGGTGGAACAGCACGTCTTCCTCTACCCCGTCGCGGCCTGCGCGCACGGCGTCGGCAATGTGCTGCATGGCGGCGCGGATGGCGGCAATGTCTTCATCGGTGCGACGCAGGGCTGCCAGCTCGGCCACCTCGGCCTCCAGCGCACGGCGCACTTCCACGATCTGCATCACCGCCTCGCGCGATGCCGCCAGGGGTACATCGAACTGCAGCGGCTCGATGCCCGGCGCGAGCACATACACGCCGCTACCCTGCCGCGAGTCCACGAGCCCCAGCGACTTGAGGCGCGAGATGGCCTCGCGCACCACCGTGCGGCTGACCTGAAACTGCTGCGCCAGCACCGCCTCGGTGGGCAGCTTGTCGGACGCCTGGATGCGGCCCGCACGGATCTCGGCCTCCAGCGCGCTGGCCACCTGGTCGGAGAGCTTGGCGCTGGGTTTGACGGCGGAGAACGGCGAAGACATGGGCGGGGCGGGCAGTGGGGCGTGAAGTCGGTGCCGGGATGTGCGGGCAGGCCGGGGCGCAGGTGACTTTACCCGAAGGGCACTGCGCCGGAATCGTTTGTTTGCCGCGCTACTTGGGCGCCGGGCAGGAGCCGTCCAGTTTGGCCAGGCCCGCCAGCTTCTGCAGCCGGCTGCGGTTGTCCAGGCAGGCCTGGTGCTGCACCTCGGTCGCCTTCTGCTGGGCCTGCACCGCCGCCTTGCTGCGCTCGGCCTGGAGCTGGGCCACACGCTCGCGGATTTGCGGCATCACGGCCAGAGCGGCCTTCTCGCCTTCCACGATGGCGTTGGCGCGCTGGCTGAAGTCGGCGGCGCCGATGTCCAGCACCTGCGGGCGGATGATCACGTCGGCCCGCGCCAGCTCGGCCTGGCCCAGCTTCTGGCCCATGATGGCAATGGACTGGTTGAGCGCGCCCAGCATGTTGCCCGGCGTCTGGCCCCGGGCCTTGTTGGAGATATCCACCGCGATCACGATGTCCGCACCCAGCTGGCGCGCGGCGTCCACCGGCACGGGGCTCACGATGCCGCCGTCCACAAAATGGTATTTGCCGATGGTGACGGGCTGGAACACGCCGGGCACGCTGCTCGATGCACGCACCGCCTGGCCTGTGTTGCCGCGCGCAAACACTGTGCGCTCGCCATCTTCGAGGCGCGTTGCCACCACCACAAACGGTTTGACCATCTGCTCCAGCGGCTTGCGGCGCACCTGCTCGTTCACATAGTCTTCGAGCTTCTGGCCCAGCACCAGGCCGCCGGACGAGAGCTGCAGGTCGCGGATCTTGGCTTCGTCCAGCGCCACAGCTTTTTCCTGCATCTCGAACGCATTCATGCCGCTGGCATACAGCGCACCCACCACGCTGCCCGCACTGGTGCCAGAGACCACAGCGGGCGCAAAGCCATTGGCCTCCAGCATCTTGATCACGCCGATGTGTGCAAAACCCTTGGCCGCGCCGCCGCCCAGGGCGATCCCGATGCGGATGGGTGCGGGGGTAGATGTCGCCAGCGGCGCGCTGGTGGAATCGCCAGGGCGCGCGGGGGCGGTGCCCGTGCTGCCGCATGCCGCCAGACAGAGGGTCGCCGCCGTGACGATGGCGATCCGGATGGCGGGGGGCGCTGCAAACGCCGCGATGGGGTGGAAAAGGGCGGTCAGGCGCATGCCGGGAGTCCTGCGGTCAACGGGCGGGCAGTATATCGGCGGCGTGTTGGCAGCGCGGGAAAGACGGCCCATTGCTTCTGAAGAGGAACTGTCGGCGCATCCTTTGCACTGGCAAGGAGCGCAATCGTCGAAACCGGCGCGGCCTGGTCGAGAACCGCCGCGCAAGGGCCGCCCCGCCGAGCTGGCGGTGTCCCCCTTCCCGAATCGCGCCAGCGATTCGAGAGAAGGGGGAAGGCGCCGAAGGCGACTCAGGGGGATGTACCCTGCCTACTCGCCTTGCGAGCCCCGGTGTGCCCACCCTGTGGTGCGCTTTTCGATCCAGCTGAACAACTCGTACATGACCATGGCCATCGCACCCACCACCATCAGGCCCGCAAAGGCCAGGCCCATCTGCATGGACGAGCCCGCGCTGATGAGCAGGTAGCCGATGCCTTCGTTGGCGGCGGTCATCTCCGACACCGTGGTGCCCACAAACGCGAGCGTGATGGCGACCTTGAGCGAGCCGTAGAAGTACGGCATGGATCGCGGCAGGCCCACCTTGGTCAGCACGTCCCAGCGCTTGGCGCCCAGCACGCGCAGCACGTCTTCCAGCTCGGGCTCCAGGGTGGCCAGGCCGGTGGCGATGTTGACCATGATGGGGAAGAAGCTGATGAGAAACGCCGTGAGGATGGCAGGCCCCACGCCAATGCCGAACCACACCACCAGGATGGGCACAAAGGCCGCCTTGGGCAGTGCGTTGAAGGCTGTCATCAGCGGGTACACGGCGGCATAGGCCAGGCGAGAACTGCCGATCACAAAACCTAGCAGCACGCCGACCACGATGGCAATGCCAAAGCCCGCCATCGTGACCCAGTAGGTGCGCCAAGCGTGTGCGGCGATCACGCCGCTGAACTCGACCAGCTGCGTGGCAATGACCCAGGGGCTGGGGAAGAGAAATTCGGGGACGCTGAAGGCCGAACAGATGATTTGCCACAGCAGAATGGTGGCGGTCAGCAGCAGCCAGGGGGACCAGCGCTCTACGGTTTTCTTGTGCATGGTGGGAAGGTCTTCGGGTTACTGCTGGATGGGCGCGCCTGCTTTTCGCAGGGCACCGATGTGGCCGCGCAGTTCATGCACGATGTCGGTGAACTCCTTGGTGTAGGTCACCTCCAGGTCGCGCGGGCGGGGCAGTCCGATCTCCTTGCGCACCACAAACCGGCCGGGGCTCTTGCTCATCACATACACCGTGTCGGCCAGAAAGACCGACTCGCGCAGGTCGTGCGTGACCAGGATCACGTTGAACTGCTGCTCGGTCCACAGGTCGCGCAGGATGCACCACAGCTCTTCGCGGGTGAATGCGTCGAGCGCGCCAAACGGCTCGTCCAGCAGCAGCATCTTGGGCTCGTGGATCAGCGCGCGGCAGATGCTGGCGCGTTGCTGCATGCCGCCCGACAGCTGCCAGGGGAACTTGTCTTCGTAGCCCGCGAGGCCCACTTTCTGCAGCAGCTTGCGGGCGCGTTCTTCGTATTCCTTGCGTTTTTGCTTGAAGTTGCTGCGGTAGGGCTCGACGATTTCGAGCGGCAGCAGCACGTTGTCCACCGTGGTGCGCCAGGGCAGCAGCGAGGGCGCCTGAAACGCCATGCCCGAGACCTTGAGCGGCCCCGTCACCGGCTGGCCGTCGATGAGGATCTTGCCCATCGATGGCATCTTCAGCCCCGTGGCCAGCTTCATGAAGGTGGACTTGCCACAGCCCGAGGGGCCCACGATGGCGATGAATTCGCCCTGGCGTACCTGCAGGTCGATGGCCTCCACCGCAAACTGGTTCTTGGCGCGCAGCTCGTCGTTGTACGCGAGCCAGACATCGCGGAAGTCCACAAAGTAGGAATCAGCAGCCTGCATCAGAGGTCCGTAGTGAGTAGTGTTTGTGCACCGAGGTTGATGCTGGGCGCAGCCCAGGCCAGCGTCCCCGTGCAAGGGCCGCCCTGCCGCGTAGGCGGCGCTTCGCTGGCGTGCACCGGGGGCGTCCCCCTCCCGACTCGCGCAGCGAGTCGAGAGAGGGGGAAGGCGCGAAGCGACTCAGGGGGTGTCACTTCTTCGGCAGGATGTTCAGCTCGGCTGCAGGGGGCAGAAAGCTGGGGTTCCACACATCGTCGGCGTTCACGCGGGTCTTGGTGTTGAACGCGTCCGACACCTGCGATGCCATCAGCGACAGGCGGCCGGGCTTGGCTTGGCCAAAACCTTCGGCGCGGGCGTCGGGGCTGTTGATGACAGTGTCGATGGCCAGTTGCAGGCGGCGGGTTTCGAGCGGCACGTTCACGATGCCGTCGCGTGCCTTCACATGCTCGATGGCGGCTGCGGGGTTGGCGATCACTTCCTTGGCACCCTTTGTGAAGGCCGACAGGAACGCCTTGATGGCGGCCGGGTTCTCCTTGATGAGCTTTGGAGACGCGATGATCACGTTGCCATAGAGCTTTACGCCGAAATCGGCATAGGGCAGCACCACCACGTCGGCGGCCTTGGCGCCACGGGCTTCCAGGTTCAGGAGCGAGGTGAAGGTGAAGCCGGTGATGGCGTCCACATCGCCGCGCACCAGCATGGTTTCGCGCAGGGGCGGGTCCATGGCCGTCCAGGTCACAGCGCCAATGCCGTTGGCCTTCTGGAAGATGGGGAAGGCGCGGCGGCCTGCGTCGAACACGGGGGCGCCCAGCTTCTTGCCGGCCAGGTCGGCGGGCTTGGTGATGCCGCTCTTTTTCAGCGCCATGACCGATGCGGGCGTGTTGTTGTAGACCATCATCACCGCCACGGGCTTGTTCTGCGCGTCGGGGTTGTTGGCGTGGAACTCCATCACGGCGGCCAGGTCGGCAAAGCCCATGTCGTACGTGCCCGAGGCCACGCGCTGCACTGCACCACCCGAGCCGTTGCCAGCATCCACGGCCACATCCAGGCCTGCGGCCTTGAAGTAACCCTTGGCCACGGGCTGCAGGAACAGCGCGGCGGGGCCTTCAAAGCGCCAGTCGAGCTGGAACTTGATGGGCGTGGTGGCCTGCGCCTGGGCCAGCGAGGTGCTGCCGATCAGGGCCAGGGCGGCAGCGGTTTGCATGAACAGTCTCTTTTTCATCGGGGGCTCCTGTCGGGCGAGGGGAAATGCGGTGAGGGAAGGCATGGGCCCCATCCAGGGGCCATACACCTGCAGTCAGCAAAAACGATGCCCGGTTTGTGTACGCGGGTGTTTCGCTGTGCCCCATTGTTCACCGAAGTGGTGCACGTCAGCATGCTGGGTTTCCCGAAATGGTGCATGCGCCGGGTGAGGGGTTGGCTTGCCCATGAAAAACGGGGCCCGTGGGCCCCGTTGAAACGGTGTGTGGGCAGGCCTGCTCATGGACTGCGCACGGTCAGCACGGCACAACGCGCTCAGCGTGGCCGAGCAGCAGCGCTGGCCACGGCCAGGGCCGTCATGTTGAGCACCCGGCGCACGGTGGCGGCCGGGGTCAGGATGTAGGCCGTGGCAGCGGCACCCATCAGGATGGGGCCCACCGTGACGCCACCGCTGGTGGTCGTCTTCAGCACGTTGTAGAGGATGTTGGCGGCATCCAGGTTCGGGCAGATCAGCAGGTTGGCCGAGTCCGTCAGGGTCGAGTCCGCCATGTAGGCGTTGCGGATGTTCGGCTCCAGCGCGGCATCGCCGTGCAGCTCGCCATCACACTCGATCTCGGGGTGGGCGGCCACGAACAGGTCACGCGCCTCGCGCATCTTGCGCGCCGATGCGCGCTTGGACGAGCCATAGCTGGAGTGCGACAGGAAAGCGACCTTGGGTGGGATGCCAAAGCGTTGCACCTCCTGCACCGACATCCAGGCGATGTCCGCCAGCTGCTGTGCCGTGGGGTCTTCGTTCACGTAGGTGTCGGCAATGAACAGCGTGCCCCGGTTGGTCATCAGCGCGTTCAGGGCAGCGTAGTTGTGGGCACCTTCCTGGCGGCCGACGATGCTGTGGATACGTTCCAGGTGCGTTTCATACGTGCCCACCAGGCCGCAGATCATCGCGTCGGCGTCTCCCAGCTTCACCATCAGCGAGGCAATGATGGTGTTGGAGCGGCGCACGGCGGCCTTGGCCACTTCGGGCGAGGCGCCGTTGCGCTTCATGAGCTGGTGGTAGTGCTCCCAGTACTGTCGGAAGCGCGGGTCGTCCTCGGGGTTGCATACCTCCACATCCTTGCCCAGCTGCATGCGCAGACCGGCCTTGGCGATGCGCGCAGCAATCACGGCGGGGCGACCGATGAGGATGGGCGTGGCGATCTTGTCGTCGATGGCCATCTGCGCGGCACGCAGGGCGCGTTCGTCTTCACCGTCGGCGTAGGCCACGCGCTTTTGCGCGCCGGGCAGGGCCTTGGCAGCCATGATCACGGGGCGCATCAGCATGCCGGTCTGGTAGACGAAGCGCGACAGCGTTTCCTTGTAGGCCTCCATGTCTTCGATGGGGCGCGTGGCCACGCCCGATTCGGCTGCGGCCTTGGCCACGGCGGGAGCAATCTTGAGGATCAGGCGCGAGTCGAACGGTGTAGGGATGAGGTAGTCGGGGCCAAAGGTCAGCTCTTTGCCCGCATAGGCGCTGGCCACTTCTTCGCTGATGTCGGCCTTGGCCAGGTCGGCGATCTGGCGCACGCAGGCCAGCTTCATCGCCTCGGTGATCTTGGTCGCGCCGCAGTCCAGCGCGCCGCGGAAGATGTACGGGAAACACAGGACGTTGTTGACCTGGTTGGGGTAGTCGGAGCGGCCCGTGGCAATGATGCAGTCGGGGCGCACGGCCTTGGCCAGTTCGGGGCGGATCTCGGGCTCGGGGTTGGCCAGCGCCAGGATGATGGGCTTGGGGCCCATGGTCTTGACCATCTCGGCCGTGAGCACGCCCGGTGCCGAGCAGCCCAGGAACACGTCGGCGCCGTTGACCGCATCGGCCAGCGTGCGGGCGGCGGTCTTTTGCGCGTAGCGCGCCTTCGACTCATCGTAGCCACCGGGGCGGCCTTCGTAGATCACGCCCTTGGAGTCGCACACGAAGACGTTCTCGATTTTCACGCCCAGGCCCACCATCACGTTCAGGCAGGCAATGGCGGCCGCGCCCGCGCCAGAAACGGCAATCTTCACCTCGCCGATCTGCTTGCCCACCAGCTCCAGGCCGTTGAGCAGCGCGGCGCTGCTGATGATGGCCGTGCCGTGCTGGTCGTCATGGAACACCGGGATGTTCATGCGCTTGCTGAGTTCGCGCTCGATGTAGAAGCACTCGGGCGCCTTGATGTCTTCGAGGTTGATGCCGCCCAGCGTGGGCTCCAGCGCCGCGATGATCTCGATGAGCTTGTCGGGGTCGCGCTCGGCCAGTTCGATGTCGAACACATCGACGCCCGCGAACTTCTTGAACAGGCAGCCCTTGCCTTCCATCACCGGCTTGCTGGCCAGTGGGCCGATGTCGCCCAGGCCCAGCACCGCCGTGCCGTTGGTGATCACCGCGACCAGGTTGCCGCGCGATGTGTAGTCAAACGCCTTGGAGGGGTCGGCCGCGATGTCCAGGCACGGATAGGCCACGCCTGGCGAGTAGGCCAGCGACAGGTCGCGCTGGTTGGACAGCGGCTTGGTGGGGGTGACCGAAATCTTGCCCCGGGTGGGATTGCGGTGGTATTCGCGCGCAGCGTCGCGCAGGGCCTGTTCGGCGGCGGAAATGTTCTGTGTCATACGGAAATCCTGGAAGTCCTCGGCGGAATGCAAAACAAGGGTACCCGATGGCGTGGGCGGCTGGCATGCAGGTTTATGCGTATGCAGCATGAAGCCAAAACCCCCTGGCAGCCATGGCGGACAGGGGGCGGAGCCACGCGGGCGGTGTCAGGTTTTCGGCAGCGTGCAAGCGGGACGCTAGTGGGCGTCGGCCTGGCGTGCGGCGTTGACAGCGGCGGAGGTGTCACGGCTGGCGCCATTGAAGAAAACGTTCAGGGCCACCGCCGTGATCGAGGCCAGGAGGATACCGGATTCGATCAGCGGGTGGATGGCATGCGGCATCCACTGGCGGAAGTTGGGCGCGATCAGCGGCACCATGCCCACGCCGATGGATACGGCCACGATCATGGCGTTGAAGCGGTTGGTCTTGAAGTCCACCCCGCCCAGAATGCGGATGCCTGTGGCCGCCACCATGCCGAACATCACCAGGCCCGCGCCGCCCAGCACCATGGTGGGCAGCGACTCGACCAGCGCGGCCATCTTGGGCAGCACGCCCAGCACGATCAGGATCACGCCGCCGGCCACGCACACAAAGCGGCTCTTGACGCCGGTGACGGCGACCAGCCCCACGTTCTGCGAGAAGCTGGTGTACGGAAAGGTGTTGAAGATGCCACCCAGCAGCGTGCCCAGGCCGTCGGTGCGCAGGCCGCGCGTGAGGGCCGCCTGGTCCACCTTGCGGTCGGTCATCTCCCCCAGGGCCAGGAACATGCCGGTGGATTCGATCATGACCACGATCATCACCAGGGTCATGGTCAGGATCAGGATGGGGTCGAAGACGGGGCTGGCAATCTCAAACGGCAGCACCAGGTCAAACCACTGTGCCTTGGCCACCTTGTCGAAGTTCATCAGTCCCATGCCCACGGCCACCACCGCGCCGATCACGATGCCCAGCAGCACCGAGATGTTGGCAATGAAGCCCTTGGCGAACTTGGCAATCAGCAGGATGGACAGCAGCACCAGGGCCGAGATGCCCACGCCGGTCAGGTCCGCGTACTTGGGGTTGGGCACCGTGGGCACCACCGCAAAGCCCTTGGGCACCGGCGGCAGCGAAGAGCCAGGGGCTCCGGCAGCGGCTTGGGCATCGGCCAGCCACTTGAGGTGCTCGGGGTTGGGCACGCTGGGCGCCGTGGGGCCCACGGGGTTGCCAAAGATCCAGTTGATGCCCACGCGCATCAGGCTGATGCCGATCACCGCGATGATGGTGCCGGTGACCACCGGCGGGAAGAACCGGAGCATGCGGCTGACCAGCGGAGCGATCAGGATGGAAATCACGCCCGCGCCAATCACCGAGCCAAAGATAAGCCCGGCCCCGGCCGTGCCGCCCGTGGTCTGCGCCATCGAGACCATGGGCGCCACCGATGCGAAGGTCACCCCCATCATCACGGGCAGCTGAATGCCGAACCAGCGCGAGGCGCCCAGCGCCTGGATCAGCGTGACCAGCCCGCATACAAACAGGTCGGCCGAAATCAGCTTGGCCACCTGGTCGGGCGTGAGGTTGAGGGCGCGGCCCACGATGAGCGGCACCGCTACAGCGCCCGCATACATCACCAGCACATGCTGCAAGCCTAGCGCCGTGAGTCGCCCCAAAGGTAGGTGTTCGTCCACGGGGTGTACAGGCGGGTTCATGCGAGTCTTTCGGGGGTTGGGGGTATGAATACGGAAGGGACACCTGAGCCGGATGGTGCACAAGTGTCCATACAAAAATCGTATACAAAATGACAGGACGCGCTTATCCCGGTAAACCCTTAGAGGGGCGCAGCAAAATACCCGCCTGCAGTGGATGCAGGCGATGGGAAGGTTTGTGGCCGGGGCGCGACCGGCTTGGGCTAGCTCAGGGCTGTCGATGCCGCCTTGGTGCGTTGGCTGGTCAGCGGTGCGAGGGATTCACGCAGTCGGTCCCGCACCAGCGGCTGGCCGGGGTTGAGGGCGCCTTCCACATGCCCGATGTGGGCCAGCATGCGTTCGCGGGCCAGCGTGGTGTTGCCTGCTTCCAGCGCTTCGACGATGGCGGCGTGTTCGGCGCACGACTGGCTGGCCGCGTGCTGCGACTGGTACAGCGAGGCTGCCAAGGTGGTGCGCGCCGTGAGGTCGCGCAGGATGTCGCTCAGGCTGCGGTGTCCCATCGCCTCGGCCAGGCAGACGTGGAAGTCTGCGAGCAGAAAGGCGCGTGTGGCGGCATCTGCACCTTCGATGGCCTGCTGTTCTTCGGCGATGTGCGCCCGCAGGCGGCGGGTCACGCTCTGCAGCGGGCGGCCCGCATCGGCCAGGATGCCCGACTCGATGATGCGCCGGGCCGAGAACGCATCGCGTGCGTCTTCCACCGTAGGCTCCACCACATACCAGCCCCGGCGTGGCCGCACTTCGACAAAACCACGGGCCTGCAGCTGCATGAGCGCCTCGCGCACCAGGGTACGGCTCACACCGAAGAGGTCGGCCAGTTCCTGCTCGCCCAGGCGCTCGCCGGGTGAGAGCTTTTGCGCAAGGATGGATTCCACCACCTGCTGGGCGATCTGGGTCTGGTTGATGCTCATGCGGCCGATTGTGGCGCTACCGGGGGCGCCATCTCTGGCGAGACCTCGGGGGCCAGCGGCGGCGTGCTGCGGCCGTCCAGCACGGCATGTGCGCGCTCGCGGTCGATGTCGCCCTCCCAGGCCGCGATGGCCACGGTTGCCACGCAGTTGCCAATCAGGTTGCCCAGGGCGCGGGCAATGCCCATGAACCAGTCCACCGACAGCACCAGCACCAGCCCGATGGCGGGGATGGCCGGGATCGCGTGCAGCGTGGCGGCCAGCACCACAATGGCCGAGCCCGGCACACCGTGAGCGCCCTTGGACGTGACCAGCGAGATCGCCAGGATGGTCAGCAGGTCGGCCATCGAGATGGGCGTGTTCGTGGCCTGGGCGATGAACACGGCCGCCAGCGTGATGTAGATCGAGAACGCGTCCAGGTTGAACGAGTAGCCCGTGGGGATCACCAGGCCCACGGTCGAGTCGCGGATGCCCATGTGCTTGAGCTTGGCCATGATCTGCGGCAGCACGCTGTCGGACGACGTGGTGGCAAACACCACGGCCAGCTCCTCGCGCAGGTAGCGCAGCAGCTTGAACAGGCTGAAGCCCGAAAACCGCATGATCAGGCCCAGCACCACCACCACGAAGATGGCCACTGCCGCATAGAACAGCACCACCAGCATGCCCAGCTGCTTGAGCGAGCCAATGCCGTACTTGCCCACCGTGAACGCAATCGCGCCCAGCACACCCAGCGGCGCCAGCTTGATGATCAGGCCCATGGTCTTGAACAGCACATGCGACAGGTCTTCGATGAGGCTGGTGACGCGCGCGCCGCGCTCGCCCATCAACGCCAGCGCGCAGCCAAAGACGATGGAGAACAGCAGCACCTGCAGCACATCGCCATTGGCGAAGGCGCTCACGGCGGTGGTGGGGATGAGCTTGAGCAAAAAGTCGCTGAAGCCGCCACCCGTGAGCTTGCTGGCGTTGTCTGCATAGGCGCCCATCGCCTTGGGGTCGAGCGCCTTCGGGTCCACATTCATGCCCACACCGGGTTCAAACCAGAACGCGAGCGCCAGGCCCAGCACCAGCGCGATGGTGGTGACCACCTCGAAGTAGATCAGCGACTTGATGCCCACGCGGCCCACACGCTTCAGGTCGCCCGTGCCCGCGATGCCGTGCACCACCACACAAAAGACGATGAGCGGGATCAGCATCTTGATGAGCTTGATGAAACCGTCGCCCAGCGGCTTGAGCTGTACGGCCGTATCGGGCCAGAGCAGCCCGATGGCCACACCGGCAATCAAGGCCAGGACCACCCGGCCAAACAAGGAGTTGAGAAAGCGGAGGATGTGAACCCTTTGGATAGGAAGGCGATACTGTTGATCAATCTTGCATACAAGAACTGTAGACAACAGTTGCGAGCCAGAACATGGGGTTATCCCGCGCTGCGCGTGGCAACCGCGTCGCCACCGCGTCGTGCCGCCGTGGGCTGGGTTGAAGTAGTTTTGACTTCTGCGCACGGCCATGCCCTGGCCGTGGCCGCACAATCGCTCGCGGAGACGACCATTCATGACCACCCCCCCCACCGTGCCAAACCCCATTCGCCAGAGCGGCGAATTCCTCGAATATCTCTACGGTGTTGCCGTGCGCCGCGCGCTGCCGCTGCACAACACTACAGCCTTTTTGCCCCCGCCGCCCAGCCGCGAAAGCGGAGGCCGCACGCTGGTGCTGGGTGCTGGCAAGGCGGGCGGCACCATGGCGCAGGCCGTCGAAGCACTGTGGCCTACGGATGCACCCTTGTCGGGGCTGGTGGTCACGCGCTACCACCACACACCGCCCCGGCCGCAAGGCCTGGCGCAGCGCATCGAAGTGGTTGAAGCCGCCCACCCCGTGCCCGATGCGGCGGGCCTGGCTGCTGCGCAGCGCATCCTGGCGCTGACGCAGGGGCTGACTGAAAACGACCTGGTGCTGTGCCTCATCTCGGGCGGGGGCTCCGCCCTGCTCACGCTCCCGGGCGACGGCCTCACGCTGGAGGACAAGCAGCGCATCAACAAGGCGCTGCTCGAAAGCGGCGCTGCCATCGACGAAATGAACTGTGTGCGCAAGCACCTCTCGCGCATCAAGGGCGGGCGGCTGGCGGCGGCCTGCGCACCTGCGCGGGTGGTCACGCTCACCATCAGCGATGTGCCGGGGGACGACCCTTCGGTCATTGCCAGCGGCCCCACGGTGCCTGACGCCACCACCTGCACTGATGCGCTGGCGATCCTGGACCGCTATCGCATCGAGGTGCCCACTGCAGTGCGCTCAGCCCTCGAAGCAGGCGCGCTGGAAACCCCGAAGCCCGGCGACGCCGTGTTTGCCCACCATGTGGTGCACATGACCGCCACGCCCCAGCAGTCGCTGGAAGCTGCGGCCGAGGCCGCGCGGGCGGCGGGTGTGCAGGCGCACATCCTGTCGGACGAAATCGAAGGCGAATCGCGCGAGGTGGGCAAGGTGCACGCCGCACTGGCGCGGGCCGTGGCGCGGCGTGGTCAGCCCTTCACAAGGCCGTGCGTGATCCTGTCGGGCGGCGAGACGACCGTGACGGTACGCCCACAGCCGCCAGGCACACCCCGGGGGCGGGGTGGCCGCGCGGGCGAGTTCTGCCTGGGCCTGGCGCAGGCGCTGCAGGGGCAGCCGGGTGTGTGGGCGCTGGCCGCAGACACCGACGGCATCGATGGCGTGGAGGACAACGCGGGTGCCCGCGTGGCGCCCGACACGCTGGCGCGGGCCGAGGCGGCGGGCCTGCGCATCGCAGCCCACCTGGACCGCAACGACGCCTATGGCTTCTTTGAGCCCCTGGGGGATCTGGTGGTGACGGGGCCTACCCACACCAATGTGAATGATTTCCGTGTGCTATTGATTTTGTAGCTTCAAGCGCTTGATGGATAAGCGCTAGAGGCTAATTTCCCCCAAGTTCTGCCTGACAGTTCACGCCAGGAGATCGCACAGCGCCCGCGCAATCACCTTGGTTGCACGGCGCAGGTCTTCCAGCTGCAGTCGCTCGTCGGCGCGCTTGGCGTGGGATTCGAGTACCGTACGTGGCCCGGCCCCGTAGATCACGCCGGGGATGCCGCGCTCCACATACAGGCGCACGTCGGTGTACAGCGGCGTGCCCACGGCGGGCACGGGCTCGCCCAGCACGGCCTGGGCGTGTTTCTGGATCGCCTCGACCAACGGTGCATTGCCCGCCAGCGGGGTCATGGCGTTGGCCAGCAGCAGGCGCTTGATCTCCACGCTGATGCCGGCACGCTCGCCCGCGGCCTGCTCGATGATGCGGCGGATGGCGGCTTCCACTTCCACCGGGTTTTCTTCGGGGATCATGCGGCGGTCGAGCTTGAACATGACCTTGCCGGGCACGACGTTGGTGTTGGTGCCGCCCTCGATGCGGCCCACGTTCAGGTACGGATGCTTGATGCCTTCGACCTTGGACGTGACCTTCCTGTACTCGTCGTTCTGCGCATACAGCGCGTTCAGGATGTGCACCGCGCCCTGCAGTGCGTCCACGCCGGTGTGCGGCACGGCGGCGTGGGCCATCTTGCCGTGCACGGTCACTTCCATCTGCAGGCAGCCGTTGTGGGCAGTCACCACTTCGTAGCTGAAGCCAGCGGCGATCATCAGGTCGGGCTTGGTCAGGCCCTTTTGCAGCAGCCAGCCGGGACCGAGTTCGCCGCCGAATTCCTCGTCGTAGGTGAAGTGCAGTTCCACCGCGCCCCGGGCGGGCTTGGCGACGGCTTCGAGCGCGCGCACTGCGAAGGTGAAGCTCGCGAAGTCGCTCTTGCTCACGGCGGTGGCGCGGCCGTACATGGCACCGTCCGCGACCTCGGCGCCGTAGGGGTCGTGTGTCCAGCCTTCGCCGGGGGGCACCACGTCGCCGTGGGCGTTCAGGGCAATGGTCTTGCCGCCGTCGCCGTACGGTCTGCGCACGATGAGGTTGGTGATGGACTCCATACCATAGGCCAACACGTCGGCGGCCGGAACGGCGTGCTTCTCGGCGGTGTAGCCGAACTCGGTCAACAGCTCCGCAGTGCGCTCGGCGTGGGGGGCGTTGTTGCCAGGCGGGGTGTCGGTGGGCACACGCACCAGGGCCTGCAGAAAGCGCACTTCCTCGTCGAAGTGCTGGTCGATCCAGGCGTCCAGCGCGGCGTAGTTGTTATTCGTTGTCATGGTTGTGGTTCCTCGGCAAGTTGGCGCAGCACCTGGGTGAAGGCGTCCACGGCCAGCTGCATGTCGTTGTTGGTGGTGGATTCGAGCGGGTTGTGGCTGATGCCGGAGTTCTGGCCGCGCACAAAGAGCATGGCCTGGGGCATGATTTCGTGCAGCTTCATCGCGTCGTGCCCCGCGCCGCTGGGCATGCGGAACACGGGCACGCCCAGAGTGTCCACGGCGCGCTCCCACTGGTGCTGCCAGGCGGGCGCACTGGGCGCGGCGGCGGCGCGCATGGATTCTTCCAGGGTGTAGCGCAGGCCACGCCGGGCCGCGATGTGGGCGAGCTGCTCTTTCACATCGCTCACCAGCGCATCGCGCTGGGCATCGGTAGGGGCGCGCAGATCCAGTGAAAACAGGCAACGCCCCGGCACCACGTTGATGGAGCCAGCGGGCACCTGCAGCTGGCCGATGGTGCCCACCGAGTCGCCATCTTGCGCGGCGCGCTGCTCCACATACAGCGCCAGCTCCGCCACGGCCACGGCCGCGTCGCGGCGGCGGTCCATCGGGGTGGTGCCAGCGTGGCTGGCGGTGCCGATCATCTCGCACAGAAAACGCACACTGCCGTTGATGGAGGTGACCACACCCAGGGGCAGGTCCAGCTCGTTGAGCACCGGGCCTTGCTCGATGTGGACTTCGATAAAGCCCAGGTACTGCGCCGGGTCGCGCTGCAGCTTGGGGATGTCATCAATGCACAAGCCTGCATGCTGCATGGCCGCGCGCATGGTCACACCATCCACGTCCTTCTGGTCGAGCCATGCGGGGTTGAAGTCGCCGATGAGCGCGCCCGAGCCCAGGAAGGTGGCCTTGTAGCGCTGGCCTTCCTCTTCGGCAAAGCCCACCACCTCGATGCCGAAGGGCAGACGCTTGCCGGAGCGGTGCAACTCGCGCACGCAGGCCATGGGCACGAAGATGCCCAGGCGGCCGTCGTATTTGCCGCCGTTGCGCACGGTGTCGTAGTGGCTGCCGGTCATGAGATAGCGTGCGCCTGGGGCCGCCGGGTGGTAGCGGCCCACCACGTTGCCCACGGCGTCGATCTCCACCTCGTCAAAGCCGCAGTCGCGCATCCAGTGGCTGACGCGCTGTGCGCAGGCGCGGTGCGCGTCGGTGAGGTAGGTGACGGTGAGCTGGCCTTTTTCGGCAAAGCCGGGGTCGGAGTGTTCTGCCAGTTTTTCCTGCCAGTCCCACACGTCGTTGCCCAGCACGGGCTCGGCCGCGAACTTGTCGTTCAGGCGAATCTCGGCAATGCGGTGGATGTTGCGCAGGGCCTCGGCCAGTTCGAACTCGGGGTGGTTGTCCAGGCGCCGCGCAAAGGTGTCGATGATCTCCCGCTTGGGCAGACCCGTGCCGCGCGGCCCGCGCACGGCCAGGATGAACGGGAAGCCGAAGCGCTCGTTGTAGGCCGCGTTGAGCTGCTGGATGCGCTCGAACTCCTCGGGCGTGCAGTGGGTCAGGCCCGCCGTGCTTTGCTCGTTGGTGGATTCGGCCGTGAGGTTTTTCGCCACCATGGCTTTGCCCGCCAGCTCGGGGTGGGCGCGGATCAGGCCCAGCTGGGCGTCCAGCTCGGCGGTGCGCACCACCTGCGCCAGCGCGTGCTTCAGGTGCGCCAGCGTTCGGAAGGGCCGCTGCGCCAGGGCCTGCTCGGCAATCCAGGGCGAGTGTTCGTACAGCCCGTCCAGCAGCGCCAAGGCCTCGGCGGGGCTGGCGGCGTTGAGTTGTTCCAGGGTCAGTGGCATGGTGGGCGCTTCAAAAAAGTGAGCTGCTCGCGCTTATCGGATAAGCGCTGGAGGCCAATTTGGTTCATAAATGTGGCTCACACGGTTGGCGCGGGATGATGCTGCGCCCAGTGGCGCGCAATGTCGATGCGCCGCGCCACCCATACCTTGTCATGCTGTGCGATGTGGTCCAGAAAACGTTGCAGCGCCGTGATGCGGCCGGGGCGGCCCAACAGGCGGCAATGCATGCCGATGCTCATCATCTTGGGGGCGTTGTCACCGTCGGGGTTACCCTCGGCATACAGTGCGTCGAAGGTGTCCTTCATGTACTGAAAGAACGGGTCGGCGTGCGAGTAACCCTGTGGCAGGGCAAAGCGCATGTCGTTGCAGTCCAGCGTGTAGGGCACGATGAGCTGGGGTGCCGTGCTGCCATCGGTTTTGCGCACCTTCATCCAGAAGGGCAGGTCATCGCCGTAGTAGTCGCTGTCGTATTCAAAGCCGCCAAAGTCGGCCACCAGGCGGCGGGTGTTGGGGCTGTCGCGGCCGGTGTACCAGCCCAGGGGGCGCGCGCCCGTCATGCGCTGGAGGATGTCCATGGCCTCTTGCATGTGGGCGCGTTCCACCTCTTCAGGGATGTGCTGGTAGTGGATCCACTTGAGGCCATGGCAGGCGATCTCGTGGCCCAGCTCCACCAAGGCGGCTGTGAGTTCGGGGTGGCGCTGCAGAGCAGTGGACACGCCAAACACCGTGAGCGGCAGATTGCGTTTTTCAAACTCGCGCAGGATGCGCCACACGCCGGCGCGCGAGCCGTATTCGTAGATGCCCTCCATGCTCATGTGCCGCTCGGGGTAGCTTGCGGGGTTGAACATTTCGGAGAGGAACTGCTCGCTGCCCGCATCGCCATGCAGCACGGCGTTTTCGCCGCCTTCCTCGTAGTTCAGCACAAACTGCACGGCAATGCGCGCACCGCCCGGCCACTGCGCGTGGGGCGGGGTCTTGCCGTAGCCGATGAGGTCGCGGGGGTAGGCTTGGGTGGAGTCGTAGATCATGGGAATGCGGAAAACGTCGGAGGGTCAGGCAGTGATGGGGGCCAGGGCGGCAGCCAGGTCGCTGGCCGGGCGCTTGCGGTCAAAGGTCAGGCTGGCTTCGACATGTTCGAGGTGGCTTTGCATCAGGGCGACGGCGCGTTCTTCGTCGCGCGCGGCCAGGGCTGTCACGATATCGGCGTGCTCCTCGTGCGAGTGTTCTGCGGCGCTGGCCGACTGGTACATCAGCGTGATGAGCGCGCAGCGCGAGATCAGGTCGCCCAGCATCTGCGCCAGCACCTCGTTGCCCATCAGCTCGGCCATGCGCACATGGAAGTCGCCCAGCAGCTCGGTGCGGCTGCTGGCGTCGGCGGTGTCCATGGCGGCCTTCTCGCTGGCCACATGGGTGCGCAGCGCCTTGATCTTGGCGGGGGTTACGCTCTGCACGAAGGCGCGGGTCATCTCGGTCTCCAGCATGCGGCGCACGGCGAACACCTGGCGCGCTTCTTCCACCGAAGGGGTGGACACGAACGCACCGCGCGCGGGCTCCAGCGTGACGAGGCGGTTCTGCGCAAGCTGAAACAGCGCTTGGCGCACCAGCGTGCGCGACACGCCGAAGTGGTCGGCCAGTTTCTGCTCGGCCAATTTGGTGCCTGGCTGCAGGCGGTGCTCCACGATGGCGCGGGTCAGAGCGTCAACAATGGCGCTGGTGGATGAGGATTCCATGGCGGCATGATACGGTGGATGGCGAAAAGTGTATACACTTTTGGTCTACACACTGCGGTCCGGCAATCCTCGCCTATTGGCCGTGGCCCCCACTTCAGGAGATTCCCTATGGGATTGAGCACCCACGTTCTGGACACCATGAACGGCTGCCCCGCCGCTGGCATGGAGGTGGCCCTGTACTCCACCGACGGCGACAACGCCACCCTCATCAAGCGCCTGGTGCTGAACCACGATGGCCGCACCGATGCCCCGCTGTTCGACAACGCCAGCCTGCGCACCGGCACCTACCGGCTGCGGTTTGATGTGGCGGGGTACTTCAAGGCCCGGGGTGTGGAGTTGCCCGAACCCAATTTTCTGAACCAGGTGAGCCTGGACTTCGGCATTGCGCACGCCGACCAGCACTACCACGTTCCCTTGCTGGTCAGCCCGTGGAGCTATTCGACCTACCGTGGGTCATAAGGAGCCCTGCTGCGGGGGATGTACCTACAGTTGCCCTTCGGTGAGCGTATCGAGCTGGAAATGCCCGCTTTTGTCCCACAACCAGGTGTCGGTGTAGGTGACCTTGCCCATGCGCGTGGGCGCAGGGAAGGGGGCTGCGGCGCGCACGGTGCGTTCGATTTCGGCCACCACCTCGGGGGCGTGTTTGGGAGCACGCATCCAGCGCAGGCGCGTGACCTTGCCGGCGCGGTCGATATCCACCTCCAGCACGCCGATGGCATACAGCATGGGCGGCAGCTTGCCCTTGTACACACGCTGTGCGTTCAGTCCATAGAGGTGGGTGGCGGCGTCTTCGCGGTAGGCGCGTGCCGTGCTGGCGGCAGACGCGCGTGCCGAGCCTGCGGCAGCGGGCACGGGCCCCTTGACGCTGGCGGTGTCCGGGCTGGGCATGGTGCTGTCCTGCGCCGGGGCTGGTGGCTCGGGGGCCGACTTGCAGGCCGCCACCAGCGATGCAACAGCGGCCATGAGTCCGGCAAGCAGCCAGGGGCTGCGGTGGCTGGAGGAGCGCTCGGTGGGGGTGGGCGGCATGATGGCTTTTGTGAACTGAACGATGCCCCGTGGGGCGGGCGACCCTTGGTGGCGTGAAGGATCTGGATTGACTGATGTACTTTTGTTGCTGGACGGCCTTGCAGCCGCCCCCGCCTGTCTGGTAAGGGTGGAGTCTACCGAAGGCTCGGCCCCGCGTGAACCCGGCGCGTGGATGGCCGTGTTCGCAGACCGTATCGTGGGCACCATCGGCGGCGGCCATCTGGAGCTGCAGGCGATTGCCGAAGCGCGCCGCCGCCTGGGCGGTGTGCCCGGCCCGGCCCCGGGGCAGCTACCCATGCGTTTTGCACTGGGCCCGGCGCTGGGGCAATGCTGCGGGGGCGTGGTGTACCTGGGTTTTGAGGTGCTGACCGCTGCCGACCTGGCCCCCGCTGCGGGTCTGCGCGCGCGCCTGTCGCCGCACCAGCACCCGGTGGCACTGTTCGGTGGCGGCCATGTGGGCCACGCGCTGGCGCGGGTGCTGGCGCCGCTGCCGTTTGCGCTGACCTGGATCGACAGCCGCGACGGCATCTTCCCTAGCCCCACGCCCGAGGGCGTGGTCTGCGAACACTCCGAGCCCGTGCAACTGGCTGTGCCCCGCCTGGCGCCGGGCAGCCGCGTGCTGATCATGAGCTTCAGTCATGCCGAAGACCTGGACGTGGTGGCCGCCTGCCTGCGCCGCCAGCGCGAGCAGGGCGACCTGCCCTTTATCGGCCTCATCGGCAGCAAGACCAAGTGGGCGACGTTTCGCAATCGCCTGCACGGGCGCGGCTTTGCACAGGACGAACTGGCGCAGGTCACTTGCCCCATTGGTATCCCCGGCATTGAGGGCAAGGAGCCTGAAGTGATCGCCGTGGCGGTGGCTGCGCAGCTGCTGCAGACGCTGAAGGGGGCGGGCTGAGGGTAATTCCGGGCCTCCATGCCTCGGATTGGGGCTGGAGTCGGGAACAATTCCTGCATACACTTTTCAACGGATTTGTTGACGGTTTACGGGTCGCAGCGGTGCCCCGGCGGGTTTGCCCGCCAAGGTGCGCGACCAAAATTTCTGCTCAGAGCGCCCGCAGTGGTGAGCAGGTTGCAAGAACGTGTTTGTGATCTCCCAGGGGTCGCGCAGCGGTCTTTGCGGGATGGGATGCAAGGCGCGGTGCGCAGCCAATAGCTCGGCTATTGGCAAGTGCCGCAACGCCGCAGACCGCCCGCAAAGACCACTGCCCGAAGGGTTGGAGCGAAATCGGGCGATTGAACGCCTCGGCTGCTTGCATGGGCATGAGCCCATGCAAGCAGCCGAGGCATCCACTCATCCCGATTGCGCGCCAACGCGATCCCCTGCGAGATCGCAAACACGTTCAATGTGGCGCTGACGCGCCATCAAGGTTGAGATATGGAAAGCTACTTTCTCGACTGGGCCAACCTGCTGTTGCGCTGGGTCCACGTCATCACCGCCATCGCCTGGATTGGCTCGTCGTTCTACTTTGTCTTCCTCGACAGCAGCCTCACGCCGCCCGAAGACGAAGACCTCAAAAAACAGGGCGTCAGCGGCGAACTCTGGGCCGTGCACGGCGGCGGGTTCTACCACCCGGTCAAGTTCGCCGTGTCGCCGCCCAAGCTGCCCGGCCACCTCCACTGGTTCTTCTGGGAAAGCTACAGCACCTGGATCAGCGGCTTTGCGCTGTTCACCGTGTCGTACCTGTACAGCGCCAGCACCTACCTCATCGACAAGTCGAAGATGGACTGGGCGCCTGTCACGGCCATCGTGGTGGCGCTCGCGTTCTTCGTCGTGTTCTGGCTGCTGTACGACGCGATCTGCCGCATCTTTGGCCAGAGGAAGAACGGCGACGCCATCGTGGGTGCGCTCGTCTTCGTGCTGGTGTGCATCGCCTCGTGGCTGGCCTGCCACTGGTTTGCTGGCCGCGCAGCCTTCTTGCTGGTGGGCGCGATGATCGCCACGGCCATGAGTGCCAACGTGTTCTTTTGGATCATCCCCGGCCAGCGCACCGTGATCGCACAGATCAAGGCGGGCGAACCGGTGGACCCGATCCACGGCAAGCGCGGCAAACAGCGCAGCGTGCACAACACCTACTTCACGCTGCCGGTGCTGTTTGCCATGCTCAGCAACCACTACAGCTTTACCTGGAGCCACCCGCAAAACTGGCTGGTGCTGATCCTGATGATGTTTGCGGGCGCCGCCATCCGCCAGTTCTTTGTGATGCGCCACGGCTACAAGCTGGGCCGCAACGGCAACCCGCTGCCGTATGCGCTGGTGGGCGTGGCCGTCATCGTCGGCGCCATCGTGTGGATGCGCCCCGCGCCCATGGCTGCTGTCAGTGGTGCTCCTGTTTCAGGAGCTGCTGGCGCAATTACAGCAAGCGCTAGCGGCCAAAATGACTACAAATCTGTGCAAGCCGTGCTGGAGCAACGCTGCTACCTGTGCCACGGCGAGGCGGTGCAGATGAAGAACCTGCGGCTCGACTCGCCGGACATGGTCAGGCAACACGCCCAGGCCATCTACCAGCAGGTGGTGGTGCAAAAGCTGATGCCCATGAACAACGCCACGCAAATCACTGACGCGGAGCGGGCGCTGATCGGGCGATGGTTTGAGGCGGGGGCGCCGACGGGGCCTTGAGGGTTCGCCAGGATTGGTCCGACCAATGCGGAGGCGGTGCCTCGCTCGCCGAACCTTGCAGGGGTCAGGCGGGCTTGCCAACTCCACTCCAAAGCTCGCGCAGTTCGGGTGGCAGTGCCTCCAACGCACGAGCGAAGGCGTCCGACGGGAGTACAGCGAATAACGCGAATCCAACGGACTCAATGGCGTTGTCAGGGGAGAAGTTGTGTTCGCGGCGCAGCGAGCGGACTTCTGCCAGCAAATCGGCCCGAGTGCCGACGCTGGCGACGTGATCGCCAGGTCTCCAGCCTTCGACGAAGAGACCTCTTACAGCAGGCGGCAACTGATCTGCAAAGCGAAGCGCTTGCTCGAGAGTAAGCCTGCGACGGAAAACATGAAGCACGCCTTCGACCATGTTCCAGGCCATGTTCGTCGTCGCCAGGCCGGCGTGATCGCGGGCTGCCACCATGAACTTCTCGAAATCGACGGATGCTCGTTGGTATTCTGGAGGCCAGGGCATGAGGTTTGGGGCGTAAGGAATTGGGTGGTTGCGAAGCGCAGCGTGCGGCGGCAGGATTCGGTCAGGAACTGCGGTCGCGGCTAACGGAGGCTGACACTCAAGGATTGACATGAGCGGCCTGCCGGAGCGAGTCCAACCGATGTGAGGGCCATGCGTCGCCGAGAGCGTAGGGTGGTTAGGCCTTGATGACTCGTGCATCGATTTCAACGAGTTGACCTTCGTAGCCAAGGCAGGCAACACCCAGCAGGGTTGCTGGCGGAACATCCTCAGCGAACCATGCAGCGACGGCGGCCCAAGCGCTTTCGAGTTGGATTCGATCTCCGACGACGTAAACCACGAGTTGCCGAATGTCCGTGATCGAGAAGCCATGCACCGACAGGAGTAGCTCCAGATTCCGTAGGCACTGCGTCGCTTGGGCAGCCACGTCATCGGGTGCCACCAGTTCGCCGCAAGAGTTCAGAGGCACTTGGCCTGCGACGAAGAGCTGATCGCCTACCTGTTGCGCGTATCGGTACATCGGTGTGCTTGCAAGGCCAGCTGCTACTTCGGCTTTATTCATGGCGTAACGGTGCAATGTGGGTTGGGATGAGCTGCTGGCGTACGCGCGCTGTGAAGGTGTTTGCGATGTCAAACGTGAAGATGACCGGCACACAATTGCGCGCCGAAGGCGTAGCAGTTGTGTGTCAGAGTCGATTGACATGTTATGTGGCTACGCGGGTGGTTGCGGCCCGGACAAGAGCTCCTTCGCCAGCCGCTCTTGCTGTTCGACCAGGGTTTTGAAGTGAGCTTGCAGCGGAATACCTTCGTCGCCGCGCCCGGGGTTTTTGACGATTTGTTCCGACGCATTCTTGATCGCATCAGATAGAGTCTTTACCGCCTCAATCTTAGCCTGGTAGATCCTGCTGTCAGTAATGCTGGGCGAAGACTGGACCAAATCAACAGTGGCCCTTATGAGTTGAGTCTGCCAAGCCTCCATTGCCCTATTGATCGCTTCCAACGTCTGGTCGGCTCGCTTAGAACTGACGTACCCATACACGCCGAACGCGACCGAGACAACGATGCTGAGAATGGGTATCACGTAGAGCGTGAGAAGTTCGTTGAGAGTCACCAGAGCTCCTTTATAGCGACATAACGGGCAAGGTAAGCCGCCCGCCGAAGGTGGGTAGGTGTCACATCCCGGACGATTGCATAGACTTCAAACGCTATCCACTCTTCATGGCGCGAGCGGTTCTAAAGGAGTTGATAGAGTCCTTGCAATCCACCCAGGGAGTGAAGCCATGTTGATAGCCCTGCA
>NZ_JAMXAX010000006.1 GCF_023913775.1 Acidovorax facilis
CCCATGCGCGATGGCGTGGGCCCCAGCTGCGTGGTGCTGCCCAGCCAGGGGCAGGGCAGCATGCTGGACTTTCTGGCGCAGCGTCTGCCCGTCGTGACCCGCGACGAATGGCTGCAGCGTATGCAGGCGGGGGATGTGGTGGACGAACGCGGGGAGCCCGTGTCGCCCGGGCGGCCGTTTGAAGGCAGCTTGCGCGTGTACTACTACCGCAGCCTGCCCGCAGAGCCCGCCTTGCCTTTCACAGAAACGGTGCTGTACCAGGACGAGCACCTCGTGGTGGCCGACAAGCCCCATTTCATGCCCGTGACACCGTCGGGCCGCTATCTGCACAACACACTGCTGGTGCGCCTCAAGCGACAGCTGGGGTTGCCTGAACTGTCGCCCCTGCACCGCATCGACCGGGACACGGCGGGGCTGGTGCTGCTGTCGGTGCAGCAGCGCACACGCGGGGCCTACCAGGCGCTGTTCCGTGACAAGCAGATCACCAAACATTACGACGCGATTGCGCCGTGGCGCGAAGACCTCGTGTTCCCGCGCGAACACATGAGCCGCCTGGAGGAAAGCCCTCAGTTCTTTCGCATGCAGGAAGTGCCCGGCGAGCCCAACAGCCACACGCAGATGCAGATGCTGGAGGTGGCAAGGTCTGGCGCCTGGGCCCGGTACCGCCTCATGCCGATCACCGGCAAGCGGCACCAACTGCGCATACACATGGCCGCGCTGGGCCTGCCCCTGCGCAACGACCCGTTCTATCCGGTGGTCAACGATCCTCCCGAAGGGGACTACTCGCGCCCTCTGCAACTGCTGGCGCGGTCCTTGGCCTTTGTCGACCCGGTATCGGGTGCGCAGCGGATGTTCGAGAGCAGACGCCGCCTGCGTCTGGAAGACTAGGATTTATCGATGGTGTCTGCCATTGCGCAGTTCAATCTGGGTGGCGCCAGTGCCAACCCCGGTTTGCCAAACCGGGCGCGTGGGGGCTTCCGCAACCCGGCAATCTCCGGCTGAACGCCCGCACACTCGCGGGCGCTAGCGGAGCTTCGCTATGGCAGGATCAGCGAAACGGAATGGGCTTGCCCTTGGCAGGCGCGCTTTTTGGAAGCCGTGAATTGAAGAATTCAGCCAATGCCCGCTGGGTGTCGGGATGCAGCCGCCATGCGGTCCAGCCCAGGCCGATACTGCGCAGGTACACGGTGACGTGCGCGTCTTCCAGCGGGTACTGGATGGCGAGCGTGGGGTTGTCCTGCGACATCGTCGGAACTCCGGCTCCATTGCTGTCCTGGGGGGCCGGGGTGACTTCGGGCGTCATCTGCGAGCGCAACATGGCCAACTCACGAATCAGATTTTCGATCTCTGGCGCTGTGAGCGTTTTGTTGATTGCCAGGGTGGCCTGCGTGCGGTCGTCGCTCAGTTGCATGGGGCTTTTCCTTCTTTCGCGGGTAGTTGTGAAGGCTCCATTGTGCTGCCTTCGGTCTGCATCCCGCCGAAGGGGCGCAAACATGGGACGCAAGCCTCTGGCCAAACCCGTTTCGGGCGCGCCGCCGCGTGGCTACAATACGGCTGCTGATGAAACTCTGGCGCGGCAGCTGCCAACCCGGTGTTTTCACAGGCCTCACTGAAATACCGTTGTCCATCAACGGCTTACAGAAGGCGGGTGTAGTTCAATGGTAGAACGGCAGCTTCCCAAGCTTCATACGAGGGTTCGATTCCCTTCACCCGCTCCACTGCATCAATCTGCGGACTTCCGCAGAAGTCCAAGAGAGTCTGCAAGTCGTTGCCACACAAAGACTTTTCCTCTCTTTGACGTTCTGCCGTGGTCCACTGCGATCCGCCTACAGCCGGGACTTTTGAGTCCATAAACAAGTCCATTTTTGAGGGCGCGGCTGATTCCGGATTGTTGATGGAGGGGCGAGGTCGACGTGACCAGTATCTGGTTCCTGACTCATGTTCAGGAGCAAGAGCATGGCACTCTCAGACCTGGCCGTTCGGCAGGCCAAGGCAACTGGCAAGGCATACACCCTTCCCGACTTGGATGGCCTCTCCCTGGCCGTCACGGCTGCAGGGGGCAGGACTTGGCACTACCGCTACTACTGGGCGGGCAAGCAGAAGCGGATGTCGCTCGGCACCTACCCGGAGGTGACGCTTCGCGAGGCCCGCAGCCTACGCGATGAAGCGCGCGCCCTGCTGGCCAAAGGCATCAATCCTCGCGTTCACCGCAAGCAGAAGCGCACCGCTGTCCGGCTCGCCGACGAAAACACCTTCGAGGCGGTGTATCGCAAGTGGCTCAAGCATCGCGGGCTCAGCCTCAAGGAAGGCCGGCAGACGACCCTCTCGATACTTCCGCGCATCTTCGACAAGGATGTGTTGCCGACCTTGGGCAAGCGGTCGATCTATGAGATCAAGCGTCCCGACCTCTTGGAGGTGATCGCCAGAATCGAGAAACGCAGGGCGCTCTCCGTCGCCGAGAAAGTCAGGGCGTGGTTCAACCAACTGTTCCGCTACGCACTGGTGATCGTGCCGGGCCTGGAGCAGAACCCTGCCTCCGATCTCGACGTGGTGGCGCTGCCACTGCCGCCCGTCAACCACAACCCGTTCCTGCGCATGGCCGAGTTGCCAAAGCTGCTGCAGAGGCTGCGCAGCTATCGCGGCAGGCGGCAGACCCAGCTCGGGCTGCGGCTATTGCTGCTGACCGGCGTGCGAACCGGAGAGCTGCGACAGGCGATGCCGGATCAATTCGACCTGGACCGTGGGCTGTGGATCATCCCGCCCGACGTCGTGAAGCAACTCCAGGTGGATATGCGCAAGAAGCGGCAGCAGCCGAAGGACATCCCGCCATACATCGTGCCGCTGTCGATTCAGGCCGTGGAGATCGTCCGGCACCTGCTGGATGAGTTCAAGCCGGCGCAGCGCTACCTGTTCCGGCACGACAGCGACTTGAAGAAGCGCATCAGCGAGAACACGCTCAATGGTGCGCTCAAACGCATGGGCTATCAGGAACGCCTGACCGGACACGGTATCCGTGGCACGATGTCCACTGCGCTCAACGAGATCGGCTACCCGAAGGTCTGGGTGGATGCGCAGCTCTCGCATGTCGATCCCAACAAGGTCAGCGCGACCTACAACCATGCCGAGTACGTGGAGCAGCGTCGTCGCATGATGCAGGACTGGGCCGATCGACTCGACCTCTTCGAGCAGAGCCAGGTCGAGGCGGCCAGCATGCCGCTCACCGTGCATCTGGAAGGCGTGCCCGCATTCCCGAGTGAGCAAACCGCAAGCGCACCCTCCACGCCGGTTGCCGCTTCGCCAATCCTGCTCGTGACGAAGCCGGGTGACGCCATGCCGTTGGTTTCTGCCGCCGCGCATCGGCTGCCGGCGGTTCCACCCCCTCGATCGGCCGCGCCGCTGGTGCCTTCGGACATTCAGCGCGAGAGGATGGAGCTGTTCGATGTCTTCGAAGCGCCGCACAACCTCCCCGTCGCTGCGTTTGCCAAGATGGCGGGCAAATCCCGCAGATGGATCAGCTACGAGATCAAGGCGGGCAACTTGCTGGCGTTGAACGTAGGCAACCGCGGCCAGCGCGTGCCGGACTGGCACCTCGACCCACTCAAGCACGAGCTGATCCAGTCCGTCCTGAAGCTGACCAGGGGTGCGGACCCCTGGCAGATCTACCATGCACTGCTGCAACCGCGCTCGATGCTGCGGGAGCGTTCGGCACTGGAGGGTGTGACTGCCAGCAATCTCGACAAGCTCGTCATGGCCGTGAGCACAGCCGTGAAGGAAAGCGAATGGACCCCGCAACGAGTCGGGGCTGCCTAGCAACAGGTGCGGGATCGTGGCGAAACCGCGATCCCCGCGCGTCTGTCAGGACACCAAGCGCGCGCGGCGGGCGAATCTTGCCTGGGTGTCCGACAAGGAAGCGTTGCGACGGAGCAGGTAAGCCATCACGATCGTTGGTGCGCCCGCCAGCGGCCGCACGGCGATACCTCGGCGTAGGTAGCTCGCCAGTCTCGCGGCAGGCGCAATGGCGATCCCGTACCCGGCGGCAACCAGCGTCATTGCCACGTCGAATGTCTCCACCGTTTGCTCTCGCTCTTGCAGCGCGTTCTCGAACACGCGCTGCACGGTCATGCGCCATGGTTCATCGGCGGTGGACTGCGAGCAGATCGAGGGCTGCTTGAGCACTTCCTGGCACGGCACTTCACGGTAGGCCAGCAGGTGGGAGCGCTTGGCCACGGCGACCGCCAGCGTGTCATGCCACAGCGGCTCGCATATCCAGCCAGGCCACTGCCAGGCAGCCGCAGACAGGGCGAAGTCGAAGCCGTCGCCCGGCAGCTCCGCGCCTCGACCGGGATCTGTCCATCCGGCCAGGACGGCATGGGTCTCCGGCTCTTCGGCACGCTGCAGGGCGAGCACGTCGGCGAGTTGGGGAGGCACCCATTCGCCGAGGACGGCCATGCGAATTTCGGCGGTGATGTCACTCGATTCCACGTCCAGCTCTCCCCAGGCGGTGAACTCGTCGCAACTGATCTCGAAACCGTTGAATGAGTTAAGTTTAACGTGGTTTAAATATTGACCATGTTCGACGCTTTTGGCAATGCAAAAGCGATCGATCCAAAGAGGCCGCCCCACCGGCACCACTACCTATGAAGCGGAACCAGCCATCGCGTTTGGGGCTGCCGTGCGGGAAGAAAGAACCAACCAGGGTATCGCTCAGGAAACGCTGGCCCACATGGCCGGCATCGAACGGTCGCACATGGGCAAGATCGAGCGCGGCGAGCATGTCCCCACGCTCCCTCTCATCCTCAGGATCGCCCGTGCGCTGAAATGCAGTTCCGCCCACTTGATGACTCTGACCGAAGCCAAGCTGGCAGAGTCGGCCCCATCCGCGGATTGAAGCCGGCCTGCGCAGCGGCCGCATGCCTACCCCTGATCGTCGTTGTCCTTGCCCCCAAGGGCTGAATCTTCGCTCTTTGCGGCCTCGTTGAGTAGCCGCAGGTAAGGGTTGTCTGGCGGCGTCTCCCGGAACAGCGCATCCGGGCTGGCGAGCAGATAGCCGTGCAGCCGGCGCGACTTGCGCGGCCCGGTGACTTCGCAGGTCCAGATGTTCAGCCCACTGGGCTGCTTGCGGTGCTGCCCCAGCTTCTCGAAGCGCTTCTGTACCCACTGCCAACCCTCCAGCTTCTCCTGCTTGGCCAGCGCGGCGACTTGAAGGTACTCCTGCGCGTAGCGCTGGAACACGCCGGGGCTGACGAGGTAGGTCGTACCGGCGACGGTATGCACTAGGGCCTTGGCGTCGTTGATGATGAGCTTGCGCGTCTGGATGCCCTGACGTAGCCAGGCCATGAAGTGCGCCCCGGAGGGCTCCGCGCGATCCTGGGAAGGCGCGAGGCTCATCTGCGGCGGGGGCACGGTCGAAGGGGCCGACTCGGCCTCGGCAACCGGGCAACGCGGGATCTCCGGTGCCGTGGGGGGGGGCGGTGTCGCCCAGCAGGTCGAGCAGCGCGGCCACGCCGGTGTCTGTGGCTGCGGATGCGATCGGCGCCTTGCTCGCGGGTGCAGCTTCGATGCCTTCCACGTGCGGCCCATCGGCCACCGCCGGCGGCGTCTGCTCCGCCTGTTCCTCTTCGAGCTGCACACGGCCTGCGAACGGCGCCGGCCGGTCGACGGCATCCCAGATCATCGCCGGCGAGAGTTTCAGGAAGGTGAATGCGTACGACCAGCCGGCGTCGCTGGTGACGGCAGCCTTCCAGATCGCCTTGCCATCCGGCGTCGGTTGCACGATGCCGTGATCCTGCAGCACGTTGAACACCGCCGTATTGCTCGCCGGGATGCCGTCGATGCCCTGCGACAGCAGATGTGCGCGCAGCTTGTCGGAGACGGTCTTGCTCACCAGCCAAAGGGCGTCTTGGGTCAGCCAACCGTCCGCCGGGCCGGCCTGGTTCAACTTGAACTCTTCCTTGAGCAGGTAGCGCAAGCCGTCGAGCAATTTGCGTTGCAGCGCATGCTTGGGCGCCGCCAGCGCCTTGCTGGGATCGCCGCCGAGTTCCTGGGCGACTGATGCCTGGTCGGCCTGCACGACCAGCTCGCCGAGCGTGCCGGCGTGCTCGTACTGGCCTGCCAGCACGTACAGCAGCGCGGCCCAGAGGTCGGGATAGCCGCTGAGCCAGTCGAAGATGTCCCGATCGAGAAGGCGCACGTAGAGCAGCCCGGTGGCGGCGCTGTGCAGGCGGTACTCGCGCTCCTTTCGGTAACGGAAGCGGTAGGGCTTTCGCAGTGGGCCGTGCCAGGGATGCCAAGCGCTGCCGTCGGCATGCTCGACGTGCAGATCGACCGCGATCTTGCCGATGTCGTGCAGCAGGGCCGCGTAGGCCGTGCCTGCGGTCCAGGCTTCGGCCTGGGCCGCCTGTGCCTCTGGCGTGACGCCCGCAGGCAGCAGGTAAGACTGCCGCAATTTCAGCGCGTAGGCGACGATCTCCAGGCCGTGGTCCAGCATGCCGCCCGGATAGGCGTGGTGGTGGCTCTCGGAGGCCGGGAACTGCTGGACCAGCTCGGCGTAGCGCTCCAGTGGGGCGAGGTAGAGCGTGGCGAACTGTCGGCGCGAGAGCGATGTGCGCTGCCAGATGTGTTCCAGCAGTTTCTGCCGGCGCGGCGTCGCCAGCAGCGATGCGGCCGACTCCGGCCGCATCAACCCTTTCGGAGTTTCGATGGCGGATGTGGGCGGTGTGCCGGCGGTGGGTGGCACCCGTTTGCGCTGGAACAGCGAGAGCATGACGAACCCCGGATGACGGGCTGCTCGGGGGCGCCTTTTGGCCTTTTCAGGATAGGGCCTTTCCCCTTGGCGCCCTTCCCTTGCCCCTTCCCAGCCCTTTGGCCTTTGTCGGAAGCCTTTGGGTATAGGGCCGCTGCTTCGCGGGTGCCACGATGAATGCGGCATGGGGCAATCCCGGCAAGCCGGAAGCTGCGGGATGCTCGTCAGCTCTGGCCCAAGCCGGTGTTGAGGGCGGCAGCTTGCGCTGCGAAGTCGTCGGGACGACGCTTGCGGAAGGTTTCGAGATTGCTCAGCTTCCAGCGCAGTGCCGGCAGTTGAGCGGCGTGCGGGCATTGCACCAGCGACCAGTCCGGTTCTGCGCGCACCAGCCCGCTCAGAAACTGCTTGTGCGCGGTGCTCAGTCGCTGTGGCAGCTCGCGCCGCAGCCTGGCGCGAGCGTCGAGCAGTATCTCCAGGGAGCAGTCCACTTCGGTCATGCCGACAAAGGCCCGCTCGTACTCGCCTGCGATGTCCTTGTCGTTGCCGAACAGCACTTCGTGGGGCGGCCGGTTGTGGCCCGCCAGATAGATCACGAAGCACTCGACCATGCCGTCGCTGATGTCGCCCGATTCGTAGAGCTGCCACACGTCGAACAGGTCGCGGGGGTGCTGCCGATCCAGCGCCGCCACCAGCTTGCTGGCGTACAACTCGTCCGGTGCCAGAACCGGCAGCTCGAACTCGACGCCGAACAGATCGCTGGTCTTGGCGCTCAGCGGCCGCCGCTCGACGGGCAGCACGCTGCCTCGGAACACGACGTTGACCTCGATCTTCACCTGGTTGGCGTCGTTCTCGACGATCAGCTTGGTGTCCCCCAGGTCCTTGGCGCGAACCAGGCGTGTCTGCACGCCCAGTGGTGCAACGCGCGTGGCGATGGCGGCCAGCTCCTGGTTGATGGCTTGCAGCGCTTCGTCGCGCGGCGTCTGCCACGGGAGGTACACCACGTCGATGTCTACCGACAGGCGCGGCATGTCCCGCACGAAGAGGTTGATGGCCGTGCCGCCCTTCATGGCGAAGATGTCATTGGCGAACACGTCGGGCGCGACGGCCAGCAGCAGGCGAACGGTGTCCGCGTAGGTCTTATCCATGAGGTTTCAGGCTCAGCAAGGTGCCGTCATCGAACCGGCTCATCCAGCGCGTGTTGCTGCCGGTGCGAACCGGGTACTGCTCCAGTAGAGCATCGACATCCACGAGGCTGGTCTCGCGCGCCCAGGTGAGGAACAGGCGCACGGCCTTCACGCTGGCGCAGCAGGACAGCAGTTGCCCTAGCAAGTCCTTGCGGGGGGAACGCAGTCCGTCAAAGAGGTTACGGGCCTCTTCGAGGCTCTGCTTTACGCCGGCTTCGTACAGCATCTCCAGAACGGCACGCTCGGGGGCTGCCACCCGCAGATCCTCGGGCAGACCAGGCGGCGTGGTCAGAGTCTTGCCGACCAGCGCCGTGTCCGGCCAGTCGAACAGGCGGGCGTGGACGTAGCGGGCCGGAAAGCGCGAAGTGAACCAGGCCGGCAACGCGAAACGACCGTCGCCCCACAGCACCAGGACCTCCCGGCTGCCCAGGTTGTGCCGCACGCCCTGCAGGGCCAGGGCGCTCTTGCCGCCGACGTGCAGGCCGGGCACTCGCTGTTGCAGGAACTTCAGCGCACCGTAGACCCCGAACTCATCGTTCGGGAAGGCATAGACGCCATGGGCCAGGCGCACGAGCCACCCGCCGTCGGCATAGTGGGCGGCGAGCTGGGGCGACACCCCGAACTGGCTCAGGGTGGCAAGGTCGAACGGCGCCCCGCGGGGGAGCCCCACTTGCAGCCGCTTGATTACCTGGTGCCTAGAATTTCCATCCATGCTATAAAAATAGCACGGAATCCAATCAACCCTTAGGGGTATCGCAAGAATTCGCAGGGAAAGTAGCATAAGGTTTGATTTTCAGTGCAAAATCTAATCATATTGGCGACACCCGAGCCAGCCTGGCTCTGCCAGCCGCAACCCACCCGCCCTCCTGGTCGCGGTCTATGCTGGAGGGCAAGCCCGAACCGGCCGCTCCATGAGGTGAGGCACCACTGAAGCCGAGGCACATGAACATGACCACCAACACGCACAACGGGCGCTGGAGCCACCGGCTGGGCCGGGGGGGCTGGCCGTGCCTGGCGTGGATACCTGCGCCGCGAGCAGCGTGTCGCCAGCTGGCTGGTGACGCGCGGGGTGCCCGCGGGCGCGGCGACGGCGGTGCTCTGGATCGTCAAGCTGGCCGTGCTTGGCATGCTGCTCTACACCGTATCCTGGCTCGTCCTGCTGCTGGCCTTTGCGGTAGTCGCGGCATGGCTCGCGCGGAATGCCGATGCGGATGATGAGAACCAGCCAGAGTGGCGTGAAGGACACTCTGGCCATGGTCTGTACGACAAGAACGAGTGGCGCCACGACATGGGCGACTCTGACGAGTCGTAGCTGCCCCATTCGGTGCGAAAGGATGCGTTTTACTTCGCACCGCCCTTCGATGCAGCCGTCATCGCAAGGCGAGAGCCACTACCTCCAGCCGCCTTTGCGTCGCCGGTAGCAACGGTAAGCGCTCCAAGGATATTGCCTGCCCGTACACCAGCCCAGGCCAGTGCCATCACCCAAAACGTCGGCAGCACGATGAACATCATCGCCATGACGAAGTTCAGCAGCATGTCACCGAACGCATTGTTCAGGCCGATCAATGGGTCGAAGTTGGCGTGCGGCCTGTCCGCGCCAAACCCCCAGCCGTAGAGCGCGTCCAGGATCGTGCTGTCGATCCAACGTGCGAGCTGGAACCAGAAATCCACGAAGAACAGCGCGAACTGGACGCAGCTCACCGTCACCACCGTCTTCAGGTCGTAGGTGCCGATCAGCAGCACCAGCGGGATGCAGATGACGAGCGCCATCTTGAGCATCGTCAGCACTATCGGCAGCGCCTGGCGCACCACGTCCATCGCGGGAAAGAAGCCCAGCGAGCCGACGGTCAGCCCCAGGTCGCCCGCGCCGCGCGTGACGATGTTCGGCAGCGTCTTGTCGATCTGGCCGCCGTAGTCGGTGTAGACGGCACCCTTGTTCATCTTCTGCTGTCGCGGTGAGACCACGGCACGGATCACCGAGTCATTGACCTCGCTCTGCGACAGGAAGCCCGCCCAGCGCCCAATGCGGGTCAGCAGATCCGGGTCGACCTGCGCCAGCAGCCGACTGCGCAGTCCCTGGCCGCCATCGGCCCACCACTGTCGGCAGGACGGATAGCCGCCGCCGCTGTCCACCTGTGCCAGCCCCGCATCGCGGGTCGCGTCGTAGGGCCAGGCCGTGCGTGGGGTCTTGGCGCGATAGGTGTCATAGAAGCCGGGCGTGTCGAGGAAATAACTCGACCCGATCCAGGTGACGTCGTTCATCTGTTCCTCGGAGAGCGTCGGCCGGTTCATGAACAGCTTGGCTCGCGACGGCCCGTAGCAGTCGTGCGTGAAGTCGGCGACCTCCTGTGCCAGCACCGGATCGTCGATGCGCGTGGCATCCACATCCATGCGAACCTGACGCAGGTCCGTGCCGCAGGGAATCGCCGCCACCGCGGAGCCCGTCACGGCTTTCGACAGCGCATGCATGAAGAACCACCACACCGGCACCAGCGCGCTCTGGTTGTTGAGCGCCGTGTAGACGTTGGACCAGCCCGTGTCGTTGGGCAGCGGGACGTTGACCTGGCATTGCGCGGAGCGCGTGGTGTCGAACTTGATCGTGGCGAGATCCACCGGGATGAACGGGATGCCGGCGAACATGATGACCACGATCGCCACCCACACCCGGTTCTCGATGCGCATCGACGACAGCACGCCCTTGTTGCCCTCGTCCGCGCCTTCGCTGCGGGCCTTGAGCCATTCCTGGATCACGATGGCCACGAACGGCAGCGCGAACACGCCGCTGGTCACAAGGATGCTCCAGATGCCGTTGTTGACCACCCAAGCCACCAGGGTCAGGTAATACTCCAGGTAGTCCGTGGTGTAGAGCGTCATGCCTGCCTCCCGGTCTCAGCCGTGCCGCAACAGTTGGCTGGCTTCCAGCGCGACCACGGAGATCACGGCCGCGATCTCCGTGCGCAGCAGGCGCTTATGCGCCTCGGCCGACGGTTCACGTTGCCGCAGGCGCCCGCGCATCCAACACCAGCCGTAGGCTGTTGCTGCGTAGAGCAGAAGCCGCCACAGGAAGAAGTGGCCCGCATGCGCCCTCAACCAGTTCTCCCAGCCATCGACGCCGCCGACCACGTGGATGCCCGCGATGTTCACCGCCACCGCGGCGGCGACCACCAGCAAGGTCCACAGCAGCGCCACGCCGACGCGGCGGTTGAACAGCCACGGTAGCCGCAGCCAGGCCAGCCGGCTCATGGCGTGCCGCTCCGCGGCTTCTCGATCTCCCGCAGCCGGTCGCGCGTGGTGTCGCCCTCGAAGACACCGCGCGAACCGGCGGCGCGGGTGCTGTGGCGCTGGATGATCGCCATCGCCGAGTTGCCGGCCAACGTGCGCCGCAGCTCCAGTTCGGTCTTGAGGTTGTTGATCTCTTGCTCCAGCGCGGCGTTCTCCTGATCGACCGCCTGCACGGCCAGCTCGTTGGCTGCGACGTTGGGCTCCTTCTTGCCCGTCAGCAGCGTGCGCTGCAACAGCAAGGCTTTCTCCAGCACGCTCGACAGTGCGGCCTCGGATGCGAGACGCCGGCCCAGCACGTCCTGATCGGGCTCGTCGCGTAGCGCTTCGATCACGCCACGGGTGATCGGCAGCGAGCTGCTTCCGGCGGCTTCGAGATGGGCCGGCGTCGTCGGCCGCGCCCCTGTCACCAGCTCTTGCAGCGCCTGCAGCTTGGTTTCGTACTCTTCCTGGATCATCGGCGTGAGCCCGACGCCTGGCGTGGTCTGCGTCTTGGTGCAGCTCTCGCAGGTGCGCTGCTCACGCTCGCCCAGCACGCGGATCGCCCAGGCCGAGGCCGCCTGCGGCGATGGCCAAGTCTGGCAGGTCAGGCGGTTGCCGCAGGCGCTGGACGCAATCGGCGACGTATCGCCGATGCTGCGGCCGTTGAGCAGGTTGTAGCCCGCACGCGTCACGTCGCCCACCACCTTGATCGAGCTTTGGCCGTTGCCGCCGGCATTGCTGCCGCCAACCCAGGGCACGCCGTTGTTGCCCCGGTTGGTCTCGGCCTGCTCGATGGCGGATACGGCATCGGTGCTGGCGACCGCATCGCGCAGCGCCAGGCCCTCGGCGAGCTGGTTCCAGCCGGCTTGGCCGCCAGCCATGTCGGCCATCCGCTCGGCGATCGCACGGCAGGTCATCTTGGAGCGGTCGAAGTCCAGCCGCGCCTGCAGGATGCCGTTGGTGAGCAGGTTGTAGAGCCCGGGATCTGCGCGCTGGATGATCAGCGCCGGCAGCGACGCCACCGCTGCCGTAGCGTTCTGGATCACGTTCGACATGATCGTCTGGAAGCCGTTGGTGATGCCGTTCAACTGGTTCTGCAGCGTCGTGGTGATGCTCATGTCGCCGCAGATGAGGTTGCTGTTCCAGCCGATGCCGACACCGATGCTCTGCATGTTTCCCGCACCGCCCATGGATACGGCGCGGCCACCGCCGATGCTGTAGAGCACGTCGTCGCCGATCACGCTGCCGCTGACGTTCACGCCATTGGGGTCGATGCGAGTCTGCGCCCAGGCGACGCCGACGACCAGCGTGATGGCCGCCACGAGCAGCGTGGCCCGCAGGTGCGACTTCGAGCGGCGCAGGAAGTCAGGGAAGGATGCGTTCATCGTGGGTTCCTCACATGAAATCGACGCTGCCGAGGAAGACCTGGCCACGGCGCCGGCAGCAGGAGTACGGCCGCCACAAGGCCCAGGCGTAGTCGCCTTGCTGGGCCTGCACGCGGGTGCGGCTGTGCGGGAAGACCACACAACTGTTCGAGAGCGTGGGCGTCAGCTCCTGCCACTTGCCCGTCGAGGCGTTGGTCTCCATCAGCGCGCCGGCCGGCCAGTAGCCGTCGCGGGCGTCGGCCAGCAGCGGCTGGTACACGTGGATCTGGCCGCGGCGCGTCACGATGTCACCCGCACGCTGCGCGACCACGGCACCGCTCTTGTGGTCGTCGGTCTGGTGCAGGAAACCGCCACGCGGATAGACGTTGCCCCACAGGTTCAGGCCGGCGCGCGTGCCGATCTCGCGCCGTCCGGGAATCAGCGCTTCGGGGTAGAACGCTTCGGGGATGTTGTAGCGCCAGGCGATGGTATCGAGCGTGCTCAGCAGGTAGGGCATGAAGGCCGTGCCCGCACCCTCGCAGGAGTAGCCGGAGGCGGCGGCGAACTGGCTGAACACCAGGCCGGCGGGGTGGCCGATCACGTCAGCGTTCTTGAATTTCGCCAGGTTGTTCTCGTTGTCGTGGTTGGTGGTGCCGTCGCCGCCGGCCTTGGCGGTCGGATTCGGCATGCTCATCGCCCGCACTTCCAGCCAGGGGTTCTCGCCCGTGTTGCTGTAGCTCGACACGACGGCATCGGGCACGTAGTGGCGTACCTTCACCGAGGTGCGCACCGAGCAGCCGAACGGCGTGCAGTACAGCCAGTAGCAGATGCCGACGACGCGGTACTCCAGGCAGTCGGGCGACAACGCTGACGAGACGATGGTGGCGGTGTTCAGGGCGAACGCCGAGGTGGCCGCGCCCAGCATCAGCGAGGCGACGATGGCGCGCAGGCGCCGGGAAGTCATCAGGCGGCTCATGGCCGTGCGCTCCGATAGGCGTCGATGCGCGCGACGGCGTGGGCCACGTCGGGCTCGCCGTAGACCACGTAGCGCTGATCGACCACCACTGCAGGGATCTTGACGATGCCCAGTCCCCAGGCATCGGCGACGCCCTGGTAGGCCTGGCCGATGCGGCGCTGCAGGTCGGCGCCGCCATCGAGCAGCCGCTGCCGTACCAGGGCCTCCGCCTGGGCTGGGTCAGCGGGCAAGCGCGCCGTGAGTTCGGCCTCGATGTGCGCCGGCTGGTCCAGCTCGATGACGCGCACGCCGGCCGGGGCCTGCACCGGATGACGGCTGTCGGTGACGACGAGCACGTCCGCCGCCACCGCGACCGGCGCGAGCAGCGCCAGGCACAGCACGGCGGCCAGAGGGCGCCGTGAGGCGGCGGGAAGGTTGAGGGAAAGAGCCGGCATGTCGCGCCTCCGCGGAGTCGATGCAGCCCGTAGTCGAGCGCAAGGCCAGCCCTTGAGCGACAAAGAAACCGACACCGGTCGGCTCCGATTTCCTGCAGGCCGGCGCCCAAAGAGAACGGGAGCCGAAGGCTCCCGTGGAGGACAACAGACGAGCACCGTTGCGGCGCGGTGGAAGGCCGCGGCTACAGCAGGCCTTGCTCGGCGAACGAATACGGCGTGCCCTTGCCGACGATGAAGTGATCCAGCACCCGGACATCGACGGTGGCCAGGGCGCTCTTCAGCCGCTCGGTGATCGCACGATCAGCGGCCGAGGGCTCGGTGTTCCCCGAGGGGTGCTGATGCGCCAGGATCAGAGCCGAAGCGTTGAGCATCAGCGCACGCTGGACAACCACCCTCGGATACACCGAAGTCTGGTCGACCGTGCCCTTGAACAGCGGCTCAAAGGCGAGCACCTGGTGCTGGCTGTCGAGAAACACGACGGCGAAGATTTCGTTCGGCTCCGCGACCAGTTTCAGGCGCAGGTAGTCGCGCACGGCGGCGGGACTGCCCAGCGCCGGACCGGCCTTGAACACGCGGTTCTCCAGCAGGGTGATGGCCTGCCGGATGATCCAGTCTTCGTGCTGGGCGGCGATCAGGGTGAGCGACTCCGACGGGCGGGAGTCGGCGATGACAAAAGACATGACGAACCTCCAATGGATGAGATCGGAGGGCGCCTGCCCCTGGAGGGCAAACCCTCCAGGGGACGATGGGGATGGAACAGGTGACGAGCGGGCATCCACCACCGCGGATGCAGTGGCTGTTCGCGTCAAGGGATGCGATGCGAACGGGTTTCGATCAACGCGGACAAGCCGCGCCGTAGCCTTGAAGATCGATGGCTACCTGGGCATGTCGCCAGCAACGCCGGCGGGCATGTCTGGGGAATGGGCGGGTTCGGCTACGGTCGTGCTGCCGGCGGCGAGCAGGTCGATGGCCGACAGCAAGGCATCGCCTTCGACGGGACCGTGAAGCAGGAGGGTCTTGCCAGTGTCGCGATCGCGCAGTAGCAGGGTTGGCGTGGCGGCAGTGCTCTGTCGTGCCGCCTCCGCGGCCTGGGCGCGGATCACGGTGTCGGGCCGCGCGCTGTCGAGGCACTGCTGCAGCGTTGGCGTGAGGTCGGGATAGCGCAGGCCCTCCGGCAGGCCCTGGCCGTCGCCGCGGGTGTGCGCGTAGAGCCACGCCACCGCCTGCCAGAACGCGGCATGCCCGCCCACCTCGCCCGCGCACTCGGCCAGGCGTGCCCCGGCGGTCGCGGCTGGCTCGTGTATGGACAGCGGCAGGTGATGCCACTGCCAGTTCACCTCGGGGTGGGTGTCGATCCAGCGCTGGAGCGTCGGGAAGTACGCCCGGCAGTACGGGCACTCCAGGTCGGCGTAACCGACCACCGTGAAGCGGGCATCGCTGCGGCCGTACAGCCACGGCGGCCCAGCCGGCTTCGGTGGCTCGGGCACGGTCGTGATCGGATGCATGAACTCCGGGGCCGCATCGGGCGTGCGCAGGAGCAACCACCCGGCGGCGCCCACCGCCGCGACCAGCAGCGCGATCAGGGTATGGCGTCGAGTGACCGAAGGCAGACGCATGCTGTTCCTCCTTCAGGCCAATGCATCCAGCGCCAGCGGCTCGATGCCGCGGGCGCGGTCGATCTTCTCGGCCACGCGGAAGGCGGCATCCAGCTCGCTGATGCCGTGCTGCTGCATCAACTGGAAGCGTTCGGCCTTCTCCTCGGGCTCGGTCATCGCCATCGCCAGGTAGAGGCTGGGCGGCACGGCGCGGAACAGCACTTCCATGCTCTTGGAGAGGATGACGCCCTCGCTGAACTTGCCAGCTTCCTTGCGTGCCGACAGCATCAGCGCCTTCTGCGAAGCGTTGAGTTCGCGGAAGCGCGCGACCTTCTCCACCTCATCCGGCGGCATCGACAGGCAGATCCACCACTCGATCATGTTGAGCATGGGCTCGGCCGCCTTGGGCAAGTCGTCGAGGTTTTGCGTGGCCAGCCAGAACCAGGCACCGAGCTTGCGCCACATCTTGGTGATCTTGACGATGTACGGCGAGAGCAGCGGGTTCTTGGTGATGATGTGGCCTTCGTCCGTCACGTTGACGATGGGTCGACCCAGGTACTGGTCCCGCTCGGCGATGTTGTTCACCGTGTTGATGAGCGAGATGTAGGCAATGGAGAGCTGCGCGTTGTAGCCCTCGCGGGCGAAGGTCGCCAGATCCACGATGGTGATGTCAGCCTCGGGCCACGGCGTTCCCGGACGGTCGAACATCTCACCGTCCACGCCCTGGCAGAACATATCCATCGCGTCCGCCATCTCCTGCAGCCGCGCCCGCCGCGCCTCCGGCAGCGTGGCATCGCGGCTGCGCTCGCGCAGCGCGTCGCGCACGTCACGCGTGAGCACCGTGCGTTGCTCGGCCACGCAGCGCGGCGCCGCGTCGAGGATGCACTGGCGGATCAGGCTCCGGTCGGCGCGCGTCATGCGCGCTTCCTCGCGCTCTTCGCCGCCCGTGATCATCAGTCGCGCCGTGATCTCCAACTCGCCGAGCACGTCGCGCTGCTCGTCGCCTTCCATCGCCGCGGCAGTTTCGGCGCGGTCCTCGTCGAGCGCGTCGGCGTCGAGCGTCCACACCTGGCCCGGCATATCGACCAAGCGCCATGCATCGGCAAACGGGGCCAGGCTGACGCCCGAGCCTGGTGCGAGCTTCACGCGGTTGACGCTGAGCCCAAGGCGCGCGGCGAAGTCGCCGAACAGCCCGAACGAGTTGCCCGCCTCGACGATGAACAGCCGCGGTCGGTAGATGGCGGTGACCTGGTTGAGCAGGTTGTTGAGGGTCGCGGATTTGCCGGCACCCGTGGGACCGAACAAGAACAGATGCGCATTCATCTGCCGGTCGAGCCGATTCAGTGGATCGAAGCTGATCGTGCCGCCGCCGCGGTTGAAGAAGGTGATGCCGGGGTGGCCTGTGCCCTGACTGCGGCCCCAGACCGGCGCCAGGTTCGCGGCGTGCTGCGCGAACATGAGCTGCGTGTACCACCCACGCTTGTCGGCGGCCGGGTCGTAGACGCAGGGCAGCCAGCGCAGGTAGCTGTTCAGCGGCGCCACCTCGTCTTCCTCGCGCACCGGCTGCAGGCCCGCGTTGAGCATCACGTTGACGAGCTGCAGTCCGCGCACGTCGAGCTGGGCCTGATCTCGACCACGCAGGTAGAACGCCAGTGCGCCACGGTAGAGCTTGTGGGAGCTGCCGATCAGGCCGCGCGCCTGCTGCACGTCCGCACGCGTCTGTTCGGAGGCCAGGGTTTCGCCGACGGCCTTCTTGGCCAGGTGATTGAGATGGCTTTCCAGCACGTCCTGCGGTGTCGCCACCACGGTCAGGCACATCACCGTGTCTTCCGGCATCTGGTCGAACAGCGCGTTCATGGCGTCGCCGCCCTTGCGCGTCTCGCCCGTCAGGTGTCCGGTCGCCGGCGGCATGCGAAGGCGATCCATCACGATGACGCGATGCGGGAGCCCATCGAAGAACCACAGGCCCTGCTCGACATCCGAGCGCGGCGGGCCGAAGAACAGCCGCTGCGCGAAGTCGGTGCCGCTGGCGAGTTCGACTTCGCCCTCCTCGGGCTCGTCGGGGTAGCGGGTCAGCGCATAGAAGCGCTCGCGGTCTTCGGCGCTCGGGCCGAGCAGGGTCGGATGCGGGTTGAACCAGCGCAGCAGCCAGGCGTGGATGTCCGCCGCGCCGAGACGCCGGGCTTTCACGCCGGCATTCGCCAGCCCGCCAGCGAGGCGGTCGCAGATCGTGGTCAGCGCCTGCTCGGGCGACTGGCCGCGCCGCGAGGCCGGGGCCGCGGACGTGCGGCGATAGACCACCATGCGCACGCGCCGGACTTGGCCGCGCCACGGCAGGCGCGTCACCGTGGTGTCCTCGAACAGGCCACCCGGCTTGGCGATGGCCCGCAGGTGATGGGCGAAGAAGCGCAGGTAGAAGTCGCTGAACGCGCTGCCCTGCGCACGCGGCTGCACGTAGCCCGCCAAGTTACTCAGGTAGTGGTTCCAATCGGCTTCGTCCTGGGCATAGAGCTGCACCACCCAGGGGTTCTCATCGAGTTCGTCGAAGGAGTCCTGCAGGGCGTTCTCCAGCGCATCGCGGGCCTGCCACAGCCAGGCCAGCTCGCGGCCTTCAGTGCCCACCGGCAGCAGCTCGAAGAACGCGGCCACCGACTGCCCGTCTTCGAGCAGCATGGTCTTCGACCTCGGCAGGTACTCGACCCAGGGCAGCATGTCCGCGAACGACGGCGCGACGGTGTAGAGCGCATCGTGGTCGGCCTGGGTCGCTGGCCGGCGCTGGCCGGCGAGCGCGCCGCCGGGCTCGGGTATGCCCTGCGCGGCCAGCGTCGCGACATGCAGCGCCCAGGCGTCGTCCGCCGCCTGCGCACCATCCGTTGGAGGGGCGGCTCCCTTGCGCGGCCACGGCATCGACCAGGCCATCAATAGTCCTCCACCCGCTCGCCGGGCATTGCGTACTGCACGCGCTGGTACAACGGGAACACCGTGCTGTAGCCAGGCACCGGCACCGGGTCGGTGCCGGCCAGATGCGGGAACACGTACATCACCAAGTCGGGATTCGGCAGGCGATGAAACTGCCGGTAGATTTCGTTGCTCGCGGTGCGCGTGTAGCGCTCTTGCACGGCGGGTGTGGCCTGCACGTCGGCTTCGGTCAGCGGCCGGCGCAGGCCCTGGCGTGCGTCGAGCAGTTGCCGTGCGGCGGGGCCGCCGCCTTCGCCGCCGCCGGTCTCCTGCTGCCAGATGTCGAGCATGGTGTTGTGGCCGTGGGGCAGGAGCTTCTCCTTGCTGGTCGCGCAGCCGCCGAGCAAGACGGCCGCCAGCAGCACGACGGCCGCGTCAATCCAGGTCCGAGGCATGGGCTTCTCCGATGCGGTGGTTCACCCGACGCCCCTGGGCGTCGCGGTCGATGTGGAGCGGCTGCTCCAGATGCACGGCGACCCTGGCGCCGGGCTGCACGTAGACGGCCGCGAAGGCCTGGCCATACAACTTGTTGACCCAATCGGCCATGTCGCGCACGCCACCGGCCAGGATGCGGCCCATCGCTTCGTTGCCGCCGATGCCGACCGTGCCGAGCGAGCCGTTGCCGTTGGCGACCACGGCGACGCTGCCGTTGTCGGATTTGATGAGCGAGGCCGCGCCCGCGCCGGCCGCGGTGATCAGCGCCTGGCTGCCGAGGTACTGCTGCGCGTTGCTGCGCCGCTCGCCGCTGACGCAGGGAATGCCGTAGGGATCGCTGATCCAGCCCAGGCCGCCTTGCGTGGCACTCGTCGTGCTGTTGGCACTGGCTTGCCCGCCGCGCTGGTCCCGGTTGCCGTCCTCGGGCACGGTGCGGATGGTGCCGTCGTGGAACACGAAAGTGACCGAACGGATTTGCCCGCGCACGCACGAAAGCGTCCAGTCCCCAGAGGCCGTGCCGCTGACCACGGCGCCGGCCACGTCGGGGATGTCGATGCCGTTTGCCGTCAGGTTGTCCGGGCCGATCAGCACCTTGAAGGGGTACGGGTCATTGACCGTGCCGTCGATAGGCACGCGGCCGATCAGCGCCGTCATCGCCACCGAACCCATCAGCGTTGCATTGCGCGGCACCGTGTAGAACGGCGTCGTGGTCGCGCCCACGGCGCCGACCACCGCCCGCCCGCCGGCATCGGCGACGGACTCCACGGCGGCCGACAGGGTTTTCTGCGCCGGGCCGAAGCTCAGCGGAAAGCTCGGTTCCTTGCTGCTGTTGCGGGCATCGGTCTTGGCATCGCCTGGTTCGACCCAGTGTGTGCCGTTGCCTGCGCCGCTGCCGTCATCGTTGCCGAAGCGCTTGCCGTCGCCTTCTTCCAGACCCAGCCCGACGGGCAGGTCGATCTGGCCGCCTTTGCCGGAGAGGCCATCGAGCCGCTGCTGCAGATCCTGCAGCAGCCCCTGCGTCTGCTGCTTCTCGCTCGCCACCTGCTCTCGTTCCTGCTGCAAGCGGCTGCGTTCGCTTTCGAGCGCGGTCTGGATGCGCTGGTCGATCGCGCTCTCGCGGGTGCGCAGGCGCTCGTTCTCGGTCTTCTGCTGCCGGTTGTCGCCCAGCGCGGTCTGCAGCTCGGTGCGCAACTGTTTCACCTGCGCGACCAGCGTGGCCACCGTGTCGCGTGGCGTGTCGCCCTCGATGCCCAGGGCCTTCATCTCCTCGGGCGTGAGCGGGTTGGCCGTGCCCGATAGTGCGGGCCGCTGGCCGGTGGGGCCGGAGAACAGCTTGATGCCGACGAACACCAGCAGCAGGATCACGGGGATCAGCAGCCACTTGAGCAGCGGGTTACTTTTCATCGGACGCTCCTCCTGCCGTGCCGGCGGCACCGGACGGCGGCAGATTCACGCTGGCGTCGATGGGGCTCAGCCTGGGCAGCAGCGCCTCGGCCAGACCGCGGCCGCGCGTGACCAGATAGACCACGGTGGTGTCGGACGCCTGGCCGGCCGGCCCCAGGTTCGGGTGCTGGAAGGTGGCCGCCACGAAATTGCCCTGCAGCGAACGCGGATCGAGGTCCAGCCAGCGCGCCGCCGTGTTGGTGAGCCGCACCGCCGTCACCCACTGGTCTTCGAGCCGCCAGGCGGCCAAGGCCCGCGCCTGCACCGGCAGCGTCGGCAGCAGGGCGTCCAGCGAGAGGTCGCGGCGCAGGTTCACGCGGCCGATCCCGGCGACCGGCTCGACGGTACGCAACGGCGCGTACAGGTTCTGCGCGGCGTAACGCGTCAGCACGACCGGGACGGGTGTTTCGCGCTTGCGCACTTGCCGATCCGGTGCGGCGGCTTCCGTGGCGCTGGCCGTCTCGCCGCCGTAGCGCGTGGCGGGCGACTGCTGCGCGTCCACGATGCGCACTGGCTCCAGCGGGGGCTGTCCGTCCTGCGCTGGTTCGGCGGCGATGTCGAGCAGAATCAGCGCGCCGGACTCCACGTCCTGCAACTGCAGTCGCGTCGGCGGCAGCGGCTCGCTCGCCCGCAGGTAAATCGCACCGCCGGCGCTCTGCACCCGCAGGTGTGCGGCCGCGCTGTCCGGTACGCCGACACGCACGTTGCGGTCGATGAAGATCACGCGATCCTGGCCGACCACCAGCGGCACCGCCAGCGGCAGGCGTTCCCAGCGCAGGATTTCCACGGCCTGGGCGGGCGCGAGCGCGAGCCACAGCAAGATGCCGGCGAAGGCCGACAGGGCATGGCGTTTCATGGGGAGTCTCCCTGCGAGTGGCCGGATGCGGCGCCGGGCGTCGGCGACGTCTCGATGCGCTGAGGTGCGCTGGCATGGCAGTCCAGCGCCAGGCCGAAGGGGTTGCGCTCGGGATCGACGTCCATGCGCACAACCTTGAGGGCGTAGCGCACCAGGGCGCGCTTGACCTGCTCGGAGCCGTGGTACTCATCGGCGCTCACGTCCAGCGTGACGATCCAATCGCGGTCGGAGACAGCCTTGACGCGCGTGCTGGGGCTGTCGCCATAGCCGCGTCCGGGAATCTCGTAGATGCCGCGCACGCGCTGCCGCAACTCGCCGCTTGAGCGACGGTACTCATAGTCCTGTGCCAGAAAGGCCCGGCAGCTCGGCGTCAGGTAGGCCGACAGCGCGTGCAGGTTGCGCGGGTAGTCGATCTCGCCGTTGGTGGGCCAGCGCTGCACCTGCTGCCAGATATAGAAGCTGAACGCATACACGCTCTCGGGCGGCACCTCCCACCACTTGCGCGTGCTGCCCGAGCGCAGGTCCGGCGGCACATGGATGGTCAGACTCTTCGGCGCACTCCACCAGCCGAAGCCGAGCAGCAGCGCCACCACGAACAGCGCCGCACCGCCCAGGCGCAGCGTCTTCACGTGTGCCTGCAGGTGCGCGACCTCATTCCTGAAACGGCTCATGCCGCACCTCGGTCGGCCGTGCGCCGTGTGCTCCACCGGCCAGTGCGGGTGATCAGACGGCACCCGCCCAGGTGAGCGGCGAGCACTGGATAGCGCAAGGTCAACCGCCACTGAAGCTGCCGGTACAGCCAAGTGTCAGGACGGCCGCGCTTCTGGCTGCGCAGGAAGCCACCGCCGACGAAGACGCCGAGCGCGATGCCCGCGACGATCAGCGTGGGCACCATGGCAATGCTGCGCGTCAGCCAGGCCAGGGGCACACCGAGCACCAGCCCGGCGGCCGCCGACAGGCCGGCGCAGATCCACAGTTCATCGGCGGTCAGTCCGCGCACGACCACCGGCTGGCGATTCAACCGGTGCGGCAGGAACGTCACCAGCGCGTCGCGCGTTGTCTCCGCGGGGGTGGCCATCGCGCGCAGCCCTTACAGCACGCCGGTGGCTTTGGTCAGCAGCCAGATGCCGACCACCAACAGGATCGCACCCACGGCGACCGTCAGGCCGAACTGGCCCCAGGTGGCGCGGCCGGTGTGGATCTCCGAGTAGCGTGTGTAGGCGTGATAACAGACACCGACGAACATCGAGGCGACCACGAGCAGCGCGATCAGCAGCACGATGTCGTAGCCGTAGTTCTGCAAGGTCTGCAGGATGCCACTGCCCTGGCCGCGCGATGGGTCTTCCATGGTCGGCAGGCCCTGCGCGAACGCGGATGGCGGCAGTCCCAGGAGCGCCAACGGCGCCAGCAGCGCGGCGATGCGCGAGGGAACGCGAGAAGTAGTCGGAGGCGTGTGCATGATCGATGGCCCTTCGTGGTGGTCAGGAGAGGAGGAAGAAGGTCAGCACCAGGTACATCGCGACGAAGCGGATGCAGACGCCCAGGAACTGACGTTGGTTGATGCGGTTCTCGGCCCAGCCCACGTAGGCCGTGCGCATGGCCCACACGCCCCACAGCAGCAGCACGGCGAACACGAAGCCGAGCACCACGACGGACACCGCCGAGGGCGCAAAGCCACCGTTGGCCTGGAAGGCGGCGATCTGGTCGGCGGTCATGGCGAGGGCTCCGCCTGTTCGTCGCGGCGCAGGTAGTCGCCGGCCAGCGGCACGGGATCGCGCGGCTGGGCGCGCTGGGGCACGAGGAAGTCCTGCACACCGGTGCGCACGCGCTTCAGGTCGGCGCGCAGCCGGGCGTAGTCGAAGTGATGGCGGGCGCGCGCCTGCGGCGCGGTGTTGGCGGCGTGCTCGGCCAGTCGGTCGATCAGGTCGAGCTGGCGCGCGAGCGCGGCGAGTTGCTCACGCTCCGGGGTGTCGTCGGCAATGGCGGGCTGCAGGGCCGAGAGCGACACGACCAGCAGCACGGCCAGCGAAGGCCATGCGGATGCGCGGCGGTTGGTCGGTCCCATCGTGCCATTCCTTCCAGCTAAGGCAATGGCGTGATGGTGTGGAAGAGCGGATGTCCATGCTGCAAAGAATCGGAATCGGTGCCGTACCGGATTCCCGGTCTCACCTTCATATGTCAGGCCCGAAGCATCACGTCATGACTGGCCGCGTCTACATGCTGAGCCCAGGTGAGAGATGAGGCCGTCAAGCCCGATGAAATCCGTTCAAACCAGGTCCAATCCGGCCAATTCGGCTGTTCAAGTGGGCTGGTTGATGTAATATCTCAACATTGCCCGTACTCCGCCCCACTCTGTGATGGAAGCTCATGTCATGTCAGATCGCTGGTTGTCGGTCGAGGAGATCGCAGAGTATCTCGGCGTCAGTAAGGACACCGTCTATGCATGGATCAGCAAACGGAACATGCCGGCTCGCCGTATCGGCCGGCTGTGGAAGTTCAAAACCGAAGAAGTGGATGAATGGGTCCGTTCTGGAGGGGCGGCGGATGCCGAGAGCAAGGGCAAGTGATGAAGTGCTGGTTTGCCATGGGTTTCGCCTACTTCGTTCAAGTATCGAAGTGGAAGCAGGAGATGTGATGTGACAACGATTTCTTGCGTGGATTTGTTCTGCGGCGCGGGTGGGCTGACGCACGGCTTCGTCCTGGAGGGGCTGCCCGTGGTCGCCGGTATCGATCTGGACCCTGCATGCCGTTTCCCTTACGAGGCAAACAATCAAGCCCGATTTGTAGAGCGGGATATCAGCAAAGTCACGACGGCTGAACTGAAAGCGTTGTTCGGGGACGCCGATATGACGATTCTCGCGGGCTGTGCTCCGTGCCAACCCTTCTCGACATACGCGCAGCGCTATGAGCTGGATGGCAAAGATGGCAAGTGGGGCTTGCTGTATGAGTTTGCGCGCCTTGCCAAAGGTGCCAGGCCCGATGTCATCACGATGGAAAACGTGCCCACGGTCGCGAAGCACGAGGTGTTTCATGACTTCGTCGATACCCTGAAACGGCTTGGCTACAACGTTTGGTTCGACGTCGTCGATAGCTCTCGCTATGGCGTGCCGCAGATGCGGCGACGCATGGTGCTGCTGGCATCGAAACACGGCGACATCGAGATGATCGAACCGACCCAGGAAAAACCGAAGACGGTTCGTCAAGCCATTGGCCGCTTACGCCCATTGAGTGCAGGCGAGGCGGCGCCGAGAGACAAATTGCACGTCACATCGACGCTGTCGGAAAAGAATCTCAAGCGGATCAAGGTATCGAAACCCGGTGGCACCTGGCGCGACTGGCCGAATGATCTGGTCGCCGACTGTCACCGCGCCGAGAGCGGACGCACCTACCCGGGCGTCTACGGCCGCATGGAGTGGGACAAGCCAGCCCCGACCATGACGACGCAGTGCTACGGCTTTGGCAATGGCCGTTTCGGGCACCCGGAACAGGATCGAGCCATCTCATTGAGGGAGGCTGCGATCCTCCAGAGCTTCCCGCGCGACTACGCTTTCGTGCCGGATGACGGCGAAGTGAGCTTCAAGGTTCTCGGGCGGCTCATCGGCAACGCGGTTCCCGTCGATCTCGGCCGCGCCATCGCGCGGAGCATCAACATGCATATCGCATCGGTCGCGGCCCGATGACGAACTGACGAGGGCCTCCCGATGTCGCGCATTCAGCCCTCGTCCCCCGAGACCAGTCGCCGCATGGCGAAGGTTCGGCAAAAGGGGACTGATGCCGAGATCGCGTTGCGAAGAGAGCTTTATCGCAGAGGCCTGCGCTACCGGGTCGACTTCGAGGTTCTGAAGAAACCGCGCCGCGTGGCGGACGTGGCCTTCCCGTCATTGAAGATCGCCATCTTCGTCGACGGATGCTTCTGGCACGGTTGCCCCGAGCATGCCACCTGGCCAAAGCAGAACGCAGAGTTCTGGCGGCAGAAGATCGAGGCGAATCGCCTCAGGGATGCCGACACGAATTCGAGGCTGCTCGACGTCGGTTGGTTGGTACTGCGATTTTGGGAGCACGAATCACCGATCGAAGCCACAGAAGCCGTCGTACAGACGGTGGTCATGGCGAGAGAGAGGCGCTGCACATCGCCTGCTGGCGAACACAAGAAGAACTGAACAGGACGATGGCAGACCGCATGGAAATCTCGAACGATCAGAAGCACGAGACCTACCGTGCTCGTCCAGAGCCCGGCCAGTTGGTCGAGGTTCGTCGGCGCCAGTGGGTCGTGGCGGATGTCGCCTCCTCGAAATTGGAGTCGGCTTCGGCGTCGCAGAACTGCGTGACGCTTTCATCCATCGACGAGGACGGCCTCGGCGAGGAACTGGAGGTCATCTGGGAGATCGAGCCCGGCGCACAAGTCATCGAACGCGCAGGTTTGCCATCCATCACGGGGCAGGACGACTCGGACACGCTCGAAGCCTTCCTCGATGCAGTCCGTTGGGGTGCCGCCACCAACGCCGACAGGGGATTTCTGCAGGCGCCTTTCCGCAGCGGCGTCAGCATCGAGGACTTCCAGCTCGACCCTCTGGTGCGTGCCATCGACATGGCACGCGTCAACTTGCTCATCGCCGACGACGTCGGTCTAGGCAAGACCATCGAGGCCGGGCTGATCATCCAGGAGATGCTGCTCCGGCACCGCGCTCGTACCGCATTGATCATCTGTCCTGCTTCGCTCCAGGAGAAATGGCGTGTCGAGATGTTGGAGAAGTTCGGCCTCGATTTCCGCGTGGTCGACACCTCCTACATCAAGCAGTTGCGACGTGAGCGCGGCATCCACGCCAACCCATGGACCTCCCACCCACGCCTGATCGCCTCGATGGACTGGGTCAAGAGTGGAGAAGGCCTGCGCGCCATGCGTGACGTTCTTCCGTCGCATGCCGGCCATCCGCGCAAGTTCGATCTACTGGTAGTCGACGAGGCACACAACATCGCCCCGGCTGCTGGCGCGCACTACGCGCTCGAGAGCCAACGCACGCGGTTCATCCGTGCGATAAGCCCGCACTTCCAGCATCGCCTGTTCCTGACCGCAACACCCCACAACGGCTACACCGAGTCGTTCACCTCGCTGCTGGAATTGCTCGACGACCAGCGTTTCGCCCGCAACATCCTCCCCGACGCGAAGCAGTTGAGCCAGGTGATGATCCGTCGCCTGAAGAGCGATCTGGTCGACGCCCATGGCAAGCCGCTGTATGCCCAACGCAAGCTGCAGGCGCTGGCGGTCCCGTACACGGATGAGGAACGGGAGATCCATCAGAAGCTGAACGATTACTGTGCCAGTCGCGAGAACGACGCAGAGAAGAACGGCAGCACCTTCGGCACGTCGTTCGTCAATCAACTGCTCAAGAAGCGCTTGTTCTCGTCGCCTGCGGCGTTCGCCTCCACGCTCGAGAAACACATCGCCTCGCTGTCAAATGGCGCCAAGCCGAAAACGCAGGACGCCATGGCCGAGCGCATCCTGCGCAAAGCCATTCTGAAAGTGGATGAGGACTACGCCAACGATCAGGAGGTCGAGAACGCCCAATCGGAGGCCGTCGAGGAGGCTTCACGCCGAGCCCAGCCGCTGACTCAGGAACAGCAGCGGATGCTGGCCGATCTGAGGCAATGGGCGCAGCGAGCCAAGAATCAGACCGACTCCAAGGGCAGGGCCACCATCGAATGGCTCTCAGCCAACCTGAAACCGGGCGGCCAGTGGAACGATCGCCGGGTGATCCTGTTCACCGAGTACCGCACCACACACCAGTGGATGCATGAGATCCTCGCCAGTCATGGCTTCGGCGGTGAACGCCTCGGGCTGCTCCACGGCGGACTCACTCAGGATGAGCGGGAGCCCATCAAAGCCGCTTTCCAGGCATCTCCCAAGGTTTCCCCCGTCCGCATCCTGCTCGCCACCGATGCCGCCTCCGAAGGTATCGACCTGCAGAACCACTGCAATTGCCTCATCCACTTGGAGATCCCCTACAACCCCAACGTGATGGAGCAGCGTAACGGGCGTATCGACCGCCACGGGCAGCGCGAAAATGAGGTGCTGATCTGGCACCCGGTCGACGGTGGTGACAACGGCCATGCAACGGTCGGCGGCCACGGCGAGGACATCCTGCGTGCACTGCGCAAACTGGAGTCGATGCGTGCCGACATGGGCAGCGTCAACCCGGTCATCGCGCCTCAGATGTCCGGCCTCATCGAAGGCTCGCTGAAGGATCTGGACACCCGCCTGGCGGAAGCCAAGATCGCCAAAGCCCGGCGCTTCGTGCGCGCCGAACGCGAACTGAAAGAACGCGTCGCCAAGCTCCACGAACGCCTCTTGGCCACGCAGCAGGATTTTCACCTCACGCCCGATCACGTCCAGATGGCGGTCAAGACCGGCCTCGCGCTAGCGGGCCGCCCACCACTGGAACCCGTCGCCTTGGCCGGCGCGCCCACAGGCAACGTATTCAGAATGCCACCACTGTCGGGCTCCTGGGCGCGATGCCTGGAAGGCTTGCGACACCCCCATACCCAGCAGATACGCCCCATCACCTTCGACCACGCCGTGGCCAAGGGGCGGGACGATGTCGTACTCGTCCACCTGAACCATCGCCTGGTCCAGATGTGCCTGCGGCTGTTGCGTGCAGAAGTCTGGGCACAGGACGATGTCAAGAAACTGCATCGAATCACAGTGCGTACCGTGCGCGATGGACGCATCGAAGTCCCGGCCGTGGTCGTGATCTCGCGGCTGGTCATCACTGGCGGCAACCACCACCGGCTGCACGAGGAACTGACCGTCTCGGGCGGCTATTTGCGCGATCAGTCGTTCCGGCGCGAAGAGAGCGTCACCCGTGTCCAGCAGTGGCTGGACGAGGCGCAGCCAGTCTCGGCGAGTGATTCCCTGTTCGATGCCCTCCGGGTTCGCTTCGATCGTGCTCAGCCCGCCATCCTGCAGTCAGTCGATGCCCGCTCGAAGGATCGGCTCAAGTTTCTGGCCAACACGCTTCAGATCCGCAAGCAGCAAGAGATCGACGACATCGGCACCGTACTCGACGAACTTGAGAAGGCGATCCAGAGCGAACTGAAGAAAGACGAGCAACCCGAGCAGCTGGCGCTGTTTACCGAAGACGAACGTACCCAGCTCAGACGCGACACCGCTGCGCTGGAGGCCCGCCTCGGACGCATCCCAGCCGAGCGTATCCAGGAAGTCGATGCCATCGAAACGCGCTACGCCAAGCTTGATGACCGCACCTTCCCAGTAGCCATGGTGTTCATCATTCCCGAGTCGATGATGGGGGCGATGAAATGATGACGTGGCAGGAATATCAAGAGGCCGTCGCCGTGCTCTACGAGCAAGCCGATGGGTTCGGAAACGTCAGCAGGAATGTCATGGCGCCGGACAAGATTACCGGTCAGCCACGACAAATCGACGTTCTCATCGAAATTGAGGCCAAGGGACACCCTCTAAAGATGATCGTCGATGCCAAGTTCCACGCCGTCCCGATAGATGTGAGGGAAGTCGAATCAGTCCTCGCGCTCGCCGATGCAGTAGGAGCAAACAAAGCCATAGTCGTCGCGGCGAATGGCTGGACTGAGCCTGCCAAGAAGAAGGCCGACCATGTCGGATGTGATCTCGAACTGCTTTCAGTGGACGAGGCTTTGGACCTGATTGTTCCAGACAAATGGAAGATGTGTCCCTCCTGCGACGCTGACTGCATCGTGCTTGATCAGGAAGGAGCGGTTACGTTCGAAGGTGGGGCATGGTTCTGGTGGCTGGCAGGGCAGTGCCGAGGATGCAAGTGCGCACGCATCCATTGCCAAGACTGTGGCCTGAAGGCGTACATCGAGCTCCATGCCTCGATGGTTTGCGGGTGCGGCCACCGATGGTCGAGTACCGACGACGGCGTCACCATCGCATTTTTCGAGGTAGATCCTGAATGGTGACGCCGACTCAACACCACGACTGGCTGGCACTCATCGAGATCTCCGGCCCGTTCCTCGCCGTTCCCGTACTCAAGGAAGCCTTTCCCCAAGGTCTGGAAGAACTAGACGGCCTCAAACGCAAACGGCTGCGTCAGGCCTACGAGGAATGGCGTGAGGCGCTGGAGACGGATGATCCGCAGTTCGCCGAGCTGCACGCGGCCTGGATCGACGAGGTGCTGTCCCATGGCCTGGAACTCGACGAGGATGGCAAAGGAGATGTTCTGAAGCGCGCCAACTGGTGTGCGGTCAACTTGAATGTCAGCCTGGCCGAGCATGGCGTGACGCTATCCCCGAACCTCGCCGTCATCGACGAGCAACGGGGCAACAAGCCGCTGATGCTCATCTATACCTACGCTCAGGATGTCGACCTCGATGCCACCCTGAAGCTGGACGGATGGGCCGCCACCCCGGCCGATCGTATGGTTCAGTTGTGCCGCGCCACCGGTTGCCGCCTCGGGCTGGTGACCAATGGCGAGCGCTGGATGCTGGTCGACGCCCCGGTCGGCGCCGTCACCACCTTCGCCAGCTGGTACGCCCGCATCTGGAGCCAGGAGCCCATCACCCTGCAGGCCTTCGTGCACCTGCTGGGCATCCGTCGCTTCTTCGTTGATGAAGCCGAACAACTGCCAGCGCTGTTCGATCGCTCGCTGAAGTATCAGGACGAGGTGACTGATGCCCTCGGCGAGCAGGTACGGCGCGCCGTCGAAGTGCTGATCCAGGCTCTCGACAAGACCGACCAGGACCGCGACCGCGAGTTGCTGCGCAACGTGAAAGAGCCCGTGCTCTACGAAGCCGCGCTGACGGTGATGATGCGGTTGGTGTTCCTGCTCTCCGCCGAGGAGCGTGGCTTGCTGCTGCTCGGCGACGAACGCTACGAGGCCAATTACGCGCTCTCGACGCTGCGCATGCAGTTACGTAAGGAATCCGAAGAGATCCTCGAACGCCGCTGGGATGCCTGGTCGCGCTTGCTGGCGATCTTCCGTGCCGTGTTCGGCGGCATCGAACACGAGAACCTGCGCCTGCCCGCACTGGGCGGCTCGCTGTTCGACCCTGATCGGTTCCCCTTCCTCGAGGGCCGCGCCAAAGGCTCCGAATGGCGCACCGACACCGCCAAACCACTGCCGATCGACAACCGCACCGTGCTGCTGTTGCTCGAAGCCATCCAGCAGTTCCAGGGTCGGACGCTGTCCTACCGCGCACTGGACGTGGAACAGATCGGCTACGTCTATGAGGGCCTGCTGGAGCGCACCGTCAAACGCACCGCCGAGGTCACGCTGGAACTCGACGGCACCAAGAGTGCCAAGGCCCCCTGGGTCAAGTTGGCCGAGCTGGAGTCCGCCCGGCTGGATGGTGCCGAACGCCTCGCCGAATTGCTTCAGGAGCGTTCCGGCAGTTCCGCCAGCCGCGTACGCAACGATCTGGCCAAGTCAGTGGACGACACGCTGTCCGATCGCCTGCTGGCCGCCTGTCATGGGGACACAAACCTTCGTAATCGCATCAAGCCTTTTGCCCACTTGGTGCGCACCGATCCGTGGGGCTATCCGCTGATCTATCCCGCCGGGGCCTTCATCGTCACCACCGGTTCCGACCGGCGCGAGACGGGTACCCACTACACGCCGAAGTCGCTGACCGAAGCCATCGTCACCGAGACACTGACGCCGATCGCCTACGTGGGACCGGCGGAGGGCAAACCGCGCGAGCAGTGGGTGCTCAAGTCCCCCGCCGAATTGCTCGACCTGAAGATCTGCGACCCGGCCATGGGTTCGGGTGCCTTCCTGGTGCAAGCCTGCCGCTGGCTTGCCGATCGCCTCGTCGAGGCGTGGTCACAGGCAGAGGCGCAGGGCATGACGATCGGTGTCGATGGGCGGGTGGCGGACGCGGACGCCAGCATCGAGGCGCTGCCACGCGACACCGAGGCGCGCACAATCGCCGCCCGCCGCCTCATCGCGGAACGTTGTCTCTACGGCGTCGATCTGAACCCGCTGGCGGTCGAACTGGCCAAGCTCTCCATCTGGTTGGTGACGCTGGCCAAGGGGCGACCCTTCGGCTTCCTCGACCACAACCTGCGCTGTGGTGACAGCCTGCTCGGCATCCATCGACTGGAGCAACTAACGCAGCTTTCGATGAACCCCACGGGTCAAGGCCAGCTACGCCTGTTCGGCCAGAACGTCGAACGGGCCATGCGCGAGGCCATCGAATTGCGCTCGCTTCTGCGCGAAATGCCCATCCGCGACATCCGTGATGTCGAAGCCATGGCGCATCTGGACGCCAACGCGCGCCGCACGCTCGAGGTGCCGGAAAGCATCGCCGATGCGTTCATCGGGGAGGTGTTCGCATCGGGCGGCGGCACGGCACTGGAGAAAACGCTGGGGTCGCTGACCATCCAAGCCGGGCAAGCCATCGATGGCGACCGCGAAGTGCTCGCCTCGATGCGCCGGAGATTGGTCGCTGCGCTCTCGATCGATCTACCCGCCGACAAGTCCGCGCGTCGGCCTTTCCATTGGCCGTTGGAGTTTCCGGAGGTGTTCGCGCGCGAGGCCCATGGTTTCGACGTCATTGTCGGCAATCCTCCATTCAGCGGTGGACGCTGGATCGGGCGGCGCTTGGGCCTGACATATCAAGAGTATTTGAAGCTGGTGCGGAACGGCATAGTTGGTTCGCCCGATCTCTGCGTCTATTTCTATCTGCGAGCCTTTTCCTTGCTTGGATCGAAGGGCTGTTTTGGACTGCTGGCGACCAAGTCGATCACGGAGACCGGCTCCCGTATGGTTTGCCTGGATCAGATCATCGGAATGGGTGGAACCGTCTATCGTGGTTGCTCACGGATGGCTTGGCCGGGTAATGCAGCGGTGGTCGTTTCGATCGCATGGGTTGCCCGTGATGGCTGGCAAGGCCAGAGAGTCTTGGACGATCGAACGGTATCGGCCATCAACGGCGCGCTGGAAGAGGATTTCCAGATCAAGCGCCCGATGAAGCTCAAGGCGCTGAAAGGGAAGTTTTCGCAGGGCCAGGACATCATGGGGCGCGGTTTCGAACTTACAGCCGAAGAGCGTGCTGAGATGCTCGCTGCCGATCCATCGTGTGCAGAAGTGATCTTCCCGCTGTTCAACGGGCAAGACCTCAATACCATGCCGAGGCTGGAACCCTACCGATGGGTCATCTACTTCCGGGATTGGCCGGAAGAAAAGGCGCGGCAGTATGGTGCTGCATTCCATCGTGTTGAAGAGCTGGTCAAGCCCTATCGCGACTCGCTAACAGGACAGATCCATCAAGACTGTTACTGGAAGTTTTGGGACCTTCGTCCTCAACTCATTTCTGAACTTGATGCGCGAATGACGGTGCTCGCATCAGCGATAAATAGCAAGTATGTGTCATTTCGACGTGTCCCCACTGGAAACGTATACAACAAGAAAACCAAACTCTATTTCATCGACGCATGGTGGGAGTTCGCGGTCCTCCAGTCTAGCTTCCATCAGGAATGGGCATTCTGGACCTGTGGCACCCTTGGTGCGTCAACGATCAACTATTCCACGTCCGTGGCATTTGAGACCTGGCCGATGCCGACAGTTGACAAGTACGCACAGGCTGGTTTGGAAAAGCTTGGCGAGGAGTATCACACTCTTCGGGAACAGGTCCTTCTTCAAAATGAATTCGGTCTGACGAAGCTCTATAACCGCTTCCACGATCCTTCGGACGATGATTCTCGAATTGAGTTGATCCGCAGCCTGCATCGTGAAATCGACATCGCGGTCGCTCGCGCCTATGGCTGGGACGACCTCGATTTGGAGCATGGATTCCACGAAGTGCCGTATCTGCCAGAGAGCGACCGCGTTCGCTTCACCATCAGCGATCGTGTGCGCCTCGCAGTACTGCGCCGCTTGTCAGAGCTGAACCATCAGCGATACGAGGAAGAAGTCGCCCGAGGGCTGCATGCCGACGCCACACCGCGCACTTCGTCCCGTGCCCCGCGCGCCGGTCGCGCCACCAGAGCTGCTCCGGCGCAACCCTCGCTCGACTTCGATGCAGCGATGGCGGCCACCACCAATGGTGCGACTCCGGCCTCGGCGATTCTCGGGTTCCTGTGCGCGCACGACGGCTGGCACGCCAAGGCCGACGTCCTCGCCGCCACCGGCATCACGGATGGCCAGTGGAGCGCCGCGATCGCCGACCTGATCGCGGGCGGCAGGGCCGAACGCCAAGGTGAAAGGCGCGGGGCGCGCTATCGAGCCATGACCGGAGTGGAGAGGTCACCATGACCGCATTGTCTGCCGACCGCCCCAGCACTGACCCGAAAGACGATCTGTTTGGGCATGCGCCGTTTGCAAAGAGCCTGGCCGACAGTATTTGTCGTTACCCCGGCAGTGATGGGCTGGTACTCGCACTCTACGGTCCGTGGGGCTCCGGGAAGTCCACAGTGCTGAGCTACGTGAGCCACTACCTCGATCAACAGCCCAATGGGGACCGGCCCGCCGTTGTGACCTTCAACCCTTGGTGGTTCTCCGGGCAGGAAAACCTGGCCCGCGCCTTCCTTGGCCAGCTACAGGCCGTGCTGCCTACGAAGAGCGACAAGTTCAAAAAGCTGGGCGATCTGCTGGGTGATTTCGCCGAAGGCGTCGGGGGTTTGATAGACCTTTCCGGCATGACCGGGGGCGCGGCGGGCAAGTTCGGGAAACTCATCGGGATGGTGACCAAGCGAAAGCCGAAAGACGTACCTGCGCTCAAATCCCAGATCAGCAAAACACTGAAGGAAGCCGGAAAACGCATCCTGGTCGTCATCGACGACATTGATCGCCTGACTCCAGAAGAGACGCGCCAGCTCTTCACGGTCATCAAGGCGCTGGCGGATTTCCCGAATGTTGTCTACCTGCTGGCCTTCGACCGCGACGTCGCCGCCCAGGCCATCGAGCAGCAGAGCGGCCTACCCGGTGAACGCTATCTGGAGAAGATCATCCAGGTGCCGTTCGAGCTGCCGCCGGTCGATCGCGTGGCCCTGCGCGCGGCGCTGTTCAAGCGCCTCGACGAGGTGCTGGGTGATACGCCTGAAGGCTCGCTCGATCAGTCGTACTGGACGAACGTCTACCACGATGGAATCGATCCACTGATTCAGGTGCCTCGCGACGTAGTGCGCCTCACCAATACGTTGGCCGTCACTTACCCGGCCGTGCGTGGTGAGGTGAATCCAGTCGATTTCATTGCGCTGGAATCGCTACGCGTCTTCCTACCGGCCCTTTATGACGTCGTCCGCACGAATCCGGACCGGTTCTCGGGTCATAGCAGGGATGACAGATACGAAGGGGATCGGAAGACCGCTCAAGCCTTTCACGAGCAGTGGATCAATGAAATACCGGAAGCGTTTCGGGCGAGCACTCAAGCGCTGTTGGAGCGCATCTTTCCGAAGATCGGTCAGATGGGCTACGGCTCGGATTGGCTGGCTGAATGGCGGCGAAACCTGCGGGCCAGCCATCCGGATGTATTCCCGATCTATTTTCGGCTCACCGTTCCTCCCGGAGCCATCCGCCGTAGCGAGATGTTGACACTGCTGAATCTGGCCGCGTCGCCATCAGACTTTGGCAATGCACTCGTTCAAGCCAAGGAAAAACGGCGGCCTGATGGCATGTCAAGGGCGCGGGCACTGCTCGAACGACTGATGGACCACGTCGAGAAGGACATCCCGGACGCGCAGATCTCATCGGTCATCCAAGCGCTTTTCGATGTCGGTGACGCATTGATCGATTCCAGAGACGAGCGCGGAATGTTCGACTTCGGCAATGTCTCGCGCGCTTCGCGCCCCGTCTATCACCTTCTGAAGCGACTCACCGTCGATCAACGTGTGGCAGTGCTGGAGGCGGCAATACGTTCCGGCAGCGCCGTTGCAGTGCAGTTGTGGCTCTTGCAAGCGCTGGACGAGGCGGTCACGAAGGCAATGGAGTCCAGCGAATCCACACTACTTGGGGCCGATGAAGTCGAACGACTGAAGGCGGCGTGGCTGGATCGAGTGAGGACGATGTCGGGTGAGGCGAACTTCTTGCACCATCCTGAATTGCCAAGACTTCTCGCCATTTGGAGACGTTGGGCAAACGACGCCGAGGTACGGGCGTGGTGCGATCGAACCACTGCGTCAGATGAAGGCCTGCTGAGCTTTCTGCCGCGATTCCTGCAGCACACCAGATCGCAAACCGTCGGAGATTGGGCGGTTCGACTGCAACCTCGCCTCAATCCTACTTGGTTGGAAACCTACATCGACACGGCCGCCTGCGCAGACCGACTTCGCATCTTGCAGCGAAACGACAAGGCGCCTACCGGTGCACAGGAGGCGGTATCACAGTACCTGACAGAGTTCGAGATGCTCCAGGCAGGCAAGAACCCGGATGGTATCGGCGCGTTTGACGACTAGGTGGAGCAGATGACAGACATATACAAGATGACGGTCGACCTGAACGTGCTCGACCACCTCGGGATCAACCTGTACAGCAACATCGCCGCCGTTCTGACCGAGGCCGTTGCGAACGCCTGGGATGCCGACGCAGAAACCGTAGACATCAAGATCGACCCGGAAGGCAACTGGATCGAGATCGTCGATGACGGTATCGGCATGTCGGTCGACGACATGAACGGCAAATACCTGCGAGTCGGGTATCGGCGGCGTGATGAAGATGTTGAACATGGCAAGACCACTGCGAAGGGCCGACCGGTGATGGGCCGCAAAGGGCTCGGCAAGCTCTCGCTGTTCTCGATCGCCAACGTCATCGAAGTCGAGTCGGCCAGGGATGGAGCAGCTCATGGCCTCCGCATGTCTGTGGCTGGAATCCACGAATCGGTTCAGAAGAAGGAACCGTTCTATGGCCCCGAAGCCTTACCTGCTGACAAGATTGGCGTAACCAAGGGCACGCGCATCGTCTTGCGCGACATCAAGCGGCAGCGTCTCGGCCGTGGAGCGCTGGCGCTGCGTAAACGCCTGGCTCGCCGCTTCTCGGTGATCGGCGAGGCGCACGGGTTCAAGATCGATCTCGACGGCCAGCCCATCACGCCCTCCGACCGGGGAGACCTACCGATGGTGCAGTTCCTCTGGCAGTTCGGCGATGACGCGCTCGACCTGACTCCCGCCAGTCAGCTCCTTGAGCAGGAATCGCTACCGAACCGCTTCGATGCCTGGGACACCGGATGGAAGGTCAGCGGCTGGATCGGCACGGCCAGGTTCCCCAAGCAACTGGACAGTGAGGATGCCGGTAACCTAAATGGCATCGTCGTGTTCGCCCGTGGCCGGCTGTTTCACGAGAACATCCTCGACAAACTGAATGACGGGCGGCTCTACACGAAGTACCTCACGGGGCAGATCGAGGCCGATTTCCTCGATGCTGACGACGCGCCAGACATCGCGACCAGCGACCGACAGCGCGTGCAGGAGGATGACCCTCGATATGGGCAGCTCATCGCCTTTTTGAAATCGCGTCTGACGCAGGTCGAGAAGCGCTGGACGGAGTGGCGCAAAAAGCACGAGGTCGAGAAGGCGAAAGAAACTTCGCCCGCTCTCGCCGAGTGGCTCGACACGCTGCCCGAGGGGTACAAGAAAAGTGCGGAGACGCTGATCGCCAAGCTCAGTGCGCTGCCGGTCGATGAAGAAGAGGACCGGAAGCTCATGTATCGGCATGGCATCCTGGCCTTCGAGCGCATGAAGTTGCGCGGATCGACCGAGGAGTTCGTGACCAGCATCGAGAGTGCCGACAGGCTCCTGGCCGTGCTCGCCGACAGGGACTCTCTCGAAGCATCCCTCTACCGGGACATCGTCAAATCGCGTCTGGATGCGATCCGGGATTTCCAGACCATCATCGATGAAGACGCGAAAGAACGCGTGCTCCAGAAGTACCTGTTCGATCACCTCTGGTTGCTGGACCCGGCATGGGAGCGCGCCACCGGCAGCTCGATCATGGAATCGCGCCTCACGACGGAAGGCGTGCTCATCGACGACATGACCGAGAAAGAGCGTTTGGGCCGCGTCGACCTCGCCTATCGCACCAATGCAGGCAAGCACGTCATCGTCGAACTCAAGAAGGTCGGCCGCAAGATGGGATTGCTCGAGCTGGTGGAGCAAGGCCAGACCTACGTCGACAAGCTGAGAAAGATCCTGCGCGAGCAAAACGATGCCAGCCCCAACATCGAGGTGATCTTCGTGCTCGGTAAAACCGTCGACGAAGAGGCATCGAACCCCGACCGCCTCAAGTCATCGATGACGTCGATCTCGCCAGGCAGCCGCATCGTCCATTACGACACTTTGATTCGGGGCGCTCAAGAGGCGTATTCGGCGTACATCGAAAAGAGCAAGTCACTCGACAAGCTCGAAAAGATCGTGGACAGAATTTGAGGTGACCAAGGTATGACGAAAACATCCAACGCATGGATCGCCATTGATCATGGCCTCGGCACCGACCACAGGCTCCAGCCCTACGTCCTGGTTCTGAAGGGTGAGCGTTCTCTCTATCGAAGTATCGAAGAAGACGACTGGGTCCTGGTCCTGAACCCCACTGGCGGCATCACCCGTGTCGGGCGTGTGCTGCGGGTTCGTTCGAACCTCGACACCACCACGCTCTATTTCGACCGAGTGCTGTCGGCCACAGAACCGGTTTCGATCGGCGTCACTTCGCTCACTCTGCCGTCGTCGGGAAGCATCGGTCGCGTCCAGTGGATCGATTTCGTCGAAGCACTGCCCAAGGCACTGCATAAGACCATTGCCGAAGTTCCGACGGTCGGCTCTGACGCCCGTTCAACCCAGCATCAGCAGGAGCTCGCCTACATCCGCGAACTGCTGCAACTGGCGGTGATGGACGATCTGCTCGGCCCTGCTGGCGGCCCTCACGAACGCATCGTCGATATGGGCGTGCGCGATCGCTACCTGGTCGGCAAGCTCGCCCCGCGTGAGGCGGCACAGGGTGGCATCGAGGGGCTCGAAGGGCCGCTGGCGAATGACGAGGCCGAGGAGCCTACCGACCCCAAGGCACCTGGTCAGCATGAACCCGGTGCGGAATTCGGCACGGCGACAGGCCGAGTCGAGCCCGAGTCCGACGCCACCGATGAGATCGACGCCGCCAGCAATCAGTCGCTGGTGCCGAGCAGTCTGGGCATGACCTTTTGCGTGGATGGCGATGCCGAGCGGATCGAGATAGAGGTGCGCTGGGGTCGCTATGAGCGCAGTGACGAGCACGAAATCTTTCGCACCCGCAAGAACAGAGAAACCGGCGCCGAGGAGCAGACCAAGGCTAAGGTTTGGCAACGCATTCCCTGCGGCGGCAAGCTGGTGCTGCCGCTAACCGAAGGCGTGATCCCCCATCAGGCGCCGGACAAGACCTATCCCGAAGTGCGGGTGCAGGGCTCCGTGAGGGCCAAGAACGCGAATGGCGATCGCTTGGTGACGCTGTTCCTGGTCAACGCACAGGAGGAGCCCGACACCAACCGTGATACAGCCTGGGTGTTCCAGCCGGAGCTGATCGTGCGTTCGGAAGCGGAAGCGCCCAAGCGCGCGATCTTCCGCCGCCGGCCCGTGCTGGATGCCGACGGCATGGACCCGGAGCGCGAGTCGCTGGAGATGATCTACCGCAACCGGGTAGAGTTCGCGGTGGGGCACGGCGTCGCCGTCCATGCCGAAGCGGCGGATGACGTGACGCTGGCCACCGAGGTGCGCATCACCGTCATGCCGCAGTACGAGGTGCAGGTCACCGAGACACCGGGGCTGGACCCCGCCGACCGGCCGGCGATGAAGGAAATGGTGAGCAGTGGCCTGCTCGACATGCAGCGCCTCGCCACACTGGACATCGATCCGCTGGTCGACGCCCTCAACCTGTTGACCAAGGATTACGCCGCGTGGATCAATGAGCAGCGTGCTCGGGTCGGCATCGACGTGCTTGGCTACGACGCGCAGTCGCAACAGGCAATGGATCGATGCCAGGAGATCCACACTCGCCTGCAGCAGGGTATCGATACGCTGAAGAGCGACGCGAATGCCCTGGCGGCCTTCCGTTTCGCTAACCGGGCAATGGCCACGCAGCGCGTGCGTAGCCAATACGCCCTCGAAATCCGGCGCGGCAAGGATGTCACCGTCGAGCAGTTCGACGTGCTGAAGAACCGCAGCTGGCGCCCGTTCCAGTTGGCGTTCCTGCTGCTGTCGATCCCTTCGCTGGCCGAACCGACGCACCCGGACCGCGTACAACCGGTCGAAGCCTATGCCGACCTGTTGTGGTTCCCCACCGGCGGCGGCAAGACCGAGGCCTACTTGGGTGTGGCCGCCTTCACCATGGCCATTCGGCGCATGCAGGGCAACCTGGGCGGGTACGACGGCTCGCGTGGTCTGGCCGTGATCATGCGTTACACCCTACGCCTGCTTACGCTGCAACAGTTCCAACGTGCCACCGCGCTGATATGCGCGATGGAAGTGCTGCGACGCGAGGCGCTGGCCAAGGGCGACGAGTCACTCGGCACCGAGCCCTTCACCATCGGCCTGTGGGTGGGCAATAAGGTGACGCCGGGCGCGACCGAGGACAGCCATCGTGCCATCGAGGACATCCGCAACCCCGGCAAGTACAACGCCGGGGCGGCGTCTCCCGCTCAACTGACCAGTTGCCCCTGGTGTGGCTCGGAAGTCGCCCCTGGGCGCGACGTCGAGGTCGACAAGGGGCGTGGGCGCACCTTCGTCTACTGTGGCGACAAGAGGGGCCGTTGCGACTTCTCGAAGGGCAAGTCCAGCAAGCTCCCTCACGCGGGTATTCCGGTGCTGGTCGTAGACGAGGAGATCTACCACCGCCCCCCGACCATGATGATCGCCACGGTGGACAAGTTCGCCATGATGGCGTGGCGGGGCCAGGTGCGCACGCTGTTCGGTCGGGTGGGCCAGGAATGCGAGCGGCACGGCCTGCTATGGCAGGGCGCGGACTGCAATGGCAATCATCAGGCAGGCAAGGGTCTTGCTGCCTCCAAGGTCAAGAACATCAGCCCGATTCGCCCGCCTGATCTGATCATTCAGGATGAGTTCCACCTGATCAGCGGACCGCTTGGAACCATGGTCGGCTTGTACGAGACGGCCGTGGATGAGCTTTGCGGCTGGAAACTTGGCGAGCATACGGTCAAGCCGAAGATCATCGCGTCGACCGCCACGGTGCGAAAGGCCCGCGAGCAGGTGAACAACGTCTTCATGCGGCGCGTGTCGGTGTTCCCCCCGCATGGGCTGGACGTAGAGGACAACTACTTTTCAGTCCAGCGATCGATCGAGGACAAACCGGGTCGGCGGTACCTCGGGGTCTGCTCCCCGGGTAGTTCGCGACCTGCGATGTTGATTCGGGTCTACACGGCCTTCCTGACCGCCGCGCAAGGGTTGTTCGATCGCTTCGGCGAGCCAGCAGACCCGTACATGACCATGGTCGGCTACTTCAACTCGCTGCGTGAGCTGGGCGGAATGAAGCGCTTGGCCGAGGACGACGTGCAGACGCGTTCCTACCGGGTGCAGATGAGCATGGTCGAGCGGCCAGCATTGGCACAACGCAGCGTCAGCAATATTCGCGAGTTGACGTCTCGAGTCTCCAGCCAGGACATCCCGAAGTACCTCGATCAGTTGGAGGTGAAGTTCAAGTCCGAGTTCGACGTTGCCGCCGGCAAGTACGTGACCAAGTGGCAGGATGGCGACACCCGGGCAATCGACGTAGTGTTGGCGACCAACATGCTGTCGGTGGGTGTCGACGTCAATCGACTGGGGCTGATGGCAGTCAATGGCCAACCCAAGGGCACGGCCGAGTACATCCAGGCCACCAGTCGTGTGGGCCGTTCCTTCCCCGGCTTGGTGTGCACCGTGCTCACGTGGGCGAGACCACGCGACCTCTCGCACTACGAAACCTTCGAGCACTACCACGCCACCTTCTACAAACACGTCGAAGCGCAATCGGTAACGCCTTTCTCGCCGCGCGCGATGGATCGTGGGCTGACAGGCTCGTTGCTCAGCCTGATGCGCCTCGATAACGATGCGTTCAGCCCCAACGAGGGTGCAGGCAAGTTGGACAAATCTGACCAGACCGAGATCACCGATGCTATCGATGTGCTGGTCAAGCGCGCCTGGAACGTCAGCGAGCTGTCCAGTACCAAGAGCCTGGCCAAACAGGAACTCAAGGAGCGCGCAGACGAGTGGGCTAAGGAAGTGGGCAAAGGCGGCCGTATCCTGGCCTATGAGAAGCGCGGTCCCGAGAAGGACAAGACCGTTGCATTGATCAGGTCACCGGGCATCCAAGCCTGGGACAACTGGACCGTGCCCATGTCGATGCGTGAGGTGGAGCCTGGCGTGCGCTTGATCATGAACACCAGCCACATCACGGACGACCACGATTGGAAGCCTCGTCCCGCGACGAAGGATGAGGATTGAACATGATCATCAATGACAAAACTCCAGTCGGAGAAGTACGACCCAGCCAGCTGCTCTGGACCTACGGCCCCGGGGCGTTGATCGATCTACCGAGCCTGTCAGTTGTGACGCTTGGCATCGACCGTTGGGAAAAGGACCGTTGCCAGCCGATCCAGGAAGCCAGACTGCTGGCCGCCGTCCGGAAGGTACTGGGAGCACAGGTCGAAAACCTGCGGATGCCGCCATTCCAGAAAAGCGAGCTCGTCGACGTCTGGTCGGCAGAGGCGAACATCGGCGTTCCCGTCCGGCCATTCCCGCGCTGGATGCGCTGCGTGAAATGCGGCCTGCTATCCCCCTTCGATGCCGGACTGTTCGAGATCAAGGAGAACCGTTTCAGGCCCGAGCGAACTCGGTTCGTCCACAAGGGCTGCCGAGGTTCAAAGGGCGATCAACCCGCGAAGGATGCCGATGCGGTGCCGGCGCGCTTCCTGCTAGCCTGCCGCGATGGTCACCTCGACGACTTCCCTTGGCACTACTTCGTCCACGGCGGCAACAGTTCATGCAAGGGCACGCTGCGCTTCTTCGAGAGCGGCGCCTCGCTGCAAACCGAAAACCTGTGGGTGAAGTGTGATGCGTGTGGGGCATCGAGAAGCATGGCCCACGCCTTCGGCAAGGCGGGGAAAGAGAATCTACCCGCCTGCCGTGGACGCCACCCGCACCTTGATCACTTCGACCATGAATGCGACGAGGAGGCGCGTGCCGTTTTGCTGGGCGCCACGAATAGCTGGTTCCCGATCACGCTCTCGGCGCTCGCGATTCCCCAGAGCAAGGACCCGCTCAGTCAGCTGGTTCAAGATGGCTGGGAGTTCTTCGAAGAGCTGGAATCCGAAGCCGAAGTGTCGTTGACGGTGAAGACCTTGAAGAAGACCGGCGCGCTGCCAGGGATCGACAAATATCCCGCGGCGTCGATCTGGTCAGCCATCGAGGTGCACCGCACCGGTGGCGGACAGGAGGTCGTGGGTGAAGCCGATATCAAGGGTCCAGAGTGGGACGTGCTGACGGAGGCCGATCCGCCCACGGACTACCCGCATTTCATGAGCAAGAAGGTCGGCACGCCGCCGGCCTTTGCAAAGCACATCAGCAGAGTGTTGCTCCTGGAGCGACTGCGCGAGGTCAATGCCTTGCTGGGCTTCACTCGGGTGGAGGCGCCCGAAGAAACGGGTGACCCGAACGAGCGGCCGCAGATGGCCAACCTCTCGCGAAGCAAGCCGGATTGGGTTCCCGCGAACCAAGTCCATGGCGAGGGCATCTTCATCCAGTTCGACGAACAGGCGCTCGTGGTGTGGGAGGCGCTACTGGCGGTGAATAAGGTCGATCAGATGCTCCGAGGTGGCCACAGGGGGTGGCGCAACTCACGTCATCTCGACCCGGATGAGGGCTACCCCGGCATTCGCTACGCCATGCTTCATACGCTCTCACACCTGCTGATCCGTGAGCTGGCGCTGGAGTGCGGCTACAACGCCGCGAGTATCCGCGAACGGATCTATGCCGACACTTCAGGCGATAGTCCGCAGGCCGGCATCCTCATCTACACCGCAGCAGCCGACTCTGATGGAACACTGGGCGGCCTCGTCGATCTCGGCAAACCGGAGAACCTCGGGCGCCTGCTGGAACAGGCCTTGAACCGTTCGAAGATCTGCTCATCCGACCCGCTTTGCTCCGAGCACGATCCCGAGAAAGATCGCTCACTTCATGCTGCGGCTTGCCACGCTTGTAGCTTGGTGGCCGAGACCTCCTGCGAGCGCGGCAATCGCTACCTGGATCGGTCATTGTTGGTTCCGACCCTGGAACGCATCGACGCGGCTTTCTTCAAGGGCTTGTGACATGGAAAAGCTCTTGGACGCCGTCGCAGCCGTGGTCTGTCTGGTCTCTCCAGAGAAGGTCCAGGCCATAGCTAGCCGGATTCGTCGGACCGATGCCAGCAAAACAGCCGGTGCGCTGTCGGGCGTGGTCAGCACCCCCGTTGCTGCTGAGGTTGTGGATCAGCTCATCGATGCTTGGCGAGCCAGTGAGGTCGGCGCCGATGAGCTTGCATCGATGCTGCTCGCCGCCGGCCATGTTTTCACCAAGGCTACGAATCAACAATCCACCGAACTCGTGTGGACGGGACCGACGACACCCTTCGTCTCGGCTCGACGAACCGAGCAGGCGCTACTGCAGGTCATCAACGCCGCTGAGCAGACCCTGTTCATCACCAGCTTCGTGGCCTATAACGTCTCGACCATCGTCAAGGCGCTGAATGCGGCAAGTTCCCGCGGAGTGGTCATCTCCATGCTGCTCGAGTTGTCTCAGGACCACGGCGGCAGCATCACCTTCGATGCGATAGGCAAGATGAGAACGCTGGTCCCCGCCGCACGACTCTACGCCTGGCGTGATAAGGCCGACCTATTTTCCGACGGGCGCGTCCACGCCAAAGTCGCCGTAGCCGACGGCAGGATGTGTTTCATCACCAGCGCGAACCTTACCGGGCACGCGATGGACAGGAACATGGAGGCCGGGCTACTGATCTCCAGGGGGCATATTCCCCCAACGCTGGATGAGCATCTGCGCGCGTTGGTCTCCATGAGGATCGTATCCCCGGTATGACACGATTGCGATGCCCTCGGGTGATTCACAGATACTTCTTAAAGCTCCCCGCCGCAATATCCATCGCCACCCCAAGCAGCACGGCGCTGGGCAGCAGGATCAGCAGCGGGTTCACGCTGACCGGCAGTGCCAGGTAAGTCACCCACGGCAGCACGGCCAGCGGGATCAGGCTGGCCTTGGCGCGGTGATAGATGAACCCCGACTCGCGTCCCGCGCCGAAGCGGCGGACGTCCCGGCGTACCAAGCCGTCCACCAGCCCGACGAAGGTGGCACGCTGGGACGACATTGGTTTGTTGTGTCGCTATTCCACAGGGAAAAATACTGATCCTTGGCCTGAACTTGGCACCAACTCAATATACAGGGCATTTCGGCCAACAATGACAGCGAGCGTTGGTCGCTTATCCCGACGCTTGGCCGTCAGATGCTTCCATTCCGATCTATCGAGGCCAGACGGGTTGGGGATGCCTTCCGGATGGGTGTGCCATTCGCCCAAATAGCGGATGGTTCCCTGGCTCGCCGTCCATCGAGCCAGTGCAATGGCTTCGTGGCCGAATGGCATTCTCTCGAACAGGTAGCGAAACCGTTTGTCCCATTCCGTAGGAACCGTTGCCTGCTCAATGAGCATGTGAGTTCCATGGACAGAGCCGAGTAGCAGCCCGCCAGCTTCGCAGTCAGAATCACTGGCCTGAACATGCTGGTAGAAGGTCTCCAGCGTGGTCTTCGAGAAATGCAGCAGCGTTCTGTTGTCGTCGGCCGCCCAAGAACTCATGAACTGCATAAGGGACATTCCCGATCCCGCAGCGGATCGCAATCGGGTGTGGCAAGCTGCTGGGAGCTGTCGATCAACCTGGTACGCAACGCGGGGGAATAGACGCCGTTGACCCAATCAAGGGTCATCTCAGCGCCCAGGCTGGCAGCGTGCACCGACACCGAAGCGGGGAATGGCACGTACAAGCCCTCGCATCCATGCCCCGCCAAAATGGCAGGAAGAGGATCAATGGTAGAACGGAGTTCGCCCCTTCTGTTGCTATGCCAAAGACATCGATAGCACGCATCAGATGCGTTCGTCCTCAGGAGCGCACGGACAGCCGTTCCCGGCCCCTCGATCCAGACCGAAAGCATGGGCGTCGGAGGCGGATAGTGGCTGCACAGCCAATGCCCGAGGGATTCTTCCCCGGTGGCATCTACAAGCAGGTCCAGCTCTCCCAATTCGGCCTGCCTGACATCCACGGGCAGCGCGCGAATCTCGGCGCCTGGCGCCAAGCGCTTGAGTTCCTTCGCCATAGCCTCGGCTTTGTTCGACAGCAAGTCTGGGAATCCCAGGCGATGGCGCCCGATGTTTTGCGGGAGAAGGCAATCGAAATCCACCAACGTGAGTTTTCCGCCGCATGTCCCCGCCCCAGCCTTGACAAGCATATCCGACAGATAGCCGCCAATCGTGCCGCATCCAACGACGGTGATGTTCTTCCCTGCAAGCGTCTTTGACTTCGGCATGTTCCGCTGGGCAAGATACCGATCGTCAATTCTGACCACAGAGATGGGCATCACCTTCAACCCAAAGCTCGAATCCCTGCGATCTACGAGCTTGCCCTTTTGGACAGGACGTTGGCGGTCATAGAGAACCGCAAAGCCATAGGTCATCAGCGGAGACTCGATGACGATCAGAACTCCGTTGGCCTTCTTCCTTTCCCCTTCCTTGATACGCTCGTGAATCTTGCGCCGGCACCGGGGGTCAAGGGTGCTTTGCCACGCCAAGATATCCCCAACTGTTTCAGGAGGCCAATGGCTGGTCAAAGGGCGGGGTTGAGCACCAGTCTTTACCCGGTAAGTCAGCACCGTTCTATCGGTGACTTGGTAGCCGAGCGACTTCAGCTTCTCAGTTGTTCGATCTTCGTTGTCGGTGATGAACCACAAAGGGCACCCATTGGCCTGCGCGACTATGCAGTTCTGTCGGCCTAGATCCTCGCCCTGCATGTCCACGAAACAATGCCAGCCGTGCCAATAGGCGAAGAACTCTTCCGCGAGGTCTTCGATCATCTCCCCCTGCATGATCTGCCCGAACACGACGGCCGCGCGTTGCAGGCACGCTAGCGACTGTCCGACAGGATCGTAGATGTCCAGAACGACGGTGCCCTTGGCGAGATAGCAAAGCCCGCCATCCGCGCCAAGATGAGGAACCGCTGCGGGCAGCTCAGGAGGGATTTCCAGCAGCCGGATGCGAGGCAAGTCGAAGAACGTGGGGTCGAGCTGGACTTCGCACGGACAACCCTTCTCCGCTTGGGGCGGGATCAAACGCCCGTGCAGCCTGAACCAGCCGTCATCCGTCTTGCCAACAAACTCGAAGCCTCGCTGCTTGAATGCCTCGATCACGTCTGCGACTGCTGCGGTGCTGCTCATCCAGCCTTCGTTCGCCCGATAAGTTCGCTAGGACCAGCAGCGGCGGGAGCCGCGGCAATGGTGGCGGCAACGGACACCACCTTGACCCGATCCGGCTCGTTCGGAAAGCGCGGGCCGAACTCGCCTCGCATCCAGATGCAGGCCTGTGAAGGACTGCCAGCGCCGGTTGCTCCGCGCAGCACCTTCTCAAATTCTTCGAAGGCGTTTGCCGCTTCTTCGAGACCCGCCTGACCAAGTCGCTCTGTGAGCGACTCGGACTCATCCACGGGGTTGTTCACTCCCGCACGCAACCGGGCCGGCAGTGCAGCGACAACATCCACCAAGGCGAGGTCGTCGCGCCGGTCGCGCTTCTCAAAGAGCGGAGCTGCGGCAGCCATCAACAGGATCGAGGCGGGTCCTCCGCTGGACCACCTCCAATCGCGGAAGGCTTTCAGGTAACGAACCACACGCCGGAACTGCTCCCCCTTGGCTTCCACCTCGCCCAGGAACCATTCCTTGACGGGCCTAGGGTCGGAGGGCATCCAGTTGCATTCCCGGTGGGCGAGGAGCACCTTTTCGCGAGGCAATGCCGTCCAAGCATCCCGCTCCGCTTTGATCACGGCGTCCATCAGCGAGTCATACCCAAAGCGCCTCATAGAGGCCTCTGCCAGATTGACAAATTCCTGATCGGGGATCGCGTACAGCGGGATGTCAATGTGTGCATAGCTGGCAATGACGATGCGGATGCACGTTGGCTTGTCGGTGACAAGCCTCCACCTCTTTTCCTCGACCAGCGGCTTCAAGGCTTCTTCCGCAGCGGCAAAGAACACCGTCGCCGCAGTGCTGGGACGCCTCGTCTGCGAGACGAAACTCATTGGGAGATAGCAGCCATCATCGACATCCGCCTGCTGAGGGCGTTGTGCCGGTGAGTTCAGGGTCTTGTATGCCCATGACCCTTGCGTGAAGAAGCGCGGCTGCGGCACGTCTTCCGTGTATCCGCTTGCCCGCAGCACGCGAGGGATGCCTGAGCGCAGGCAGTCCCTGACATCAGTGCGTGCACTGGCGATCCATTCGCGTTGCTCAGACGTCAGATCCAGCTCGTCATGCATGCAGGATTCGTCATCAACGGTGGTGAAGAAAAGCGGGCTCAGGTTCAGCATGCGGCCTCCGGAACATTCTTGTTGGGGCCGTGATAGAAGATGGGAGCGCCGGCCTGGTGCGCTCGAAACGGTTGGAAAAGAGGATCGCCGAGCGCACGCTGCGCCGCGTGGTTGCCGCGATCCTTGAGCGTATTCGTGGCGCCAATGGAAACCCGATCCAGCGACTTCACGTCCTTGCTTTGATCCGGCGTCGCCTTGTCGTCGATCTGGAAGTAGTTGTTCCCCAGCGCCTGCCGCAGCATGTAGTCCACCGACGACTCCTGGGCGGAGATCACGAGGTCGAAGAGCCCGCCGCGCCACTTGCCGAATCCGCGGTCAAGGCTGGCGCCGCCGCGAACGGTCGCACCGATGGTCATCGTGCCGATGGCGAGGACCCGAACCAGCGCATCCTGTTTCGGCGCCAGGAACGTCTTGACTTCGTGCAACCCGAACAGGCCCGGGGCGTTGCCCACCAGCCCCCCGTCCGCGAAGACACCACGGTCGTTGCGCGCCAGAGGAAAGTAGACGGGCGCAGCGGCGGTTGCCAACGCGACATCGACGATCTTCATGCGGTGATCCAACTCGAAGGAAGGATGGTGAGGCGTCTTGAAGAACTGCCCACGTCCCGTCGAGTAGTTGACTGCCGGCACAAGAACACGATGCTTCAGGTCGCCGATCGTGGTCCCTTGGAAGCGCTCGGTCAGCACCTCTTTCAATCCCGCTGAGTCATGCTTTGCGGTCAACCAGAATCCCAGAAGCTGGCGTGGAAGGCTGCGGTAACCAAAGATGCGGCTGCCCTGTTCTTCAAACAGTGCCTTGAGTTCGTGGGCCGGAATTTCCGCAGCCAGCCCCAAAGCCAGCATCCCTCCTGCCGATGTGCCGCAAATCAGATCAAAGTGCGAAGCGATAGGACGGCCCAGCACGGTTTCGAGTTCGGCGAGAACCGTGGCGGTGTACAGGCCGCGATAACCGCCCCCTGACAGGGCGAGCACGTGGTAGGTAGGGATGTTCGTCATGGCACTTCAGCCCTTCGGCGGGAAGGAGTCGTTGCCGTGGCTGTCCTTGTCACGAATACGGCCATCCGGACGATGGATGACGAGTTCGGACTGCTGGTTGCGCGCGATATCCCTCGCTGCGTCAATGGCCTGTTGCTGCGTGTCGTGCACGGAGGTCGCCCGCTGATTGCCGGCTCCCTTGACGGCCCAACCATCCTGATGAGGAACAACATGCTGATTCTTGCCTGCCATGATGGCTCTCCTACAGTGGAACTATCGAAGTCCCAGCCGCTCGGCTGGGTTGTCAACGGCCGCCCGCTGTAGCACAATTCGTTGCTCATGCAGACAACAGGAAGGCCGAGCCAATCCAACCTGGAGCAGGCGTAAAACCCACATCTGTTGTCTGGCTGGACAACAATGTATCAGAGCACGTGCGCCGGCGCAACTGGCGTGCGGCGTGCGCCTTTGAACATCAACCGGATGTGGAGGGGCAACAGAGGGCTTGGCCCTTCTTCCCGCAACCGCAAGGATCAGAACTCATGCCGCAAACAGGCCTAGGCGTCGCCCTCAAGACGCTACGCGAACGCAGAACCCTTTCCCTGCGTGAGATCGGCCAGCTATCGTCAGTTGATCATGCTTATGTCCACCGCCTCGAAACAGGCGAGAAGACAAACCCATCCCAAGACTTGGTCGAGAAGCTGTTGAAGGTTCTCAAGCCGGGAGAAAGAGATGCCGCACTCGTGATGTGGCTGGTTGACCACGCAGACGCTGATCCCAGCCTTGTTGAGTTCGTGCTACAAGATCCCTCGATCAGCATCGATATTTTTTCGGCCGCGGCTGGAGTCAGGCATCGGGGAAATGCAAGGCCTGACCCCGCGACGCTCATCGCCCGAATCAAAAAGGCCTTCGACGACGAGGACGACTGAACATGGACGAGGCGGATGTCAGGCAAAGAGCGCGCGCGTTTGTCGCGAGAGTCGATGCTTCGAACATCCGGGAAGACCTGTCTCCGTACGTGATTGCGGCTAACGCCAAGGTCAAGAAGGATGAGCTTGGCGAGGGGGAGTCTGGCTATACCGTTACCAAGCCGAACGGGAAGCACATCATCACTGTGAATTCGCTGGAGACTGACGAGCGCCAGCGCTTCACTGTCTGCCACGAAATAGCTCATATCGTGCTCGGCTTGGAATCAAGCCACGACGAGGTGCCGTCATGGTCCTATGCAAAGCGACATCCGAACGAGATCGCCTGCGACACGTTTGCCGCTGAGCTGCTGATGCCCTATCAGCAATGGCTCTCCGCTGTTCCCAAGGAAGAACCCTCCCTGGAACTCATCCAACACATGGCCGACTTGTTCGGCACATCATTCCCTGCGGCGGCGTCAAGGTTCGCCAGTCTCAGCGATATGCCGTGCGCATTCGTCACCATGGAGCGCGGTGCGGTGCGGTATGCCGCACGCTCCACGGCCCTGCGGCAAGCAGGGGCCTGGATACCTCCCAGGTCGGTAATTCCAGCAGGCTCCGTGGCTCACCGAATCCGCTCTTCAGGGAATAGCGCTACTGAGACGGGGGAAGTTGCACAGGACGTCTGGTTCGACAACTGGGAAAAGTGCCTTGACCTCTGGGAGCTTTCAAGGCACTACCTGCGCACCGATACCACCATCTCCTTGCTATGGTTCGACAGTGACGATTTGCCGGAGGTGGAGGTAAACCGGTTCGGCGCGCGTGTCGAAGACGATGGAGGCTTGGCTGAACTGACGGGAGAACTGCCATGGCCGGGGCGAAGCAGGCGCCGCTGAAAAGCAATCACGGCCACGACCGCAAGGAGGTTTCTCTTGTACGCCATAGCAGATTGTGCCGATGGGTATTGAGATTCCTCATTCCTCCATGCAGGGTACCCACGGAGTCCGAGATGGAGAATCTATCGCGCGCTCTTACAGGTACTTCTTGAACGTCGCCGCCGCGATGCACACGGCCACGCCGAGCAGTGCGGCGCTGGGCAGCAGGATCAGCAGCGGGTTCACGCTGACCGGCAGTGCCAGGTAAGTTACCCACGGCAGCACGGCCAGCGGGATCAGGCTGGCCCTGGCGCGGTGATAGATGAAACCCGATTCGCGGCCCGCGCCGAAGCGGCGGATGTCCCGGCGCACCAGGCCGTCCACCAGCCCGACGAAGGCAGCCATCAGGAACAGCGGCAGGGTCAGGCACAGCACCAGCAGCCGCACGAGGAAGACCAGCGTCGTGTAGGCCGCCGCGATCAGGTAGCTCTCCACGTTCACGTAGACCAGGCCGATGTAGTAGCGGAAATCCTTGGTCGGGCGGTGGCTGCCGGCGCTGGCCTGCGCCGAGGCGTCGCGTATCCAGTCCAGCAGACCGCTCTTCACGAACAGCCAGTCGTAGCCCTGCTCGACCAGCCGGTGCGCGGTGCGCCCCGGCTCCTGCACCAGCGCGCTGCGCGTGAAATGCGTGGAGAGCTGATCCAGCTCGTAGTGCAGCATGCCCTGCGCGTGGCGCCAGCCCTGATCGGGCCAGAAGAAGTGCATGCCGACGCATTCGATCAGGATGCACAGCAGCAGCGCGCCGCACAGCACGCCGAAGAAGCGGAACGGCAACGTGACCAGGCCGGCGATCAGCCCCTGCTGTCGTTGCTGCTGGCGCTGTGCCGCGACGACCGGGTCGCTCATGCTTCCACTCCGTCAGCGGCGGTCACCATCTGCTTGAAGTCGTCCAGCAGGTCGGCGGGCAATGCGCCGTCCTGCAGGCCCTGCAGGCCCTGCAGGCCCTGGTTCTCCCACCAGTCGCCGGCCTCGACGTAGTGCTGGCGCATGTAGCCGGCCAGCTGCTGCAGATCCTGGGGCATGGCCTCGTCGGGGTCGGGGGCCGGCAAGGGCATGCGCACCTTCCAGAGCGTGCCGCCCTCGATCAGCGCGAAGCACTGCCCCTTGGGCAAGGCCACCACATTTGCGGGCTCGATCAGCGGCACGCTGGTCGTGCTGATGCGGTCCTGGGTGCTGGACGTGAAGGCGGTGTTGCCGAGCGGATCGGAGCTGTCGGTGGCGCCGCTCATGATCGCGGTGGCGTGGACATCGACCTTGGGCAGTTGCCGCGTCAGCAGTTCTGCGGTGGCGGTCTCGCGCACGCGCAGAATGAACAGGTTGTTGAAGTTGCCGATCACCTGGCCTGCCTTGGCGCGGTTACCAATGCGCGCCTCGATGTCCGAGAGTGTCTGCGTGTAGGCCGTCACCTGCACGCCCGCGCCGCCGCCCTTGTTGACCATCGGGATGAACTCGTCGCCCATCAGTTCGTTGAACTCGTCCGCGTGGACGTTGATGGGCACCTTCACGCCGGCCGACGCACCCGGCAGGCCGTCGTCGATGCCGAATTTGTAGATGTGCCCCGCGACGGAAACGAGATCGGAGAACATGGAGTTGCCAACCGCTGCGGCCACTTCGGCATCGGACAACGCATCCAGCCCCACGTAGACCACCGCGCGTTTGCGGATGATTTGCATCCAGTCGAAGATCGGCCGCGGGTCGGACAGGTCCGAATAGTTCGGTGCGAGCAGTTGCGCGATCTTGCCGGTGGTCAGCTTCTCCAGCAGCGGCAGGAGGCTGGCGACGATCTTGTCGAAGTAGGTCCGGTCGTAACGCACAGCCGACCGCAGGCCGTCGAGCACCGGGTCGTAGACGCGCACCTGCGACAGGTACTGCTCCAGCGCCACGACGCGCTTCTCGCGCCCGATCATGTTGCGCGGGATGTTCTTGTCGTTGAGCCTGGCTTCGAGCTGGACGATGATCTCCCAGGCCTTCGGCTCGTTCTTGGCGAAGTAGTGCTGGGCGTACTCGATGAACAGCGCGTCGATGTTGATGACGTGGCGCTGGATCAGCAGGTAGTCGGGCCGCTGCCCCAGCTCCACCAGGGCGCGGGCGATGATGTTGACGAAGCGCCAGGCAAACTCCCGGAAAGCCGCCGAATTGCCCTCGCCCGAGAGCTGGCCCGCGATGCGGGTGGCGACCTCGGAGATGCGGCCGAAGCGGCCTACCGCGTTGTAGCGCGCGCTGATGTCCGGCCAGCCCAGGTGGAAGACGTAGAACTCGCCTTCGCGCCCGGCGCGCTTGGCCTCCACGTACATGCGCTTGAGCAGGTCGGCGTCGCCCTTGGGGTCGAAAACGATCACCACGTCGTACTCGCCTGCCGCATTGCGGCGGCGGATGTCCTGCGTGATGAACAGCTCGGCCAGCCGCGTCTTGCCCACGCGCGTGGTGCCGAGCACCAGCGAGTGGCCCACGCGCTCGCCCAGCGGCAGCGTCACGTCGGTCTCGTGGGGTTCGATGCCGTGCAGCCGTGGCTGTCCGCCCACCGGTGGCAGCGGCCGGGCCGGGTTGAAGGGGCTGTCCCAGGCCAGGACCCGCGCGAGCTTCGATAGTGGAAACGGCGCGAACTCCAGCCGCTCCTCCATCCGCCGCGCCGCGCGATAGATCGCGGTCGGCTCCACGAAGCGGCGGAACTCCGGACGGTAGGTCTGCATCAACCGGTGCGTGTGCCGCTGCTCCCACTTGAAGCCCCGGCCAATGAACAGGCGCTGCTGGCTCACCGGCACGTTGCGGCTGGTCATTACATAGCGCGGCAGGCGGCGGATGTTGCGCCGGTAGCGCAGGATCACCCAGGCGTCATGCAGGCGGATGGCGCCGAAGGTCAGGAAGGCCAGTGCCGTTCCCAGGCCCAGCAGCGGATTCAGCGCGAGCGACCACGGTGCCACCAGGCACAGAAGCGCGGCGCCGGCGCAGACCGCCACGGTGTAAAGCTCCACCGCGGGACGGAGCAGAACTTCCACCGCATGCGGCTGCGCCATCGTCTCACTGCTCGATGCCGGTGGCGGTGATGAGCACCGGGTAGTGGCGCAGGCCCAGGCGCTGGGCCAGGTCGTCGCCCGAGGCCGGCGCGAGGGTCAGGCCGGGCGCCAGGCGGCGCAGCTCGACCAGCGCCGCCGTCGACTCCACGTTGACCACCAAGCCCACGGCGCCCAGCTCCCGCAGCGCGGCGTGGCGCTGCCGCAGCCAGGCGCGCGAGCGTGCGTCGTCGCCGACCAGGAACAGCGGCGTCAGGCCCGGCGCGCGGATCACGCGGCGCGGCACGTCACCCGGCGACAGGTTCGCCGAGCGCACTGGCAGCATCGCGGCTTCGGCCTCGGCCGAGTTGCCCACGCGCGGGCGTGGCAGCGGGGCTGGCCGCGCGGTGTCGTCCGGCTGCGGATTCAAGGGCTGGTAGTACGGCAAGGCGGACGCGCCGCCACGGTCCTCGACCACGATCAGCGGCGCAGAGGCGGTTTGGGCGAAGACGGTGGTCGCGGACAGCAGCCCGATGGCGGCGATGAGGACGATGTGGTTCATGGCGTGGTGGCCTGGAAGGTTGTAACGGGAACGACGGGGTCGAGCACGCGGGTCAGGTGCCGATGCACGCTGCGCCGGTAGCGCGCTGCGGGGGCGCCCCCGGCCGGGCGGTGGTAGCGGCCGATGGCGAGCAGCCAGTCCTCGCCCGGCGTGTGCTGCTCGCGCAGGATTTCCGCAGCGATGGCGAGGTTGCGATACGGGTCCAGCAGCTCGCAGGGCTGCGCATAGCGCTGCGTGTGGTAGCCGAGATTGACCTGGCCGAGCCCGGCGTCGATGCGGGTGGCGGACGTGCGCTTGAGTGCCTGGCGCAGTCCCGCGCAGGCCTCGGCGCGGGTGGCATAGCGGTACGGCTTGCCGGCGACGTTGAGCGTCCACGGCCAGGGCACCAGGCGCCCGCGCAGCTGGGTGCCGCTCTCCTGCAGGGCCACGGCGTACAGCACCGCCGCCGGCACGTCCGCACGCTGGGCCGCCAGTTGATAGGCCGGCGGCGGGACTTCGCGCGGCGGCGTGGCAAAGGCCGAGGCGCCGGTGGCGAGCAGCGCGGCGCAGGCGCCCCACAGGGCGCGGCGGCGTTGAGTGGCTACTGGCGCTGCCATTGCCCGTTCACCTCGCGCACCACGGCCGGCAGTTCACCGGGCAGGCCGAGCGACAGCCAGCGCCCGGCGTCGTGGTTGAGCGTGATGGTGCGGGCGCGCACCCGGGCCGGGTCGATGCCCGCCTGGGTGGCCCACTGGCGGATGCGCGCATCGTCCTGGCGGCTGCCGACCATGTAGAGATCGAAGGCGGTGCCCGCGCCCTGCAGCTGCTGCACGCGCTGCGCGCAGGAAGCGCAGTCGGCCTTGACGAAGACGGCGAGCCGGCCGGAACCGGTGTTGCCGGCGGCCGGCGTCTTTGCGCCGGGCAGGTTCACGCGCTGCTGGCCGGGCACGAGACGCTGCCAGGCTGCGTCATAGGCGCGCTGGTAGGCGAGCAGCTTCTCGACGCGCCGGGCCTCCATCCGTACCTGCAGCTCCGCGTAGCGCCTGCGTTCCTCGTCACTGCGGGCCTCGATGCCCAGGGCCGTGAGCGGGTCGATCTGGGGGGAATGCACGCCGAGCGGCCCCTGCATCAATTGTCGGAAGCGTGCCCACTCCTCGGGTTGCAGACCCCAGTCCCGCGCCTGGCGCTCGTCGAGCGCCGCATCGGTGTTGGGCTGCACCTGGCTGGGCACCACGCGGGCATTCGTTACCGGAGCCGGCTGTGCGGATGCGCCCATGGCGGTGAACAGCAGAACGGCTGCGAGCATCGGCCGCAGAGTCATGGTGGCCCCCTACGGCACGGCAAGGCGCTGCACCTGGCCGTCCACGCGGAACACGGCGGCGCGAGCCTCGATGGATTGCAGGTGCCAGCCGCCCTCGGCATCGCCCTCGCGCAGCAGCCGGGCGCCCGCGAGCGAGGGCGCGGCGGTAGAGGTGATCGACAGAAAGCGTTCGCCTCCCCGCAACTCCACGCCGAGCACCCGGAACGGCGGCTCCGGCATCTTGGGTTTCGTCGCAACCGGAGCGCGCGGGCGAGCGGCGGATGCCACCTGCCGGGTCTTCTCCAGGCGGGTTTCGATTCCGTTCACACGCGCCTGCAGCGTCTGCAGGTCGACGGCCAGGGCCCCCGCCTCCTCGGCCTCTTCGAGGCGCGTCATCCGTTCGTCCAGCGCCTGCTGCGCGGTGGCGAAATCGGCCTGGCTGATCGGCGCCGGCCGGCGCTTGTCCGCATCGATCTGTTGTTCGAGATCGGCCACACGCAGGCCCAGCGCCTTGACCTGCGCATCCTGTGCGCTGCTCTGGGTCTGTTCGGCGAGCCGCGACAGGCCGACGCTGTTGATGAGTGCCACGGCACTGATGAGCAGCAGCCCGAAGGCTGCAGCGATCTTGAGCCAGCGCGTGCGGGAATTGCGCTCGGATGGCGCTTGGGGAAAGGTCATGGCTGCAGCTCCTCGGGCCGGTCTGCGTCCGGCACGGGTGTGGCGGTGCCTGGCGGGTTGGCGGAAAGGAAGGTGGGAGCACCGTGCCGGCTGAAGCAGACCTGGCGGGTCAAGTCATCGACCGACAGCTCCCAGGCGGGGCCGGCAAGGGTCAGCAAGGCATCGCGCAGCATCAGCGGGCCCAGGCGCAGGTGTGCGACGGGCAGCGGCAGCGCGTAGAGCGTGGCGGCCTCGGCCGCATCGCAGAGCCGATAGCCGGAGCGCAGCAACACGTGGCGCATGGCATCGCCCACGCTGGCATCGAGCATGGGCGGAATCGAGACCTCCACCGCCTGCTGCAACAGATCACGCTGCGCAGGTTCCGGCACCAGCTCGACCAGGGTGTAGCGGCCGTAGCGGGCCACGGGCACCAGTCGCTGCTCCGAAGCTGGCTCGGCGGGCGGCGCTTCTATGTGGTCAGGGGTGGCCGGTGTCGTCGTGCAGCCGGACAGCAGGCCGCTGAGCACAGCGAAGATGCAGAGAAAACGAGGCAGAGACGGCAGCATGTGGCACCCCACGGTGACGGGATGCCTTCACCATTGCAGAACCTTGCTGCGCGGGATGCCGAAAATCCGAAACGCGCGGCGCCCCCTTTCCCAAAGGAGGGGCACATATCAATCAGCCAGCGTGACTGGCTCGCTGCTGGGCAGGAACTGCAACAACGGGCCTATGGCGGCTGGAAAGTGCTGCCGGGGCTGGTAGCTCGGCGGGAGGCAGGGCAACGCTCTTTCTCACATAGACGGGAAGACAGGTGTCATCGAATCATCGCCAAGAGGCCAATGGCGACAACGACGCCAATGACGCTTGAAACAGCGACAGCTCCCCATGTTCCCAGCTTCGGCTTGAGCCAGTAGTAGCAGCCAAAGGTGACCAGCCCACCGACGAGTCCGAACACCTTGACGATGATGACCGCAACAATGGACGGCCACAGCCAGTCCCATGAGCCGGACTTCCTTTCGGGCGTGGTCGCTGGTGCTGTTGCGGGAGCAGGCGTCGGCGGCTGCGACGGCACGTTCGGGTCTTCGTATGCCATTCGTTCCTCCTTGTTGGCTATCACTTTCCTGCCGCGTTCAATGCGCTCATCAGAATCAGCACGGCGAAGACGGCGGCGGTACACACAAGCGCGCGAAACACTCCCCACTTCGTGTGGAGCACCACTGCGCTAGCGGATGTATCCCACAGCGTCGTGCCGGTTTTCGTGAGCCGCCGATACGCGAACAGTTGCGTGAACAGTGCGACGAATGGAATGCCGAACCCAACGCCCTGAACAAAGACCAGAAATGAGCGGTTCAGCGCATCTGAAAAGGACAGCAAGTCGCCGCCCGGATGCGCGACCCGGATGCCAAACAGCCACTTCGCCGGGGTGGTTCCGAACAACGAGAGCAGCAATGCCTCGGCAGGCAGCCAAATCAGATACAGCACCACACTGGCGATGATCGGGTTCTCTATAGCCTTTGCGAAACCCGCTGCCTGTTCGGGCATCGTCGCGCTGAAAGCAAATATCAGAAGCAGGAACAGCACGAGCCCCGCAGTGCAGATGTCAACCGTGCGCGCAAACAATCGCCTCCACGGGTGATGCTCTCCGCCAAGAAAGGTCTTGCTTTGATCGACGGGTGCGTTTGATTGTTGGGCGACGTCGCCGGGTGCTGGCGACGGTGCGTTGGGATCTTCGTAGGCCATGGGCTGCTCCTGTTCTTCTTATCGGATCACGATGCTGCTCTTCAATCGGTTGTGCGCTGCTGACGCTTGCGGATCGCGTTCGATGTACGAAAGCGTGATCAGGGCTTTCTCCGCGCCCAGCGGCACATGGTATTGAGTCACCCTCATGGTTTCCGCTGGATTGGCCGTGGAGGTGCGTCCGTAGCTGATGATCAAAGCGGTTTGACCGCCAATGGGTTCGACAGCAAAACGCGGACGCCCAACTTCCTTCACGCCGTTCTTGGCCAAGCCCGCCCACATCGTCGGCGACTCCTCTCGCCAGACATCCGCCAAGTCCTGGAGCACCTGCTGCTTGTTGGCCTGAACCTCCTGCCGGACATCCGTTTGGGTGAGCGGAGGCTCCATAGGAATGAACGACACCCTGACCATCGTTCGTGACGGCGCTGGGTAGGACTGCGCGGCAAGCGAGGCAGTGTGCTGAGTTGGAATCCCGACAAGCTTCTCTCCAAGCTCTTTGACGCGCTTCCGTTGCTCCGCATCGCTGATTGTCCAGTCGCTCGGAATTTCGAGTTGAACTCGCCCCTTGACGTTGAGCTTGGTGTACCCCGCCGTCTGCGCGACGACCGGCAGGGCGACCGCAGCAAGCCAGCAGAGGCACAGGTTGGTGAGTATTGTTCTTGCATTCATCGTCAGTTCTCGGTGAGGAGGCTGTTCAGCAGTTCCTGCTGGACAGCTTGCAACTGGCCACGGCTCTGCGGTGATCCGGTTCCTTCATAAACGTTGACCGACAGAGGGAGAGAGTTCAGGAGCGTGATCCCGCTGATCCCGGAAATCGGTCGGCTGGTTTCCCCAACGCTCATGTTCATGCGCATGGAAAAATAGACCGCGTTCCCGTCCCGCCCAATCGGCTCGAACTTCATGTCAGACAGGTTGATGTCGCTGTTCTCGAACGACGCCTTCAGCCGTCGATTGAGTTCGGCGGCGTTCACCCGTGGACTCGACTTGGAAAGGCCGGAAAGGAATGCCTCACGCGGCATCTCGATTCGCTGGAAATTCCCCTTCGGGCCGATAAGCTGGATTTGCAGCCAGTGATCCAGCATTTCCCTGCGCCCCTTCCGGTAGTCCTCCAGTTCGGAGCAACGGACTGCCGCATGTACGAGGCGGGAGCCTTCGCCGAGGGAACGTTGTGCCAAGTTCATCAGCTCCACTTCGCGCGCGGACTTGCCCGGCGTGCAGTAGCCGCCCGGATTCGAGAACGCGATTTGCTGGCCGAGCACGTTCACCGATTCCGTGGCCGCGCTTCGCTGGATGATTGCCTCTTGGGCAGGCTGCTGCCTCGGCGTGGCTGGCGCGGCAGTTGGTGGTGGGTAGGCGGGGGCAGCCGTGGTGGGTGCTTGCGCAACCGGGGCCGTCGTCGAATGGGTGGGCTCGTTCTTGGTTGCGTTGACGAAGATGATGAGCAGAAGCCCGATTCCCAATCCGATGCCGACCATCCACTTGCCAGTGGTCACATCGGAAGAACTGCCGCTCTTTCCCTTGGGCGATTGAGGTGCGGTGGATGCGGCCGGGGCTTCCTCGGACTGCAACGGCGGAGGCTCTGGGGGTGGGGTGCTCGGCGGCCGGGCGGCTTCCGGCGCAGGTTTGCTGGCAGGACGGTTGTCTTCGACATCCGAGACGAGCGCCGAAAGGCCAGAGAAGCCTGTGGCGTTTCCTTTTTGTTTGTCGTCAGCAGCAGCCACGGCCCCTCATCTCCATCTCATAGCCGCAGCTTGGTGTAGACGGCTTCGACCATGCAGTCGTCGCCATCCTCAAATCGCAACTGTCCGAAGCCTGAAGGCGAAATCGTCAGGTAGGCCTCCTCGCCGAGCGCGAGGGACAGGCAACTCGATGTCTTGATGTACGAGTTCGTCCCGAAGACCTCATACCAGTCATCGTCCTCGTGACTGACCGTCACCACGTATTTCCCCGGCTCCTGCTTCGACAGGCCAAAGACCGCCTTCACATCGCACTTGTCCTTGCTGTCGAAGAAGATGACCTCGCCGCCATAGCCTGACGTCTTGAGGATGGCCTCCTCAGAGTAGGCGTAGACGTAGCAGTAGCGCGTCTGGATGAAGATGTCCTTGCCATCGATCTTGTAGACGTTGCTGCCCTTGCGGGTCAGGTTCACCTCGTAGTTGTCGGCCAGAGCAGGCGCTGCCAGAAGGCTCATCAATGTGGCGAGCGTCGCCAGAAGTGACTTCTTCATCGGCATCACCTATTGGGATTGAACGCTCGACAAGCGGCTCTTCACGAGGTCGAGCTTGGCCTTGTGGGCCAACGGCCTGTTGAAGACACGGTTCTGGATTTGGTCGGACACTTTGCTGATGGCGATGTACGCCATGCTCAGGCCCGACTCGCGCTCGGACGCCTTCTTCTCGACGAAGTCGTAGGGGAAGTTCTCGCAGAACTTGTGGAAGCCGGAGAACTGGGCGACATCCTTCGTGAACCGGAAGCCGTCCGGGGTGAGGCGCGAACGCCGGGGATGGTATAGATCGACGAACAGAATGAACCACTCTGCCCCGTTGAATGACACGGCCTCGAACACATCCACCGTGCCGATGGCACCGAGACGATGGAAGAGGATGCGCTGGCCTGACTGGGTTTCGAGTCTGGACAGATACGCCAGTTGGCCGATTGGCCCGTTGACCGGAATCGGATTCGTCTCGATGAAGCCAAACGGGCCGGTGCCGTTCGGGTCTTTGTCGTAGGCCGGAGCGGATTCCAGCATCGCCTTCATCGCCGGATGAACGAGTTCCATTTGAAACTTCTCGTCATCAAGGGTGCGGTGGATGTGCGCCAACGCCTCGCGCAGCGCCTTGTCTTCTTTGTTGCCTCCGAATAGGTTGGAAAGAAATCCCATAACGCTGCTCCGCTGAATTCTTGGACTAAATCACTGTAACAAATCGCTCAAGCGGCGCATTCCCGGCTTCTTGAAGGCCATGCGAATGGCCTGCTCCAGAATGTGGGTGTTCGCCCCGTGAATGTAGGAAATTCCGGCGTTGACCTTCTTGTCGTCCTTGGCTCCGATGCAGAACGAACCATCGGCGCTCCACACATGGACTTGACCCCATGAGCAGCGCACCTTCTCGTTGGAGCCCAGGAACTTGCGCCTCACGAGCGTGATGCCGTCGTCGTGAAGGAGCGCGTCGCCGAAGTGCAGGTCGCGCCCAGCTTTCAGGGCTTCGAGAATTTCGGCGAGTAGGCGCACGCAGACCGCACGCCAGAGCTTGTCAATGAACGTGGTGTAGATGTCTTGCTTCTTCAGGTCCACGACCGCTTCGGAGTTCCGGTTGCCGAACGCAATCGTGTAGGTCGTCCCCGTGGGGATGCCATTGACAGAATGGCTAACGCCACCCCAACGAACGCGCGTGATCGAGTCGAGCGGAAAGTTCTGGCCCTTCCACGAAACGCCGTCTGGGGAAATGCTCAAGGCATCCTTGAACATCACGCCAATCTCGGCGCGGTAAGTGATTTCGCGCGCCCACTCGTCTTTACGCGATGCCGCCTGCTTGCGTTGTTGGAAAATGTCCGCGAGCGCGTCCGCGTCCTCCTCGACGCGATCAGCGATTTCTGGAACCTCAGAAAAAAGTTCCTGAATCAACCCGGTCAGTCGCTTCGAATGAGCGAGCATGTCGTGCTTGTTGAACAGGTCGATGGCAAGGCCGCGAATTTCGTAGGCCAAGTCGCGGCTCGCTTCGTGGTCGATGCCGCGCGCTTTCGAACTCAGTTGAATGGGCTGGGCGATCTTGTCCCAATTACGCGCAACTGCATCGAGCTTGTCCACGTAGGGCTTGACGGCGGCTTCGCCGGAGCCAGCGTGGTCTCTGGCCGCCTTGATGAGCTTGTGGACGTTCTCCGCCTCCTTTTGCAGGATGCCGTGAGTCTCTACCTCGTAGCTGTCCACTAGGTCATCGATCAGTCCCGGCGCATGATCCTCGCCGCCAGAGGTCACGCCATCCACTGTTTCGGTCATCACTTGGATGAGCGTCATCGGCGGCAGCCTGTCGAGCGCATCCTTGATGGCACCACGGTAGTACCGCTTGCGCTCGGTCAGTTCGGCTTCGATCTGTTCGAGCGCACGCACTTCCGGAAAGCCGGACACGGCGCGATCTTCATTTATGTCGCGCAGCACCTCTTCCGGGGTCAGCTCCTCGGCGAGGTAGGCGGCCTCCATGATGAACCCGGCCAAGTCGTCCGCATCGTGCTCACCATCCACGGCTTCGAACGCGGCAGCCAGTAGATTCAGGTGGGCGAGCGTCGGCAGGCCTGATTCCTCTCGGATGGCCATCGGGTCGTTGAGCAGGTTCTCGACCAACTGGGTCGCCTTGCGCGGCGAGACGCCGGGAAGCCACGCGATCTCCGCGCTCAAACGGGTGCGCGGGTTGGTCAGGTCGGATCGCGCCTTCTGGCAAACGTCGTGATCCAGCTCCAGAGACTTCTCTTCCGCCAACTCGACGATGCGCTTGCGGTTGTCGCGGGTCGTCACGCCCAAGACCGCGAACGCCGACTGATGCAGCGCGGTTGTGGTGAGGCGAGGCTCCTGCTTGATCGGCGGTGGCGGCGGAGCGACCCGCTGCGGGGCTGCCGGAGGAACGGGCGGAGGCTGCCGTGTCGCTGTTGGGGTCGATGGGGCTGGCATGGGCGTTGCCGGTTGAGGTTGCGCACCGAGCATCGCCAGAAGTTGCGGGTCTTTCAGCGCATCGAGCGCCTGCACGAGTGCTTCGCGCGGGACGGATAGCTTCTTGCCGCTGCGCAACTCATGGCTGTACTGCGCAAGCTGATCTTTTGACGACAGGTGATCGGACAGGGCGAGCGAAACAGCATATTCGCTGTTCGCGCGCGGCGCAGCATTACAGCTCCGGCAGGCGACCAGTGCGCCGGATTTCGCGGAACCGCATTTGAAGCAGATTGCCATGCCCATATCTTTGCTCGCTCACTATCACCGTAGTCTTGCCAACTGCTGAGACAAGCATCTGTTGTATGCCGCTGGCCCATTGACATATTTGTCCGTCGAACAGGCAGACTCAATTGACCTCCTATCTGCCGTCGAAAGCCGGGACAAGTCCGGCCCGCCTCCTTGTTGATCTAGCGCGGCGAGTTGGGTATTGAGGCATCTGTTGTATGCAGCAGGGCCATTTACGTACTTGTCAGTCGAGCACGCAGCTTCGATAGATTGCCGCTCAGAATTGGAGAGTCGGGAAAGATCAGGTCTCCTGCTTCCTTGTCCTGACATGGCCGCCAGTTGGCGCGATAGGCATTGGTTGTATGCAGCAGGCCCATTGACATACTTGTCCGTCGAACAAGCGGCCTCAATGGACTGCTGCTCGGAGGAGGACAAAGCACTGAGGCTCGGCCTCCGCACACCTGCCGCCAAAGCTGCCTTCTGGCGTTCCACACACGCACGATACGCGGCAGGGCCATTGACATACTTGTCTGTTGAGCACGCCGCTTCTAGCGAAGCCGCTTCTGCGGATGACAACTGCACTGATGCGGCGGCAGGACGACTCTCTGCCGGTGAAGGCGACGTGAGTGCAGGCGCACGCTGAAGCTGAAGCAGCAACGCTTGATCTGCCAGGCCGCTCGCGGCCAAGCCTCTGTCCTGCTGGAAAGCGATGATGGCCGAACGTGTGCCTCGTCCCATTAAGCCGTCAGCGGTGCCAGGGTCGTAACCGAGTTCGTTAAGTTTGCGCTGGATCGCTTGCACCGTCGCATCTGGAGCAGGACGCGATGGCGGTGGTGTCGACAGCGAGCCAGTGGATGGACGAGCGAACTTGCTCCTGCCTTCAGACTGAAGCTGGCTCCGGTACGGCTCGATGTCACGCCGCGCACTCTCCAGCGCGCCGCTGCGGTAACGGAAGCTCCCGCAGCGGCTGTTGTAGTCGGCCACCATCGCGTTGAAGCGATCCACGTCTGAGTCGATGTAGTTGTTGAGAGCCGATTTCGCACCCTCCATGCGGATGTCCTCGGCCAGGCAGTAGCGAATCTGCGCCGGTGAAAACACCAAGTCTTGCCCAACAGGTGGCATCGATTCCTGTGGGCGAGATGGCGCTTGCGGTTCAGCAGGCGGCGGCGAGTAACTTGGCGTCGCGGTCTGCGCGGGAGGCGAGTAGGCCGGAGCTGGAGAGGTCGTGCTCTTGTCCGACTGACCGATGAGCCAAAGCACGCCAATGACGGCGGCAATGCCCAACACCCACTTGCCGCCGGACGATCCAGAGGACGGCGGCTGCGCAGGCTCTTGATACGTTTGGCTCGGCTGCGGCTGCGGCTGCGGTTGAGCGGCCTGCGCAGCCGGACGCGGGATGCCCGAAGAAGTGCCGGAAGTGCCTGTGGGTTCCTTCTTGGCAGCAGGGGGCGGCGTCGTGTCCACGTCGGACACGAGCGAGGAAAGACCGGCAAAGCCTTTGCCTTCTGCCTTCTTTTGTTCTTCTTCGCCCGCTGCCACAACTGCCTCCCCTAAATGAATCCGATGCGCCGCTTGGTCTCGCCACCCTCACGTTCCCGCGCCGGCGACGAGTGCAGTGCGGCCAACAGGCTGGCCTGATCCAACCGATCCTTGCCGCTGCGCGCCGCCAGTCTCGCACCCTCGCGCACCACGAAAGAGACGTCGGACAGCGGTCGGCCCGCCAGCTCCTTCGCCAGTGGCTTGGAATCCACGTCCGACTCCTTCGGCAAGGAGGAGAGCAGCTTGTCCAGCAGCGACTGCACTTCAACCTCGCTGGCGAAATCCACCTTGATGACGTGATCGAAACGCCCTCGGCGCTGGATGGCCGGGTCGATCATGTCGATACGGTTGGTCATGGCGATGATCAGCACGTCGTTCTTCACCGCCTCCGGAATGCGGCGCAGGAACTCGGCCACTTCCTCGACGCGGTGATGACCCGACCCCATATCGCGGTCGGCAAGGAATGCTTCCATCTCGTCGATCACGAGGACGGACGGCACGTTCTCCATCGCCTTGTCGAACACCTGCGCGACCTTCTTGCTGGTCTCGTGGATGTAGGGGCTGGCGACGCTGGAGGCGTCGATCTGGAAACTCGGCCAGCCGAGGAAGTCCACCAGCCGGTCGACCGCGAAGGTTTTTCCGCAACCCGGAGGGCCGTGCAGGATCACCGCTGACGGGAACTCGATGCCGAGCGACTTGTAGCGGTCGCGGTGCAGGATGATGTCGACGATGTGCTCGTTGAAGAAGGCCGCCAGCTCGGGACGCCCGGCGAGTTCGAAGACCTTGTTAGGTTCCGGCTCGGCGTGTTTGACTTGCTCCACCTTCTCGGCGGGGGCTGCTTCCGTTTTTTCGGCAGGAGTCGCAGGCTTGCGCTCCAGCGGGATGATTTCCGCGACTTCGAAGCCCGCCGCTTGGACGACATCCTTCAAATGGCCCGCACCGAGCCAGCTCATGGACTGACGCAGCCGACGAAAGGATGTGGCCGGAATGTTCGTGCCGCCCGTCAGCCAGTAGCCGAGCACGACATCGTCGCCGGTTCTGGAACTGATGCTGTAGGTCGGCAGCAGCCGCGTGATCTTCTCGACGTAGAGAGCGTCTTGCAGCGGGGAGTCCGCATCGATGTCGCGCGTTGCCTTCAACGCCAAGGCGAAGGAAAGCGCCTCGGCCTTGTTGTCAGGAGACTTCGCGTCGCTGACCGGGCAAAGCGTTTGGCTCGGCCCACACGAGATCGACCGCAACTGGCGGTCGCCGAACTGCGATGCGTTGAGCGTCCCGTCTTCAATCAGCCCCGCTTCCAGCCAATGCTGCGCCAGCGAATCCAACACGACGAGCGCGCGCCCGCCACCCATCGTTTCGTAGATCTGCCAATCCGTGCCCTCGAACAGCGCGGCGCGAACTTTCGCGCCGTCTGGCAGCTTGAATCCGATGGGGAGCCATGCGTCGAGGGCCATGAGATCAACTCCGAACGATATTGGCACCGGCCATCATGTCGTCGTCACCCGCAGAGCCGACTCGAATCGAGTCGAGGTTGACGACCACCGCCCGCAACTTGTCGATGTCGTTGGCCTTCAGTGCTTCGGCTCCAACCGCCACGAGCTGCGCGTGCTCTCTAGCATCGGGGAAGAGATAGGTGTCTTGCGCCAGCCACTTGAAGCGTTCGATGACGAACCAGTCCTGACGCCACAAGATCATGAAGTTGCGGCCGCGCAGATCGTCCAAGTGCGACTCGAAGTCGCTGCTGTTGTTTTCAAGCGCGCGCCGTGCCGTCTTGACCAAGTTGTCGAACGACGACGCCTCCGTGGGGCGGGCGTGCTGGCGGACGACCTTGTCGAAGAAGTCAACCGCCTTGTCCAGTTCAAGCTGGCGGATGTCCTTCAGGTGCGCCTTGCGCGTCAGAGCCAGCAGGCGCTTGGCCTCCTGCACGTTGTCCATCGCTTGCTTGGCGGTTTCCGGATCGGCCTCACCGGACTCGATGGTGCTGGCCTGCTCCAGTTTCTCGCGGGCCTGTTCCAGACGTGGGTCATCTACTTTGGATGCCATCTCTTCGAGACGCTCCAGCGTGTGCTCCGACTGCTCCTGAATATTCTTGGCCTGATTGGAGTAGTCGATCTTGCCTTCCTGGCTGGAGTAGTAGTTGCGCCCGCTCTTGAATGAACCGCTGATCGACGGCACCGAGACTTCCAATTGGATGTTGCCGGAGTCGAGCACTTCGAACTCGCAGACCATCTCCGCGCCTGCGGCGATGACGCCGTCGTCGAAGTCCGTGCCCTTGATCTCGAACATGCCAATGAAGCGGTTGTCGTTGATGGGATCGGAGATTTCGCCTTCCCACAGCTTGAACTTGATCGACCCGGCGCTTCCGGCCTTGAGGGATTCGCCTGCCTTGAAGGACTTCTTGCCCTTCTTGGGTAACTGGTCGCCTTCACGCACGAGGTAGTCCAGCACCAAGCGCCCGCCAACCTTGTCGCGGGCCTCCACGCCGATGGAGTGGGACGCGGGAATCGCGTCGATGCTGGCGGCGGTTCGCGCGATGACGATCTTGTCCTCGCGCAAGCCCACGGGCGCACCATTCGAGTCGAACACGAACACCTTGAAGATGTTGTCGCCGGGCTTGGTCAGGCTGAGTTCGACGCTTGCGCCATCCTTCAGCGCAACGCGGCCAGACGACCACCCGGTATCCAGACTGTCGATCTGGAACTCGATGCCCGCAGGCGTGCGCCCGCCGAGCTTGGCGACGAACTTGGCTCTCGGTTCCGGCGTGCGCGCGATGTAGTTGAACGAAAGGTCGAGCGCGCCACCGGCGCTGATCGCACCACGGGCGCTCTTGCGCCCACGGCTTTGCGATGCCCAGTCGATGGATTCGGCAAACACCGCCGCACCCTCGGCAACCGCCGTCATTGGGTTCACGTCGGTGGACGGCGCGACACCAAGCTCGAAGGCGACCTTGTCGCGCAGCGGCTTGTAGTGCGTGGGGCCGCCCACGAACACGACGCGCTCGACATCGTGCGGGCTCAACCCGGCCTTTTCGAGCGTCTCGCGGGCGGACTGGATGGACTCTTCCACCTTGGGCGCGATCAGCTCGTCGTAGCGTTTGCGATCAATGGTGATGTCGATGTAAATTTCCTCACCGGCCTGATCTCGGACGCCCAACTCGGTTTCGGGAAGGCTAACGACCGTTTCTTCCTTCTGCGACAACTCGATCTTGGCCTTCTCCGCTGCCCACGTAGCCATCCGAAGCAGCGACTTGAACTGCGGATTCGCGGTCAAGTCCTCCGGCAGATCGAAGTTCTCCATCAGCCACGGCTTGACGATGTTGTCGAACAGGATGCGGTCGAAGTCACGTCCGCCGCACATGGCAATGCCGCCGTGGGCGAGCAGGTTCACCCGGCCAGCGATGCTTTCGGCGATGGCGATGTCGAGCGTGCCGCCGCCAAGGTCATAGACGACGAACACGCCATCGTTCTTGCGCTGGCGCATGACGCTCATCACGGCGGCCACTGGCTCTTGCATCAACGCGACACGTCCGAGGCCAGCCGCATCGGCGGCAGCCATCGTCGAGTCCTTCTGCATCTGGTTGAACGCGGCCGGAACCGTGATGACGGTGCCGGTGTCGCCATCGCCTCGAATTTCCTCCGGCAAGTAGCCGAAGAGCGAGCGCAAGACTTCGGAAGAACATTCCTCCGGCGTCATCGTGAGGTTGACCGCAGGCAGCTTCACGGGCGTGCTCGTGCCCATGAGCCGCTTGAACAGCACCGCAGCGTTGTCGGGGTTCTTCGCGGCGCTGTTGTAGGCGCGCGAGCCGACATACTTGTTTCCGCGCCGGTCGATGAAGATGGCGGACGGGGTGACGTCGTGCTGTTCCGGACTCTTGTAGAGGTGAATTTTCTCCCCGTCGAACGAGCAGATGGCACTATTGGTCGTACCGAGGTCGATGCCGACGTATTTCATGCTTCCACCTTCCTGAGCATTACCGTGCCTTGTTTGCGCAGACCATTCGGCCCCATGATGATCGGCTCCAGCATCTGATCGACGAGCAGCACGTCGTCAGGGCCGAAGTCGCCCAAGTTCAAGGCGGATGCCGCCATCCCCGCGTCGTAGGGCTGCCCCTCGACGTTGACCAGCTTCAAGCCGTTCGAGTCGAGGTTCTCCTCGACCTTCTTCTGGAAGTAGCGAAGCTGGTTGATGTAGCGGCCTGACTCGCCCGCGTCGAGCTTGCTGACCACCTTGCCGAACAGACGCGAGAAGCGCCAACTCTCGACAGCGATGTCGATCAAGGACTGCTCCATCTGCTCATTGCTTTCGCTCTGCTGGGTCATCAACCCCTCCTGTGGTTACGTCTTATCGGCTTTTCCGCCCTTCGACTGCTGCTGAATCCATTCCGTGATCTCCGCCTTGGAGAACCGCCAAGTCCCGCCGACCTTAAATGCGGGGATCTTCTTGGCTGCAGCCAGTCTGTAGATCGTCCGCTCCGTGACCTTCAGGAACTCGGCGACCTGTTTGAGGGTGAGGATCTCGCCCTCGCTGGTACTTGTAGGCATGGTGATGATGGCCAATTCAAGTCAAACTATGACAGAATAGTGCAGAATTTTCAGGGCAACAATGACATTCGTCACGGCGGCCACCCTGCTGTGTGCTGCTTGCATCCTTAAGTGGGCCTGGTTCTCGGACTCCCCTCCCGACGTGATCTACTACCCGCCGCTGGATCAAGAACTGCGGGACAAGGAACGGAAAGCCCGCGGGCTTTGCTGAAAAGGAAGCGGCCCCCGAAGGGGCCGCCAAGTCCAGCAACGCTCAATGCACCAACTGCCGCGCCAGTGCCACCTCCACCGAGTCGCCGTCCTGGTTGAGGACATCCAACCCGGACTCCGGCACGTCTCCCGACGTGCTCTGGGACACCATGATCTTCTTGGCCATCAGCCCCAGGCAGGTCATCTGCGAGGAGTTGGCGTAGCCGAGGTAGATCACGCGCACCGGCTGTTTCTGGCCGATGCGCCATGAGCGCCGGGCGGCCTGCTGCAGCGAATACACGTTGTAGCCCGACTGCATGAACACGATCGTCGGGAACTCCAACAGGTCCAGGCCGGTTTTCACCAGTTCGGGATTGGTGACGAGCACGTCGATGCCGCGGTCCAACTGCTCGGCGATCCATTCTTCTCGGCGGGAGGCATCCACGCTCGCGCGCAGCACCGCCACCTTGAAGCCTTCCTGCTCCAGCAGCACCTTCAGGCGCGACGTGGTGTCGCGCGTGCCGGTGTAGACCGTATAGACCAGGGTCTTGCGACCTTCTGCTTTCTCCTGCTTGCAGATTTCGATCAGCTCGCGCTCCTTGGGCATCACCTCCAGCTCGTTGAACTGAGCCGGGACGAAGGCCAGGGTGTTGCGCGTGCGTGGATGCACCACCGTCTCCGACCGGAAGCAGCAATCCGGCCATGCCAGCAGCACGTTGAGGACCACACCCAGCAGCGTCGTGTCGCGCTTCGCCAGGGCCTGCTTCAGCTCCGCGGTCAGCCGTCCCGCCAGATCGCGATAGGCCGCGGCTTGCGCCGTGTCCATCGTGACCTCACGGAACTCCTCGTCGTAGGGCGGCAGCACGTTGCCGCCGATGTCCTTCAACTTGAGGAAGACGGTGAACGGCAGGACGCAACGCAGCACGCCCTTCGGACCGAAGCCCGGCGCCTTGACCGTGCGCACCGATACCTTGGTGCCCTTGGCGGTCTTGTGCGCCGTGCCCGTGCTCTCGGAGTAGATGTCCTTGAGCACGCCGTGATCGCGCATGAACGCCATCGCGGCCGACGTCATGGAACCTTGCTTGGTCGGCCGGTAGCCGTCTTCGATCATCCGCCCAGGCAGGGCGCGGAACAGCAGGTGGAACAGGTCGTCGCCGTAGCCGCCCATCAGCGTGCCGGTGAGCAGCAGCGTCTTGCGCGCCTTGGCCGCCAATACCCCCATGGCCTGGCCCTGTGCGGAGCCACCGTTCTTGTACTCGTGCGCCTCGTCGGCGATGAGCAGGTCGAACGTGCCTTGGGGAAGCTGCCTCTTGATGAACTCGGACGGCTGGTAGCCGCCCTCGCCGAAGCCGAACTCCATGTTGGCCATCGCACGTTCCATGCGATGGGCTTGCCGGTCCGAGAAGACCAGCTCGCCGTTGCCATCCATCAGGTTGATGAACTCGTGGATATTGTCCCCGAGCATCGACGCGAGGAAGGCGTCACCGAACTTCTGCATCAGCTTCTGCGCGGTGACTTCGCCAATGGTTGGAATACGCTTCAGTGCCTTGAGCACGGTTGAGGACTGGTCACTGGCGGACAAGCCTCTGGGACGAATCAGCGTCCACAGCGGTGCGGCGCAGTGGCTGCACTTGCGGCGGGACTCCTCGGCTTCGAGTTCGACCGGGGTGATCGGCTCGCCGTCGAGATCGGTGATGACATGGCCGCAATCCGGGCACGCCGCCACGTCGCCGTGGGGCGTGCGATGCGGGGTGAAGACGGGCTTCCAGTGAAAGCCCATCCGCATCCGCACGCGGCCCAGGACGAAGAACTCCTGACCCTGCGCCGGTACACCCAACTGCTCGCGCAGCTTCAGCAGCTTGACCAGCGTGTCCGGGCCGTTGAGCACCCAGACCTTGGCGCCGGCCACCGTCTCCTGGATTTCCCGCCGCCACTTGTAGACCAGATGCGGCGGAGAAAGAACCAAGGTGCGGCGGTAGCCTTCGGCGTTGAGCACGGCGGCGGTGGCAATACCCACCGTCGTCTTGCCGCAGCCCATCTCGCCGTTGACGATCGCGGCGCGCTCGCCACGGTCGACCAGCAGCTCGGTGACGGCATGGACCACATCGGCTTGCGCCTGGAACAGCTTGCGCTTGAGGGCTGTGAGGATGAGTTGCCGATGCACCCGCACCTGGCCGGTGTAGACCGGGGGATTGGCACGGTTGAGCGAATCGAGCAGCTCGTCGCCGAACTCCGACACGAAGTCGGTCAGGCTGATGGCGAGCGGAGAAGATGAGGCTTCGAGCAGGTCGCCCTGCGCGGGCACGTCGGGAACAGTTTCGAGATCGAGTGACATGGTGATGCTCCAATGAAGACGGGGCATGCACCGACCCCTGCGGGGCGATGGCATGCCCCAGGGGTGGGAAGAGAAAGACGGCCGAGCCGTCAGAGGACGATCAGTACTCGGATGACAGCAGCAGCGTGGTGACGCTGCGGTCCCACTCGGTGATGATCCAGAGCTTCAAGGTCGGCGTGACCTGGTAGGACGAGAACAAGCGGTCTCCGGACTTCAACGCGGCATCGTTGGAACGCCGGTCGCAGTCGTCGAGATCGCCCCAGTCACCACAAAGGTGGCGGCGCAGATAAGGCACCGGATTGAGCTGGCCCTGCTGGACCAGATCGTTGATGCCGGCGGTCATGACCACTTGCCCGGATGGGAACCGTGGTTGCGAGACGAGATTGAGAACAGCGAGTGCCATGGTGATTTCTCCTTCAGAAAGAAAAAGAGGCCACGGCACCCCATCGGGGCGACATGACCCCTGTGGGTGGATAAGGAAGGCGGCGAAGCACTGGCGGCTTGCCGTCAGGGAACAACGATCAGCGGATGGTCAGCACCTCGCCCCGCGTGGCGGAGCCCGGTGTCATGTCCCAGGCGCGGATGACCGGCACGAACTTGTCGGTGAGGATGCGTGTCTCGGCCACGGAGCCGTCGTCGCGCTCGGTGTACTCCGTCTGGAGAGTCTTCTCCTTATGGGTATCACCTTTCACGACGAGCGTTCTGCCGCTCTTCGAGGTCACGACGCCCGAGATCGCGCCCGCAGCCAAGGCCAGAGCGAGATGCCAGTGGGACAAGGCCCGCGCCGGTGGACGCAGCGACTGCTGCGCGGCCCCCAGGTGGGTGTCGAGCGACGGCCATAGCCCCTGCAGTCGGCCGACTTCATCGGCGAACTGCTCAGGCTCCATCGTCACGCGATAGAAGTGCTCCGGCTCCGCGGGAGACACTGGGACGGTGTACGGCAGGAACGGCCATTCCACTGGCAGTTCCTCAGCCTCAGCATCGCCTTGCCCGATCTGCAACAGCAGCCCGCGCACGGCTTTGGCCGAGTCCGACGCCTGGTCGCGCTGGCGAACCCGCCGACCGAAGATCACCACCTGCTTGAACTGCGCCTCCACCGCACGGTAGATCCGCAGGTCTGCGAAATGGCGCGTCAGCCATCCGACCAGCTCGGGATCGAGCACGTAGGACGGCACGATGAAGATCAGCACACCGCCGTATTGCAGCAGCGGCAAGCTGCGCTGATAGAACAACTTCTCCAGCCGGGCACGGCCTTGGCCCTGATAGCCGATGTTGCCGTTGACGTCCTTGGAGAGGTCGCCATACGGCGGGTTCAGCCACAACAGGCCGAAGCTCTGCCGGCTGATCAGCGCGTCCATCAGGTCGCCGTGGAGGCAACGATCGACCAGTTGCCGGGCGTGGCGGGCACGCTCGGCGTCGTACTCGACGGCATAAGCCGAAACCTGCTCGCGCCCGAGGGCGTGCGCAGCTTCGGCAATCGCCACGCCTTCGCCGGCGCAGGGATCGAGGATGGAGAGCGGGCCAGAGGCTGGCGCCAGTGCGGACAACGCCCGTTCCAATGTGGGCTCATCGGTCGGGAAATAGCCGTTTTTGATGAAGTTGCGCGCAAGGCGCGGGAACATGAGAGCCATGGGAACCTCCTGGAAGGAAGTGGGATGAAGGAAGACGGGCACGCGCGCCGCGCATGCCCGTACATGGAGATGACTCAGGCCACGCGCCGAAGCGGTGCGCCGGAAGCCAGCTCGTACCGCGACGCCCCGAGGGTGCCGTTGCGAATCAGGTCACCCAGCGCGGTGGTCAGCGCCGGGACGTCGATAGCCAGCCGATGACCTTCCAACGCGCCGATGGCGGATGGCAGGCGGCTCAGCATCGCGCGGACTTGCAGCAGTTCCAGCACGGTGTCGCGCCAGTGATCGAGCAACGGCAGTGGGCAGGTGTCCTGCACCAGCGTCCACAGCCGATCGGTGCGATGCGATGAATCCCTGGGCAGCAGGGCCAGCGCGCTGGCGTTGGCCTTGTCGGGCTTCACGCAGCGGCGGTCGAACAACCACAGGTTGACCATGGAACCGAACAGCGTGCGCCGGAAGACGCGCGTGGAGCGTTTCTCCAGGTTCTCGACGTTGCCGACGAAGACCGGGATCGATCCGCCCTGTTCGGTGATGACGTGGAACTGGTCCAGCCCCTGTTCGTCGCGCCCGAGGGTCAGACGTGCCAGGAACTCCTGGATGGCGGTGTCGCGCGCCCAGATGGAAAGGAACACGAGATTGCCCTGTTCGTCGCCGACGCAGCCATCGGCCATCAGGTCGGGGCATTCGTCGATGCGGTAGAGCGGCTTGGGATCGGAGTGTGCAGGCATGGTGATGTCCTCTTGGATAAAAGAAAGGGACAGCACTGCCCGCTGGGGCAAGTACTGCCCCGTGGGGTGGAAAAGGAATGGCTCAGTCCGGCTTGAACTGCCGCGTGGCCGGATTAAAACGAAGCGCCTCGTCTGCCTTGCGGATCGGCGTGAAGCCTTCCAGGTAGATGTTGGCCGAGTAGCTGTCGCGGTAGGTCAACGCCTGCCGTGCCTGCTCATCGGTGAGGCAGTTGGCGATGAAGTGGTCGAGCAGTTCCTCGTCGGGCGAGACGTCGTTGTTGGACAACTGGTCTTCGACGAAGGACAGTAGCGATGCCGGAAGAGACGCGAGGATGGGGTCCATCGTGAGCCTCCTGGGATCAGGCCGACACCGGCGTAGCCGGTAGGGTCGGCGTGCGACGACGCGCGTGGTAGGCGCGCACGCCTTCGCGCCACTGGGGGGACTGCTCGGGCGCCATCGCCAGATAGCTGAGCGGGCACGAGTAGTAGTACGGGTGCATCGACTCATCCATCGGCTTGTAGCCCCATTCATTGCCGGAACCCTCCAGCAGGTCGCAGCGGATGTAGTGATAGGAGTCGCCAATGCCGAGGCCCGGCTTGATGCCTTCCTGCTTGGCGGTGATGCGCACGACGGACCACAGCACGTTGCCGCGCAAGGTGTGTGCGACGGTCTCCGCGCGAAGCTGCTCGTTGTCGCGGGGTTCGATCAGCTCCTGGATCAGTTGATGGCGGGATTGCCTTGAGAAATACCAGCCCATGAGAGTTCTCCTTGAAGAAAGAGCCGGAGTCCTCCCCATCGGGGAAGAACCCCGGCGGGTGGTGGCTGGCCGCTTGCGCGGCGGATGGATCAGGCGGTGGCGAGGTGCCAGTCCTGAGACAACGGGGCGAACGAATAACCCAGCACCCCGAGGCGGTCGCGCTGCTGACGCAGGACACGACGATCCACGGTCGGATCGAGCTTGACGCTGTCGCCCAGCGGCCAAAGCGCGCCGAACAGTGCGGTGTCGTCTTCCTCGGCCGAGGCTTCGAGAGACGGCTTGGCTGCTTTCTCCGTGCCGAACGGCGTGGTATCGACCAGCGGATCGCGGGTCTTGCGACCCTTCGCCTTGGCAGGTGCCGGGGCTGCGACAGGCACAGGTGCCTGCGCCTCTTCGTCGATCGGATCGACTTCCTGCGGACTCAGCCGACGGGCTTCGTCACGGCTCAGGGGATCGATGCTGGACAAGGTCATACCGCCCAGGTGGGCGCGAATCTCGATCACCATCCGCCCACTGGTGTTGTAGGTGGAGGGTCGGATCTCGGTGATGATGAAGTCGCCGTCGTACTTGCCTTCGGCGTACTGGTCGAGTTCGGCATTCTTGATGACGAATTCGCCGATGGAAGTCGCCAGACGGCCGACGTTGAAGTCGCCGTTGCGACCGTGGATGGTCTTGATGGCCAGTTGGCCTGGAACATTGATCATGGATAGCTCCTTTCGACGAATGAGCGATCGCGTGCCGCCGGAGCCGAAGCGCAAGCGGTGCTCGATCGAAGGGGAAGAAAACAAGGCCCCGGTGCATGCGCATGGGGCCTTGCAGATCAGAACGACTCGGCCAGGGCCGGCGCGTCAGCGGGTGCATCGGCGTCGTCATTGGCGGCGGCTTCGGATGCGGGCGCGTCCTGGGCTGCCGACGCGCTGGAGGGTGCTGGTGCATCCTCGCTCGCCGCGTCATCGGTCGTCTTGGGCTCGGCCTTGTAGACCATCTCGCCATCAATCTTGATCCAGCTCACGAAGAGCAGGCGGGCCTTCAGGCTGACGCCCTGCTGGCCGGCATTCTTCCCCTTGGAGTAGGTGAAGATGTCGGTCCACAGGTCGCCGAGGCGGAAGCCAATCAGCACCTTGCGTTCGGCCTTGACGGCCTCTTCGCAACGGCGGACCAGATGCTGAGCTTCGCTGCCGGACACCCGCACGTCGAAACGGCGGTACTCGGGAGCGTTGCTCGGACCATTGAGCGCTGCGATGTCGCAGGCCAGGAACGGCTCACCTTTCTTGGGCTTCACTTCGCGGATGCGATTGAGATACCCGAGGCCAGTGATGTGCAGGTCGAAGAACGATTTTTCGGATGAAGTGGTCATGGTGAATCTCCAGACTTGAGGACAAGAAAAGCGGAGACACACCGACCCTGGCGGGGAGGTGTGGAAACCCCCGCGCGGGTTATGGATCGTGAGACCTGGGAACAACTACCGTGGCATCTCCATCGATGACTCGATGGACGTTCGCGCTATGGATGCCGAGAGCGAACTGGGGTGATCAACGCGGCCGGAACCGCGTCGTAGCCTTGAAGACCTTGGCTACCTGGGCATGCTGCTGACGGGTGTCAGCGGAACATGGCAGCAGCGTGGCTCCTGCAGACGCGGGCCGCCAGAAGGAATCGGCATCAGCGATGTTCCCGATTGCTCGACGACCGGGGCATGAACCAAAGAAAAGCCCCTCGATCGAGGGGCTGTGAAGGAACACAAGGGTTGGTTTCAGTGCTGCACGCTGCGCGCCTTGCCGGAGAGCGTTTCCACCCGGATCAGGCGCCAACTGCCGTCATCGATCAAGCGCTCCAGCGTGTCACCGAGATCGTCGAAATAGACTTCATCGACGCGCTCGATGGATTCACCGTCGCGGTGCAGTTCGACCACGTAGACGTCGCCGCCGCGGTCGTAGCTCACCGTGACCTTGCCGCTGAACTTGCCGGTCTCGACCGTGAAACGGATGGACGGCGGCGTGGCGATGATGTCGTGCGGCTTGGGGTCGACCAGCGAGAAGTCCCGCGCATTGGCATCAACCAGTAGGTGGCTGATGTACCGATGACCGTCTGGTGCGGGCAGCTTCTGCAACTGCTGGATCAGTTCGGCCAGTTCCGGGCAGCGTGCCTGTGGCACAGGCAGCTCCGCGGTGGCGTCGCCCAGAATCACCGACTTGACGGTGTAGGGCCTGCCATCGGCCAGGTACTCCGTCTTCTCCCGGGGTGTGCCGACGCGCTGGCCATCGAAGTGGCGACGCGCATACGGAATGACTTCCACCTTGCTGCCTTCGGCTGGAACAGCAGTGACCAGATGGCGATCGACCACTGCGAACTGGGCCGGCTTGACCTTCACAACGATCGCGTCGTCGGTGACCGCGATCACCTTGCCTTGGAACGGACTGGGATCGGCCGCGAAGCCCAGCATGGTTTTCTGCGGCGTACCGTCGTAGACGTTGAACTTGAACGACCTGGCATTGCGAGGCACATGGCCTGCGACCAGGGTGGGCATTTGAGAGCGGATGAGAGCGTGGTCCATGGGAATCTCCTAGAAGAAGACCAAGGGACGCCCGCCCGCCACCGGGGTTGGGAGCCCCTGGTGGGTTGAGGTGAATGGCGCGGGATGCGCCGGGGATGAACAACGACCTGTGCGGCGAACCGCACCGTAGCCTTGGAGGTCGATGGCTACCTGGGCATGTTGCTGACCGAAGTCAGCGGGACATGGGCTGAGCGTGCACCGGCTTCATCGATCTGCCGACGGGGAATCCGCACTGCGGACTGGTCGGTTTCCAGAAGGCGAAAAAAAGGCCCCTGCGAACAGGGGCTGGGGCTTGAACATCACTCCTCGAAGATCGGCAGACCTTCCAGGATCTGCGCGTCCGCATCGAGGATCAGGATGCGCACGTCGGCCTGCGCTGCCAGGTGCAGGACGTTGACCAGGCTCTCGGGCATGGCCTTCTTGAGATGCTCCCGACGCAGGTCTTCGGCCGTGATGCCCTCGACATGGCCGAGGTTCTCGTCCGTCCAGGGCGTGGCGATCAGCTTGACCCCGATCGCCGGGCTGTACGGAATGCGGAACGCGACGAACAGAAACCGGGTCGGCGTGGCGATGTCGGCCAGCTCGGCCAGGTAGCGCCCGGCATCTTCGGTGATGTGGGCGGAACTGATCTCCCAGCAGCGGCTGTAGAAGCCGGTCTCGAATGTCAGGCGCCGGATGACTTCGCGTGCGGCCTCGTCGGAATAGGTGTCGCCGACATGGACAGGCTGGCCGAAGTCATCGCCGGCAACCGCATAGGTCACGGTTCGCACGATGCCCTCGGTCTGGCATTGATCCTCAAGTTCCTCGCTGATCTCCTGGCCCTCGGTGATCAGGGCAAAGTCGTTGCACAAGATGCAGGGGAACTGTGCGACCTGATCGTCAGGCAGATGAGCCTGGCTGGAATGAAGCGGCCGCCAGACCGGTGGGCTGTCGTCCTCGGAGGTGATGCAAAGCGTGCGGACGATGCGCAGGTTCTGATAGCCGCGAACGAACGGATTCAATTGGATGGACATGGGATTTCTCCAGCAGAGAATAGGCGGAGCTATCCCCTGCTGGGGATTAAGCCCCAGCGGGTGGATGAAGTGGTGGACGCTCAGGCGGAGCGGTGGGAAGTGCTGCTTTCCAGCAGGCGTTCGGCGAGCCTCAGACGCAGGGATCTGCGGGTGGCGTCATCGCCGATACCGGCGAGCAGGCTGACGGTTTCGAGTGCGATCCGGGCGGCCGCCTCGTCAAGATCGCCGACCTGAATCGCCTTGTGCAGGTCCTGCCCGAGTTCCAGGGCGCGGGTCGAGCTGCTGTAGACGGTGACGTCGCGGCTGATGAACATGCCGTTGCCGCCAAACTCGAAGAGACGCGGCCTGTCGCTGTGCCAGCATCCCTCGAACCGGATGGCTCGGAGGCCGTGTCCGTCGTCGAGGCATCTGGCGACGACAAACAGCGTGTCCAGTTCCGCGCCGTCCTCGAAGCGATGAGCCCTGAGAAGGTGATCCAGTTGCGGATCGCTCTCCGCGGAAAAGTGCTTCGCCAGCAGGCGTAGGTAGGACTGAATGCTGGGCTCTTCATCCTCGGGGAACGGCCGGCCGAGCTGGTAGGCCAGTTCGACCAGGTTGTCGCGGATGTCGTCCCATTGCGGATCGCTGCCTTCGGATGTCCGGGCGATGTACGTCTCTCCGTCGCCGGGATAGGTCTCGTCCAGATTGAACCCGCCGAACAGCGCGGTGATGACCGGCGTGATCCGGTCGAGCACAAGAACGCCGGTGGCGTCGTAGTAGTTGTTGGACATGGTGGCTCCTTGGTTGAAGAAACTGCGGAGCCGCGCCCTGGCGGACGTGGGGAGTCCGCAGAGTTGCGAAGCGAGGTATCGACGCCAGACAGGCATCGGTCCTCGGGATGACGGACGCAGCCGCTCAGCGGGCGGGCATGCCTGCTGGTGGTGTGTCCGATGGGGGATAGGTCACGGTCAGGAACTGCCTGCCGTTGTGGTCGCGGAAGCAGGTGCCGTCCGGTACGGCGACCCAGGTGATCCAGTCATGGACCTCCAGCGTCGTGCCGCGAACGAGTCGGGCTCTGAACCAGCGACCTGGCAGTTGACCGTCGCCGTAGAAGCCAGCGCTGGTGCGCGCCTGATACGCGTTGAGCCGCCGGACAGTTTGTCTGAGCGTCAGGGACATGTGCCACTCCTGAAATGAAAAGGAGGGACACGGCCCCGGCAGGGACGCGTGTCCCTCGTGGGGTTGGAGAAAAGGTGCGAGTTCGGCGGCGAGGCAGGCTCACCAGCCGTTGTAGTTGAGGACCAGGTCGGCGATAACCTTGCGCCGTTCCAGATCGAGGCCGCCGAGATCGGACAGGCCCTCGAAGCCGCAGCGCTTGAGCATCGCAGCACCCTCGCGGCTGTTGTAGAAGCTCACCATGGCCGAGAGGAACATGCGCTGACCGGAACTCAGGACGCCCAGGGCATCGTTGACCATCAGCATGTTGGGGCGCAGGTCCCACTTGGTGGTGGCACGCTCCAATCCGGCCCGCGTCCCGTCGCCGAACCATTCGGCACCGGCGATTTCGGCGCCGCGCTTCCAGGCCTGGAAGAACGCGGCCGGAGCCTTGGTGAAATGCGCATCTTCCAGCGCGATCTGATCGAACACATCTTGAGGCAGGGACAAGCTCATGAGGAATCTCCTTGGGCGGCAGGAAAAATCACGGGTACGGGCGCTGCATCCATGCACCTGTCACCAGGGCTGTGGCTGCGGCGTCGCGGCTGGGGAAGTACTCGAAGGACTCGCGGGAGCAAGGGCCGTCGTGGTCATCGAACGTGCCGATGTAGTAACCGGCAGCGCTGCGCAGAACCTGCAGAGGCAGGCGCTTGCCGGCAAAGGTCAGGGCCAGATAGCCGATGGATTCGGTTCGGGCCGCCAGTGCCGTGATGGGCGGTGAAGAGGAAGCAAGGGACATGGAGCGCTCCATAGGGGAAATGGAAAGCGCCACATCCCGACGGGATGAAGGAACTTCCCGTGAGGTGGATCGAAGCATCGACGCCAGGTACTGGCGGCATCCGCGCAAGCGATGCGAAGCGGACTGGTTCGGTCGGAGCGGAGGATTCCGCGGCGCAGCCTTGAAGACCGGAGCTGCCAGGGCATGGCGCTGACGGAGTCAGCAACGCATGGGCTTAGCTTCGGAGAGCAGTGCGAGCCTGTCGTGCAACAAATCGAAGCTGCACGGTTCCTGATTTCCCAGCGCTGGATAGGCCGTCGCCATGTAGCTGCGCACACGAAAATGCCCCGCAGTGCGGAGCCGGTTGTGAGGCAGGGAACAGAGGTTGTCGGCCGTGCGGCCGGCGTGTTTCAGGACAAGGAGAGACCAAGGTGCCGAAGGCTGGAGGCCTTCGGCTGGATGACAAAGGAGTGCCACCCGTGGGCTGCTACAGGCGTGGGGCCGTCGTCAAAGCCACCGCTGCACCAGCAATCGCACTCGACCGGTATCGTGGCTGGGGTCGATATCCTCTGGCACGCATCCGCGTACAAAGGGCGCCCGTTGTTTCACCGGCGGGCACCGGCACCGAATACCGTCGACCCCGAAGAGTCTCCTGGCGGCTCGCGAGGCAAGGCGCCAGGAGACTCTTCGGGGTGAACGGAAGAACCGCGGATCAAGGGAATCGCGTGGGGCGCCATTCGCGGATCAACTGCCTTCTCGCCCTGCGGCCACAGGTGCCAGGCAGGACGCGCACACCGTCGCAGAAGGGATCGCGTGCTGGGGATGCCCCGCAACGCGCGGGGCGTATGCCTCGCCACCGGGAGAGCGGCAGGCGCGGCAGACGTGTTTTCAGGCGTCAGGACGCTTTGGGTGACGCGCGCCGCTTGCGCGGCGCCGGGCGTTTGCCCGTCGAAGATTCGACAGGCAGTGTGCCCTTGCAGTCCGGGTAGCGGCTGCACGACCAGAAGATGCCGCTCTTGCCGCTGCGCTGGCGCATCGGCGACGTGCACAACGGGCAGGTCGGCGCCGGCGGCAGCTTGAGGGACAAACTGGCGCCCCGGTACTGCTGGACCAACTGCGTGACCCAGGCCGACTGCTTCTCGATGAAGGTGTCCAGCGTCATCTGGCCGGCTTCGATCATGTCCAGCGCCTGTTCCCAGATTGCCGTCGTGCCCGGATCGGCAATCGCCGCCGGCACCGCGTCGATGAGAATGAATGCCGGGTCGGAAGCGCGCACGGCGCGGCCTTTCTTGACCAGGTAGCCGCGACCGATCAGACCGTTGATGATGTTGGAGCGCGTGGCTTCGGTGCCGATGCCTGTCGTTTCCTTGAGCTTCTGCTTCAGCCGTGGGTCGGTCACCAACTTGGCGACACCCTTCATGGCCTTGATCAGTTCGCCCTGGGTGTAGGGCTTGGGTGGCAAGGTCTTCAGCGCCTTCATCTCGACTTGCTCGATGCCGCACGGCATGCCGCTGGTCAGCGGTGGCAGGATCTGACTGCGCTGCGCCGGCTCATCATCCGAACTCTCCGGTCCACCGTTGGTCAACGCCAAGCGCCAGCCCAGCACGACCACCTGCTTGCCGGTCGCCTGCAGTGTCTGGCCGCCGCTGGTCAACACCGCTGTTGTCCGATCGAACTCATGGTGCGGCAGAAACTGCGCCAGGTAGTGGGTCCGGATCAGGCCGTAAACCGCCTGTTCCTTCTCCGACATGGCCGAGAGCCGGGTAGGCTCCAGCGTTGGGATGATGCCGTGGTGAGCCGTCACCTTGTCATCGTTCCACGCGCGTGAACGTTGGCTGCGGTCCAACTTGTCGATCAACGGTCGCAGGCCGGGATCGGTGGTGAGCAAGGCATCGAGGACTGCCGGCACTTCGGCCAGCATGCTTTCGGGCAGGTAGCCCGAGTCGGAGCGTGGATAGGTCGTCGCCTTGTGCGTTTCGTACAGCGTCTGGGCGATGTCCAGCGTCTCCTGCACATCGAGGCCGAGCTGGCGCGAACACACTTCCTGCAAGGTGCCCAGGTCGAACGGCAACGGTGCGGCTTCCCGCACGCGCTCGGTCTCGACCGACACCACCAGGGCTTCGCGACCGGCGCGGATACGATCGGCTGCGTTCTGCGCCACCGGCTGCTGAAGGCAGCGTCCGGCCGCATCGGTGGTGCCATCGGGCGGCAGCCAATGGGCGCTGAAGGAGTGGCATGACTGAGCCAGCAAGACCTCGACCGTCCAGTACGGCACGGATACGAACCTGGCGATCTCACGGTCGCGGTCGACCACCAGGCGCAGCGTGGGGGTCTGCACGCGGCCGACCGACAACACGCCCGAGTAGCCGGCTTGACGCCCGAGCACGGTGAACAGCCGGCTCAAGTTCATGCCGATCAGCCAGTCGGCACGCGAGCGCGCCAAGGCCGAGTAGTACAGCGGAAGCGTCTCGGTCGAAGGCTTCAACGCGCTGAGTGCCTTGCGGATGGAGGCGTCGTTGAGCGCCGACAGCCACAGCCGCTGGATTGGGCCGCGGTAGCCACACAGGTCGAGGATTTCGCGGGCGATCATTTCGCCTTCGCGGTCGGCATCGGTGGCGATCACCAGGTCGTTTGCCTGGCCGATGAGCTGTTTGACGATCTTGAACTGCGCGGCGGTCGCGGCCTTGGGCTCGACGCGCCAGCGCTCGGGAAGGATGGGCAGTTGCTCGATGGACCAGCGCTTGTACTGCTCGCCGTAGCCCTCGGGCGGAACCGCTTCGACCAAATGACCGATGCACCAGGTCACGACGGTACCCGAACCGCTGTAGCAGCCGGAACCTCGCTGGCCGGCACCCAGCACGCGGGCGATGTCTTTGCCTTGCGAAGGCTTCTCGCACAGGAACACGCGCATGGAGCCTCCTCGGATACGTGCTGTTGATCGGATGGACGACAGCATGTCCGCGCAGTGAGAACTCGACAGCAAGGAAGCGGAACGGGATGGACACCGATTTGTGTGGACGACAGGAAAACGCCGCCCGCAGCGGTGTGGGCAGGTCGTTGCGGAAGGCGCTGCGGAAGCGTCGTGTCGGGAGGGCGACTGGAAGCCGATGGACGTCGATGACGCTATCCCCAGGGGATAACTGGTGCATGGCGGGCGGTTGACGGTTGCTACAGCCGCCCTCGAAGGACATCTATTGGCCGGCGGCCGGCTTGGTGCCGAGCACCACCGCCTCGACGCGATACGGCAGGATGCCCACACGCCTGGCCTCGATCTTGAACGTGACCCGTTCGTTCTCGTCGGCATCCTCCCACTCGTCGCGCACCGTGCGGCCATCGACCAGTACGCGCATGCCTTTCTGGTAGAGACTGGCCCAGTGCTCGGCATCGCGATGCCACAGTTCCACCGGCGCCCAGAAGCCGCCGCGGTCCTCGTATTCACCGTCCTTCTTCGGCACCGGGTTGTCGAAGTAGACGTTCAGGCGCAGCAGACGCCGCGGTTCGTCGTTGCCGTTGGTGAACTCGCGGTACTCGGGCGCAGAACCGATGTTGCCTTCGCCGCTGAAATGCGTGCTCATGGTGCCTCCTGTCGCGTGGTGGGTTGGATCGAAACACCGTGCCCGTGGTGGACACGGCGCAGGTAGACCGCCTCGGCTTGGGACATCTTGTCGGCGCATTCCAGGGCCTGGCGGGCAATGCTGTGAGTCAGGCTGATCTGCATGTTCAGCGCGATGCGCTGCAGCTCCATCGCGTAGAGATCGTCGACCAGGCGATCGGGCGTGGACGGGCTGGCGATGAGGTGCTGCCACAGCGTCACACCCATGCTGGACCGGTCGAGGTTGCGCCAGCGCAGGAAGGTCGTGCCTGCGCCAGTGGTCTGCTGAGCCAGTTGCGAGCCGAGCAGGTTGAAGGGGTAGGTGCGTGCCTGCGGCAGCACTCGTCTCATCGCCAGCGCGATCAAGTCGTCGCGCAGCGCCATGCATTGGCTGGCCCAGGCCTCCAGACTTCCCTTACCTTTAAAAGGCTTCAAAAGGCCTTTTAGGTAGGCGGCGTGTTCCAGTCGCTGGAAGTCGGGCTGTTCCAGCGGCATGAAGTGTCGAGGCGCCGCGGAGGATTGCGCCGTCATGCTGGTGCATCCCCATCGGTGGATTCGGTCGCCTTGGCGGACTTCCTCGACCTCTTGGGTTTGTCGGGCTTGGCGGTGTCCTCGTCCGTCGCAACGGCTTCGGCCTCGTCCGCGGTTTCCGCCGGTGTGCTGGCCCTGGCCTCGGCAGGTTCGCGCTGCATGGCGGTCAGTGGAGTGCGGCGCACCAAGGGCGGCGCGAAGCGCGAGCGGTGTGTGCCTTCGAGCACCTCCTGCGGCAGCGGCCCGTATTTCTCCAGTGCGGCACGCGCCGCGGCGTTGTTCGCAGCGAAGTCATCGCGCTGGGTGCCGGAATAGCGGTACTGCTGGGCCAGCGAGAACAGGCTGCGCAAGGCGTGCGCGCCATCGTTGAGCCAGCGTTCCAAGGTACTGCGGTCGATCAGCGCCGTGTGATGCGCCAGGATGAGCTTGCGGGCCAAGTCGTCGTAGTCGGCCAGCAGGTACACCGCCATGAAGCCGAGCTGCGCATTGACGAACAGCGGCAGCTTCACCGGCTGCACGTTCATGTTCTCGCCCAGCGACAGCGCCGGCGGCACGTCGGCCAGGGCCTGATCCACCTGCTCGCGCAGGGTCTGCAGGCGGGTCTTGGTGTCGGCGAGCTTGTCTTCGATCCGCAACATCCACCAGTCCGAGTACGGGTCGTCCTGCTCGGCGCCGCGCTTCATCTTGTTCATCGCACTGATGAAGCCGTTGAGACCGATGATGCCGGGGCGCCCCTCGGTCGGCGCGCGGCCGTGCCAGATGCGCGAAGCGTGGTGCGTGTGCAGCGTCAGCGACATCGCGCTGCGCAGCGATCCGAGATTCAGTTGTAGGGGTTCTGTGCGTTCGTTGGCCATGGGAGCGACTCGCGGTGAAGGGGCGAGTCGCCAGCATCGGCATCGGCCGGAAGGCTGTCAGTCAACAAACCGCAGCCCATGCGCGCCCGGTTTGTTCCGCACGGAAGGCTGTGTGTGCCGGCTATCCCCTGGGGATAGGTCTTGAGCGATCGATGCTTGATGTCGGGGCGTGAACCATGACAATGACTGGGGGCGCATCGCACCTGGGGTTGCTGCGTAGAACAACGAGGGGAAAACATGCAGGATGGGAAAGCCGTTCAGTTGCTGTTGAACGGGGAAGAGCACGGGCACGGCCACGTGGTCGAGAAGCTGCTGAAGCGGGCGGAACGCCTGGAATGCCTGGTGGCCTTCGCGAAGAGATCGGCCCTCGGCGACTTGTTGAAGCCCTTGCGCAAGGCGCTGGAAAGGGGATTGAAGGCCAGGTTTGCGATAGGTCTGGACTTCCACCTGACCGAACCCGAAGCACTCCGACAGCTCTTTGCGCTCGCCGAGAAGAACGCGCTCGTCCTGTACCTCAGCAACGCCAGCGACACCTTCCACCCGAAGATCTACGCCTTCCAGAACGGCAAGCAATGCTCGGTGATCGTCGGCTCGGCCAACCTCACCCACGGAGGCTTCTACGGCAACTACGAGGCATCGGCCCTGGTCGACGACGCGAGCGGCGCGCTGATGGCATCGGTCACGCGACACCTCGATGCGTTGGTCGCGGACAGGATTCTCGTGCCAGCGACCAAGCCCCGGATTGATGCCTACGAGCGGGAATACATCATCCACGACACTTGCCGGAAGGTGGCCAAGAAGCGTGCGCAGAAGGCGAGCCGAACCGAGGGGCCGGACTTCACGATCCTGGCCGACCTCCTGGAGCTGATGAAAAGCGACGATTCAGCGCATGGATTCACTGCGCAGAAGACCGGCCGCAAGGGAAACCTGCGCAAGGCAAGGCGCAGGCTGGCAGAGCTGGCGGCCCTGAGCAGCAATGCCAGGAGCGACTTTCCGAGTCGCTACGACGCGCTGATCGGCCTGTTCCATTCCGGTGGGCTGCACCGCGGCAAGAGCCGGATCGCCAACCACCCAGGGCAGTTCGTGGCCGCAGTGGCGGACATCCTTGACCGGCGCAACCTCTCGCCTGCCGAAGCGTTTACCGTTCTACATGGACGTTTCGGCGCCATCACCGGAGCAGGCATCAACCTGCTGACTGAGATTCTGCACGCGCTGGACAACAAGCGGTTCGCCGTGATGAACCAGAACGCGGTGTCGGGACTGGCGCTCGCCGGCATCCGGGACTACCCACTGCATCCAACCAAGCAGAACGTCAGCGCGGAAAGCTACGCAAGTTACTGCGGGCATGCCGATACGGTCAGACGGTCGTTGGGCCTGGACGACTTCACGGAGCTGGATGCGCTGTTCAACTACGCCTATTGGCGGGAAACGGAAGAAGACGAAACGGCGGACTGACCGGATCACCCCACGGAAGGCGACCTGTTCCATCCATCCCCTGGGGATAGTCAACATCAGCGATCACGCAAGGCTTCTCGGAGCTGTGCCAGGTAGGCACGTGCCACCTCGGGGTCAGCGGCACGGGATGCCGGCGGTGACGATGGCGCAGGTGGCGGGGGCGCTGGCGGCGCCGATGCACTTTCTCCGGCCCAGGCCTTGAACTCTCCGCGGATCGCCTTCTGGATGATGCCGAACAGATAGCCGGCCGGGTTGCGCACCGTGCTGTTGCGGCAGCGTGCGGTCCATTCGTCGAGCACGGCCTGCCGCTGGGCTTCCTCCACCTGTTGCAACGCCACCAGCGCGCCGGCCTGCTGCTCGTCCTTCAGGCGCAGGAAGCGCTCGGGCAGCCGCAGGTTCTGCAAGGCCCGCGCGCGCGGTACTGTACGTACTTCTTTTATACGATTACTCAGTACTTCAGTACGGTCCTCCTTCGGATTCCGAAGTGAGCCGTCCGGCGCGGGTTTCGGCCCTGCTTCGGATTCCGAAGACGGGCGCGCGCCATTCCGAAGCAGGGCTTCAGGGCCTTCTTCGGATTCGTGGTCCGCACCCTCCTGTGGATAACCTGGCGTCGTCCAGCCATGTCGCGCCATGCGCTGCGCCAGCACTTGCAGGCGGGTCGGCAGCGTGCGCCCGCTGAGCAGCGGGTCTTCGGCGATCTCCCGCAGCGTGTTCATGCCCACGACCTGCACTGCCTTCGCCGCGTGCGTGAGCGCCTGGCTCACCAGGCCCAGGTAGTCGGGATCTAGCTGCATTGCCTCGAAGGGCGAAAGTGGCTCGTCGTGCAGCACATAGAGGTTGCCCTGGATGCGGCCGGTCTTGGGATCGCGCCGTCGCCGCACCAGGCTGAGCCAGCGCGTCAGCCGCAGCAGGGTCAGGGCACGTGCCACAGTCTCGTGCGAGGCCTGCGCCGCGCAGGGCATCGAGGCTAAGTAGGGGCGCAATTGGTCGTAGGTGGGAAAGGCGGTCACGCCGTCGTCGTTGAGCTGCAGGCGGAACACCTGCCAGGCGTTTCGCTCCAGCGGTGTCAGGCGTCGGTCGAGGAAAAGTCTGCGCGGTACGCTCTCATGGCGGTTGCCGCTGAAGAGGAAGCCGTCGGCAACCGGCGCCGTTCCCTGCGCCGGCTGCAGGTGCTGCAGGGCCTCGTCGAAGAGCGCGGACAGCGCAATGGGGCCTTCGCGCCGTGGTGCGCCGCCCGTGGTCATGGCTATGCCAGCCCCTGGTCGATCCAGTTTCGTATCGCCGCCCACACCACCGACATCGGCAGGATCAGTGCCTCGGCCAGGTCCATGGTCAGCACCAGCATGGCCATGTCGTCGGTCAGTGCGATGTCGCGCTTGGTGACGGCGGCCTTCCAGTGCTCCCACAAGGCCACGTCCTGCTCCTCGCTCAGCACCGGATGCCGGCCCTTGCGCTTGGGCAGACCGAGGATGTCCCGACGCAGCGCCACTTCCTGGTGCGTGAGGCCGTAGAAACTGCTGACCATCTCCGTGCTAGCACCCAACCTCAGCATGCGGTCTACCGTGGCGATCTCCTGCTCCACGTCATGCACCTGGCTCAGCAGCCGCTGCAACACCTCGCGGTTGACCGACACCGAACACCACGACACTGTGGCATTGACCAGCATGCTCACGAGTTCGGGATGCTTCAGCGCATCCAGCTCCTCCTCGCCGAAGCCCATCGCCTTGCAGCGGCGCAGTTGACCGTTGCGCAGGTCATGCAGCGCCTGGGCGATGACGGCCTGGTTGAGCGGGTGCGGTGCCGACATGGGAGCCTCCTGCGCGCTCAGGACTCGTGGCCCGGGTCGCCGGCTTCCAGATCCAACAGCCGGCGCGCCAGGCGCAACAGACGGAACAGCTTCACCAGCCCGGCGTCGCTCAGGCGCGCGCCAAAGCCGCCGTGACCATGCAGCAGCGGCCCAAGGTCATCGGCCAGCCGCGCGCGATCCAGCCCGGTCGCGGGTGCCTGTGCGGCGCTCAGCGCGTGCAGCAGGGTCAGCACCGCACGCGCGAACGCCGGCAGCTCCTTCGCCTGGCCCACGGCCGGCGCCACGCAGACGAAGCCGATGCCGCCGTCGCTGGCTTCGATGTGGTCGGCCACCGCCGCCTCCCCGGCGATCTCGCGAGCGAACTGCGCGATATGCACGCGCAGGCGATCCGGAACGTCGAGGCCGGGCTCGATGTACCAGACATCCGAGATGGGATAGAGCCCGCCGGCCTGCACCGGGATCGCGCGCAGCGCATCGGCCTCGAAGTCGGGTAGCTTGTCGCCGAGCTGGTCCGCGACCAGGCGCTGGATGGACTGCAAGCGCTCGGTGGTCGGGGCCGGCGTCACGATGTGCCCCTGCAGGCGCTCGTCGCGCTGCCCGTCCTGGTCGTTTGGGGCAGCGGCCGGTGGTGCCGAGGGTGTCTCTGCCGGTGGCGCTGCCGGAGGGGTGTCCCGTGGCGTTGGCGCCGCTGGCGGCCGTTGCGGCGTGACGGCTGGCGCCGCAGGTTCGACAGGCGTTGCCGGGTTCGGCGCGGCCGGCTCGCTGGTCAATGCTCGCTGACGGCTTTCGCTGTCGTCGATTTCCAATGCCAACGTGTCGTAGTCCGCTTCCAGCAGCTCGGCCATCTGGCCCACCAGTTCGTCCTGCACGCGCTGGGGCGAGAGTCCCTCCGGCTGCGTGTCGAACTGCGACAGCACATCCTGAAACAGCGAAGCGAAGTCCACGGCCAGCGGTCGGCCCAGCGCACGCCGTTCCCAGGTGCGCTCGCACGCCTTGCGCAGCACCGCGAGCCGCTCCACCTGATGCCGGCCCAGCCCGCCGTAGAGCAGCGTCGGTATCGCCGGCAGCAGATAGCGCACTGCATCGTTCATGCGGCTGATGTGTGACTGCGGCACCGGATAGCCGTCGGCAGTCAGCCGCCGCGCGAGTTCGCTCTGCGACAGCGCCTGGCCGAATTCCTGCTCGTAGAACTCGCGCGCCTTCTCGATGCCCAAGGCCCGCTCGATGAAGGTCAGCCCGCCACGCAGCTCGTTCTCGGCCAGATGCCCGGTCAGCGCCACGATTTCGCCGCGTGCCGGCCACGGGCGGAACAGGCACGCAATGCGGAAGAAGCGTTCCTCCTTGGTCTCGCTCCACAACTCGCGCAGGATGGCCAGCCGCGTGTTGCCGCCGTTGCGAATGATGTAGTGCGCCTCGCCCGGCCTGCGCGTGATAGCAGGGGGCGCGTCCAGCCCGCGTCCGCGGATGGACGCCTTGATCTCCGCATAGGCCGGGTTGCGCGTCACGCGCGGGTCGTGGTCGTAGGGCCGCAACTGGTCCAGGGTCACCACCATCGGCGTGTCGGCGATGGGGTCGCTCAAGGTCGCGGCCGAAGGGCCGCTGCGCTCGAAGCCGGTGGCCAGCAGCTTGGCAGCCATGTCCTGCGGCGTCAGCTCAGCCACGGCCGTTCTCCTGCGCCTGCCGGTCGGCGCGGCGAAGCTGCGCGCGGGCATTGCGGTCGGCACGGTGGTCGCTCGCAGTCGAGCTGGTGTAGATCGACGCGCAGCCTTGTTTCGTGAATTTCAGGTGCCCGCCCGACGTGCGCACCACGCGCCAGCCTTCGCCCAGCGCGAACTCGATCAGCGCTCGCAGCCGTTCACGGCCGCGCGCCAGTTCATGCGCGCTCGCCATGGCCAGCCCCTCCCGCATCGGCCCGGCCGGTGACCAGCGCGAAGTGCTCCCGCCACGCGGGAAACAGCTCGCCGGCCAGCGCGCGCATGGTGTCCAGCGCCGCGGGCGCCGTGCGCCCAGCCGGCTGCCGGTACTCCACCCGATGCACCGGCAATCCTCGTGTCGCAGCGCGCGGATAGGCTTCGATGGCCGGCACGTCGGTGTCCAGCACCTGCACGCCGGCCTGTTCTTGGAACACCTGTCGCAGCGCCTGCTGGACCAGCCGCGCGTTCGACGACACTGTATGCACACGGTTGATGAGCAGGCGCAGCTGCGGCGGTTCGATGCCCAGGTGCCGATACGGCGCGATGTCCTCGATCAGTTGCAGCGTGCCGCGCCGCAGCTCGCGCGCCGCGAGGATTTCCGGCGTCACCGGCGACAGCGCCAGGTCGGACGCCAGCACCGCCATCTCCAGCAGCACGCTGCGCGCGCCCTGGGTGTCGATCAGCAGCAGGTCGTAGTGCTCGCGAAAGACCGGCAACAGGTTGCGCAGCCGCAGGCGCCCGTCGGGCGCGTGCAGCAGCAGTGTGTTCAGTTCGCCGCGGTCGTCGTTGGAGAGCACTAGGTGCAGGCCCGCGATCGCGGTGCGCGACACCAGGTGCTCAATGCGCCGCTCGTTGAAGGCGAGCATCTCGTAGATGCCGCCGGGCGCGCGCACGTCCAGCGTGAAGTAGCTCGACAGCGTGGGCTGCACGTCCAGGTCCAGCAGCAGCACGCGCAGCCCGGCATCGGCGATGAAGCCACCCAGGTTGGCCGCCGTCGTGGTCTTGCCCACGCCGCCCTTGGTTGAAATGATGGACACCACCTGCATGGGCTTCTCCTCTTCGTGTGGCATGAACCGAGAAGAAGCGTCAAGCGCGTTCTTTGAGGCGATCAGCGATCCACTGTTCGATCTCCATCGAGTCCCAGCCCACCGCGCGCACGCCCAGGCGCAGCGCCTTGGGGAACTTGCCTTCCTTCATCAGGCTGTAGATGTGCGCGCGCTTGAAGCCGGTCTTGGCTTCGACCTCGGCGCGGCGCAGGATGCGGTGTTCGGTCGGTGCTGCCGTGGCGGCGGTCTGCGAAGACATGAGGGTCACTCCTTAACGCTCAGTGGCGCTGATTGGCGTGACTCGAATTAAAAACGCCGCGTTGAAGAAAGACACCGCAAATGCGGTATCCGCGACCGCAGATACGGTCTGGCATCGCTCAGGAATTTGTGCTCTGCAAATTGCGCCGAGCCAGTGCGAACTTGGCCTGCAGGGTGCGCTCGGTGATGCCCATCGCGTTGCCGTGGTGCGCCACCATCGCGCTGATGATGGCCTCCTGCGTCAGGAAGCTGGAATACGGCATGCCGCTAGGCGACTTGCCCAGCAGCAGCGTCAGTAACCCGCCAACGATGTTCAGGTAGGTCGATTCGCTGCGCGGCCCCGGCGTGTTCGCACGCTCCGCGTCAGCCGCGCAGGCGGCGTGCGTTTTCAGCAGCGCCTCGTGCTCGGCGCGCAGCGTCTCGTGCACGCCCAAGTGTTCCGCCAGCCGCGCCTTGATCACTTCCCGCTCGACCAGCAATGCGCCCACTGTGTCCAGGCTGATCGCCGGGTGAAGCGCACGCTCGATCTCATCGAACAGAAACACCGGTTTCTCGCCGGGGTAGTAGTGCGCCATCCAGGCTTTCAGATCGACGTGCCGCACGGTCAGCGACGGGTCGTCCATCGCCAGACCCTGCGTGTCCCGCCCCAAGCCATCCTTGCCATACGGCATTTCGCCGTGGGCCAGCGCATCGAAGATTCTTTCGGCATTCAACCGCAGCATCGGCCAGCGCGGAAACTCCGTTGCCTCCGGCAGAGGCCGCTGTTTCAAGGTCGCCAGGATGCGCTGCTCGGAGCGCAGCAATCCACTCCAGCGGATTGCCGCCTCGATCGGGCGGTAGTAGGTCTTGGCGCCATCGGCCATGCTGCTCGACTTCGGCATATCGCGCGCCTCCATTCGTCATCGCACCGAGTCCATGCACGCGCACCCGCCGTACAGGCGGCGTGCGTGCCTGTCCAGGAATCTCCGGGCGAAACGAGCAGGTGGCGAAGCGGCGAATACCGTGGCATCGGTGATGCCGCCGGTTTCGTTGCGAGATGTGCGCCTTGTCGCGCATGGCGCCAGCACTCACAATTCGTAAGCCGCGAAACGTGCTGTCACCAGCGTCATTCGCGGGCACCATGTCTGACCCGGATAACCAGGCCGAAGTCTTTGCAGGGGAAAAGGCCCAGTAAAGCGCGATCAGCTCAACACGCCAGAGCCGATGCGCATACGGCAAGCACTGTTGCGCCGCGCGTCTTCGCTGTGACGCGACGCGATGGGCATGCGAGTTTCATCGCAGGATGCCAACCGCAACCGCGAGCAACGCCTGAGTGCAACGCACCCGTGCACTGCGGCAATGGAGTCCCGCTGTGGCAAAACAGGTCTGGCGCTTTGACCAAAATGGAATCGGCCAACCCGCCTGAAGCAACCTCATGCGGGCCGTTGCGTATCCAACGGCATATGGCCGACACGCTGCGCACGGTCGATGAAATGGCGCAACGGCTCCGACATCGCGCCCTCGGGATGTAGCAGGTAGGTCGTCAGCGCCGCCGAGTCTTCATCCAGCGGCCGGACGATCACGTCCGCCTGCCGGCATGCCACCGCGTGCGCCGCGCTGGAAAATCCCACGCCATAGCCGGCCGCCACCAGGGCCAACATCAGCGAGTGGGTCGTCACGTACTCGGCCACGACCGGTGGCGTCTCCACCAGGCGAAGCAGTCGCTCGCATTGCCGGCTGCACTCCTCACACACCTGCGGGTGGCACAGCACTAGCGGGTAGCCCATAACCTCTTCCAGCGGCACCCGCTTGTGCACCAGCAAGGGGTGCCGCGCGGGTATGGCCACCACCAGCGGGTCTTGCCACACGGGCCTGGCGACCACCCCGGTCTCCATCTCGCCGGCCATCGCAAAGGCCGCGTCGTACAGGTCGTTGCCCAGCCCGCCCACCACCTGCGACAGCGGTGCCTCGAACAGCCGGATGCCCACTTCCGGCGCCTCCTCCCGGCACAGCGCGAGCAGCGCCGACAGCCGGGTCCGCCCGACACCGCCGGCCAAGGCGATGCGCAGGATGCCCCGGTGTCCCGCCGCCACCGCCCGCGCCTTGGTCTGGGCTTGCTCAAAGGCCAGCAGCACGCGCCGGGCCTCCTCCAGGAACACCTGCGCGGCCGGGGTCAGGCGCACGCCGCGCGGCGTGCGGTCCAGCAGCGTCACGCCCAGGTCCGCTTCCAGTTGGCGAATCGTGCGCGACAGGGGCGACTGCTCCACATGCAGCCGCCGCGCCGCCCGGCCAAAGTGCAACTCCTCGGCCACGGCGATGAAACAGCGAAGATGGCGTAAGTTCATGCACTTTCCCTCGAAGATGGAGTCCATTCCTCTGACCGTAGGGAGCCGCATGAGCGCTTCCCGGTGGCGATGCCGGCCACAGAGGCTTTCCAGTCGCCGCCATCCGGCCTTCTGTCGCCGGCACAAGGCGGCGAGTGTCCAGGCAAGGCCGGGTTATTCCATTGGTGTTGCCATACCAGGCAAAATCACGGACAATCAATAATAAGTCTCATTAGCATTTGAGTGGAGTAAAACCGATCAAGCCCGAGGTGGCGAACCTTTCCGTCACCACCGATGGCAGCGTGTTCTGGAACGACGAACGCATGGGCGACAAGCAGTTCGCGCAGCGGCTGCAGGCCTTCGCGCCGCGTCAGCCGCAGCCCGAGGACTTCATCCGCGGCGACCGCCAGGTGGGCCTACGAGCGCGTCGCGCAGGTGATGGCGGCTGCGCAGAAGTCCGCGGTGTTGGAACTGGGCTTCGTGATCGAACCGGGCGGCGACCGGGGTGAGCCGAAGGCCCCCCATGAAACTGCATCGGCACGCCCGCCGTGACGTCGGCGTGTCGTCGTCGGCTGCATCGATCGCGGACTCCAGCACGCGTGAGCGCCTGCGCGCCGTGCCCAACGGTGAGCCGAGGACTGCCTGCGCCACGTCGCCGGTCTGCCAGCCTTGACATGGCAGCAGTAGGCTCTGGCCATCAGCATTCAATGCCCGGGCTGTGCGCCGGCCTGCTCCGCGGGTGTGTCGGCGATGGGCCGGTTCCGAGCGGGCATGAGGCTTTGACGCGATGCCATCGAAGGAGGTGCTGACGGGATGCTGATGGAGGTGTTGGCGCCGGATAGGCCGAACCAGAATAAGACGGACAGGAGGCGGCCTTGGATTTCAGATTGCTGCGTTACTTCATTGCAGTTGCGGAAGAACTGCATCTGGCCCGTGCAGCCGAGCGTCTGGGCATCGAGCAATCGCCTGTGTCGCGTGCGATGCGCGACCTGGAAAGCCAGCTTGGCGTGCAGTTGTTCGACCGCAGCACACGCCTGACGCGGTTGACCTGGGCCGGCCAGGTGTTCCTCGGCGAATGCCGGCGCGTGCAGGCCACTGTCGAGCAGGCTGTCAAGAGCGCCAAGGCGGCGGCGCAGGGCTACCAGGGCTATCTGCGCATCGCCATCTGCGACAGCTTGGCGCAACCCCGCATCGCCACCTTGCTGGCACGCAGCCGCGAGGATGAGCCCGAGCTGGAGATTCGCGTCGTCGAGCTGCCGTTCGCGCAGCAGCTCAAGGTGCTGCACAACGATCTGCTGGACATCGGCTTTGCGTTGTCAAACGCGGTGCATGATGGCGTCGTCGCCGAGCCGGTGTGGACCGATCCGCTGTCGGTGATCCTGCCCGCACGCCATCCCTTGCTGGCACACGTGCAGGTGCCGCTGGCCGAAGCCCTGAAGTTCCCGCTGGTTCTGTGCCATCCCGAATCGGGATCGGGCTGCCGCCATCAGATTCAAGCGATGCTGCAGGATGCAGGCGCGCCACTCAAGCTGGTCGATGACGTGACCAGCCTGGGCGTGATGCTGACCCTGGTCGGCGCCGGCTACGGCATCGGCTTCGCCATCGCCTCGCAGGTGCAGACGCTACAGCGCCCGGACATCTCCATTCGTCCCCTGGCCGGCACCCCACCGATGCTCTCTACCTACCTGCTGCGCCGCCAGGGCGAACCCTCGGAGCCCATGAAGCGGTTCATCGAGCGGGTGAAAGACGGGGCTGCGCCGGTCGATGATGAGCCAGTCCTTTGAGGACGGCAGCTCGCCTGTCCGTTGCGACCTGTGGCGTGGTGTGCCAGAAGACAGATAAACTTCGGAATGAATCCGATGCTCTGGCTGTCGATGGATGTGCTTGGCTCGCTTTGGATCACCCGCAACGACCTGCGTTGACCAGGCCGAAGATTTGAGTCCACAATCGAGTCCATTCCGTGACGCCTGGATCGGAAAAGACGTTCGTAATAAACGAGTTAGCGACCGGGTGCTGTTCCCGTCACCCGCTCCAGCCCCCTTCGGCTGATCATCTCCCCCCGTCCTTGCCTTTACTGTTGTTTTGACCGCGCATGCTGCACGCATGACGGCATGGGCGCGCGCCCATCCGGTAGGGCATGTCAAGCCATTTGCTGACGCCACGCGGCCGCCACCCACGCCACCATGCTGGAACGGCCTCCTTTGGAGGGGCACTATCGTTTGAGGAAATGAATGGCTTCCAAAGACAAGGACTCAGCACAGAAACCCGCCGCCAGCAAGAAGCCAAGCACGGCGCAGGAAGGCAAGGACGCCAAGGCACAACGCGAGCTGGGCATCGTCGGGCCACATGGCGACATGCGGCTGGCCTCGGTCATCATCGAAGGCTATAGCCTCGAGTTGAGCGACGGCGAAGGCTATGTGGGGGATGTCGCCAGCCGCACGGCCTTTCGCCACATGCTCGATGCCTGGCGCAAGCTTTATGCATCCATGGAGGGCAAGGACCCTATGGGCACCAAGCCCACGCGCGAACTCAGCAAACACAAGCTGGATGCGTTGCTGGAGAAAGACGGCGTGGCCGCCCAAGCCATCGAAGCCGCGTCGGAAGACTACGCGATGCAGCTGGCGCACGTGGTGCAGCGATTTCTGAAACACAAGACCTGGCGCGGCGTGGAGCGCATCATCATCGGCGGGGGCTTTCACCAGAGCGAGGTGGGTGGCCGCGCCATCGATTGCACCCGCAAGATCCTCAAGGCCGAAAAGGTGCCCGTGGAGCTGCGCACGCTGCGCCACCATGCGGACGAGGGCGGCCTGATTGGCTGGGGGCACCTGGCGCCCCCCGCGCTGCTGCAAAGCTACGACGCCATCCTGGCGGTGGACATTGGCGGCACCAATGTGCGCTGCGGAATCGTGCAAACCCATTTGCACCGCGCCCCCGATCTTTCGCTGGCTGAGGTGGTGCGCCGCGAGAAATGGGCCCATGCCAACGACGAACCCCGGCGCGACGAACTGGTCGAAGGCATCGCCACGCTGCTCGAAGGCCTGATTGCTTATGCCGAGAAAAAGAAGATCCGCCTGGCGCCCTACATCGGCGTGGCCTGTCCGGGGCTCATCGTGGAAGACGGCTCGCTGGCCGGTGGTACGCAGAACCTGCCGGGCAACTGGGAGAGCACCCGCTTTCACCTTCCGCGCGACCTGTGCGAGCGGCTACCGCACATTGGCGATGGCCGCACCCAGGTGTGCCTGCACAACGATGCCGTGGTGCAGGGCCTGTCTGAAATGCCCTTCATGCAGGACGTGGAGCGCTGGGCGGTGCTGACGGTGGGCACGGGGCTGGGCAACGCGAGCTACACCAACCGTCAGCCGCCAGAGTTTGAATGATTTTGGCTGCTAGCGCTTATTGGTAAAGCGCTAGCAGCTATAAAATAAGTAGCATTTTGTGGGGCTGCTTATTTCTGAATGTCCCCCAGGCACAGGTACTTGATCTCCACATAGTCGTCCATGCCGTAGTGCGAGCCCTCGCGGCCCAGGCCCGACTGCTTGACGCCGCCAAAGGGCACGTGCTCGGTGGCCAGAATACCCACGTTGGCGCCGACCATGCCGTATTCCAGCGCCTCGGTCACGCGGAAGATGCGGCCCACGTCGCGGCTGTAGAAGTAGCTGGCCAGGCCAAACTCGGTGTTGTTGGCTGCGTCGATGGCTTCCTGCTCGGTCTTGAACTTGAAGACCGGGGCAAAGGGGCCAAAGGTTTCCTCGCGCGCGCAGAGCATGTCGGCCGTGGCGTTGGCGACCACCGTGGGCTCGAAGAACTGGCCGGAGCCCAGGCTGGTGAGGCGCTGGCCGCCGGCCACCACCTGGCCGCCCTTGGCCAGCGCGTCGTCCACGTGGCGCTGCACCTTGGTCAGTGCCGCTTCCTCGATCAGCGGGCCCTGGTTCACCCCAGCTTCAAAACCGTTGCCCACCTTGGCTGTCTTGACCTTGGCGGCGAACTTGGTCACGAACTCGTCGTACACACCTTCCTGCACATAAAAGCGGTTGGTGCACACGCAGGTCTGGCCCGCGTTGCGGTACTTGCTGGCAAAGGCGCCTTCCACGGCGCTGTCGATGTCGGCGTCGTCAAACACCAGGAAGGGCGCGTTGCCGCCCAGTTCCAGCGACATCTTCTTGACGGTGGGGGCCGACTGTGCCATCAGGATGCGGCCCACTTCGGTGGAGCCCGTGAAGCTGATGTGGCGCACCACATCGCTCGCGCACAGCACTTTGCCGATGGCAATCGAGTTGTCGCTGTCGGCGGGCAGGATGTTGAACACGCCCGCCGGGATGCCTGCGCGGATGGCCAGCTCGGCAGCAGCCAGGGCGGTGAGTGGTGTCAGCTCAGCCGGTTTGATGACCACGGGGCAGCCCGCAGCCAACGCGGGCGCGACCTTGCGCGTGATCATCGCCAGCGGGAAGTTCCACGGTGTGATGGCCGCGCACACGCCGATGGGTTGCTTCAAGACCAGCAGGCGGCGGCTGTTGTCAAACTGAGGCAGGGTCTCGCCGTTGATGCGCTTGGCCTCTTCGGCAAACCATTCCACAAAACTCGCGCCGTAGGCGACTTCGCCCTTGGCTTCGGCCAGGGGCTTGCCTTGTTCGGCGGTCATGATGCGGCCCAGGTCGTCCTGGTTGGCCATCAGCAGGTCGTACCACTTGCGCAGGATGATGCTGCGCTCCTTGGCTGTCTTGGTCTTCCAGGGGCCCCAGGCGGCGTTGGCGGCGGCGATCGCGGCCTCGGCGTCGGCCGGGCCCAGGTTGGCCACATCGGCCAGCTTGAGGCCCGTGGCCGGGTCGTTCACATCAAAGCGGCTGCTACCTGCCACCCACTGGCCGTTGATGAGGCCGTCGGTCTTGAGCAAGGTGGGGTCGTTCAGCAGGGCGAGGGGGGAGGTCTTCATGTCCATGGGATGGTCCTTGAGAAAGGGGGCTAAACGTGGGCAGATCGAGGTTCACGCACGAAGCGGCAGCGGTCATTGTCAGCCGCCTGGGCGACGGCCGCATGTCGCCGATGTGAACTTCCGGGCGGCAAGGGGCATATCAAGCACGGCGACCGCGCAGCCACTCCAGCGCCAGCAGCAAGCTGGTGGTGAACAGGATGAGCAACGTGGCCACCGCGGCGATGGTGGGCGAGATGTTCTCGCGGATGCCGTTGAACATCTGGCGCGGCAGTGTGGACTGGTCGGCACCGGCCAGGAAGAGGGTGACCACCACTTCATCAAACGACGTGGCAAACGCAAACAGCGCGCCGGAGATCACGCCCGGTGCAATCACAGGCAGCGTGACGCGAAAGAAAGTGTTGAACGGCGTCTCACCCAGGCTCAGCGAGGCGCGCACGAGGTTGTGGTTGAAGCCTGCCAGAGTCGCCAGCACGGTGGTCAGCACAAAAGGTGCGCCCAGGGCGGCGTGCACGATGATGAGCCCGAAGTAGCTGTCGGCCAGGCCCAGCGGCGCAAAGTACAGGTAGGTGGCTACGCCCACCACAATGATCGGGACCACCATGGGCGCAATCAGGATGCTCATGAGCAAGCCCTTGAATCGGAAGTCAGCGCGCGACAGCCCCACCGCCGCCAGTGTGCCCAGGGCCGTGGCGATCAACGTGGCCGCAGGTGCCACGATGAAGCTGTTGCGCGTGGCGCGGGCCCACTCGGCGGATTCGAACAGGTTGCGGTACCACTTGAGCGACCAGCCGTGAATGGGGTAGGCCAGGAATGAACTCTCGGAGAACGACAGTGGCACCATCACCAGGATGGGGGCCAGCAGAAACACCAGTACGGCCACGCACAGGGCGCGCACCGCCCACCAGCCGAGCTTGTCGGCCAACGTGGCGTACAGGGGGAATGAAGGAAGGCGAATCATGGTCGGCAGCTTTCTGCGTCAGAAGGTATGGGTCAGCCAAGGCTCAATTCGGCTTTGCCGAACCGGCGGTACACGCCATACAAGAGCAAGGTCGCGACCAGCAGCAGGGCCCCCAGCGCACAGGCCATGCCCCAGTTCACTTCCACATTGGTGTAGCGGGCGATGTAGTAGCTCAGCATCTGGTCGTCAGCGCCGCCCAGCAGGGCCGGCGTGACGTAGTAGCCAATGGCCAGGATGAACACCAGCAGCGCCCCAGCGCCAATGCCAGGGTACGTCTGCGGCACATACACCCGAAAGAACGCAGCGATGGGCGAGCTGCCCAGCGACACCGCGGCGCGCAGGTAGGTGGGCGGCACGCTTTTCATCACGCTGTACAGCGGCAGCACCATGAAGGGCAGCAGGATGTGCACCATGGCAATCACCACGCCCGTGCGGTTGAACAGCAGTGGCAAAGGCTCGGCAATCGCGCCCAGGCCCATCAACCCCCGGTTGACGAGGCCTTCGGACTGCAGCAGCACGATCCATGCGGCAACCCGCACCAGGATCGACGTCCAGAACGGCACCAGCACCAGAATCATGAGCACATTGGCCTGGCGTGCGGGCAGCGAGGCCAGCCACCAGGCCAGCGGGTAGCCCAGCAGCAGGCAAATCAGCGTCACCACAAAGCTGATGTGAAAGGTGCGCAGCAGGATGCCGCCAAACGCGCGCTGCTCCTCGGGCATGCGTTCGACCTGGCCCAGCGCATTGCGCTGCAGGTCCACCGAGGCGAGCAGGTAGTCGGGCGTCCAGCGCGCCCCGTTTTTGGCAATGGCGCGCCAGAAAGGCGCTTCGCCCCAGCGCGCGTCTTTTTCGATCAATTGGTCACGAATGCTCTCGGATGTGCCGCCCATCGGCAAGGCGCGGAAGGCGCCCATCACCATCGATCGCGCGCCGGGTAATTCCGAGTTCAGTCTGCGCGCCAGGGCGCCTGCATCAGAGCTGTCGGGCAGGCGGGCCAGGTCTTTCATCAGCGCGGCGTAGGCGGCCGGGCCCGGAGCCTCGTGGCGGTCCCAGCCATGCAAGGCCTCGATGGTGGCGGGCAGCGTGTTGGCGACCTCGGGGTTCTCCACGCCGCGCTGCAGCAGCGCGGCAATGGGGACCAGCAGCGTGAGCAGCAAGAACACCAGCAAGGGCAGGGTCAGGGCAAAGGCCCGCCATTTGCGCCGCGCTTCGGCACGCGACAGCGCCTTGCGCAGTGCGCCAGGTGCGTGGGCGTCCAGCGCAAGCGCGGCGGGGGCGATGGCAGAAGAGGCTTGCATGGTGTCTTGTGCTCCGAGGGTGCGGGTTACTACTTACTGGGTGGCCCAGGCGGCGAAGCGTTTCTCCAGCGCCTCGCCCTGGTCGGCCCAGAAGCTCACGCCGAACTGGATGGCTTCCTTGGCGTTGGCGGCCGATGTAGGCAAGTCGTCCAGCACCTTCTTGTCCAGCTTGGCGAGGGCCGTGGTGTTGGCCGGGCCGTAGGCGATGTTCTGCGCGTAAGCAGCCTGGTTGGCCGTCTGCATGGTGTAGGCAATGAACTTCACCGCCGCGTCCTTGTTGGGCGTGCCCTTGGGGATGGCCCAGTAGTCCAGGTCGTAGATGCCGCCGGGCCAGTAGATCTTGAGATTGCGGCCTTCGCGGTTGGCCGCGTCGATGCGGCCGTTGAACGCAGTGGTCAGCACCACGTCGCCCGCCACCAGGAACTGCGGCGCCTGGGCACCTGCTTCCCACCATTGAATGTTGGGCTTGAGTTCGGTCAGCTTCTTGAAGGCGCGGTCGGCACCGTCCTTGGTGGCCAGCACCTTGTACACGTCGGCGGGCTTCACGCCATCGGCCATCAGCGCGAATTCGAGGTTGTAGCGCGCACCCTTGCGCATGCCGCGCTTGCCAGGGATCTTCTTGGTGTCCCAGAAGTCGGCCCAGCTCGTGGGGGCGGTCTTGAGCTTGTCGCCGTTGTAGGCCATGACGGTGGACCACACGAAGATGCCCACGGCGCAGTCGGACACCGCAGCGGGCAGCAGGTCGGACTTGCTCACGATCTTGCTGTAATCGAGTTTTTCATACAGGCCCTCGTCGCAGCCGCGTGCAGCGTCTGGCGACTCCAGCTCCACCACGTCCCAGGTCACCTTCTTGGCCTCGACCATGGCCTTGACCTTGGCCTGCTCGCCGTTGTATTCCACGGCCACGATCTTGTTGCCCAGCTTTTCATAGGGCTCGTAGAACGCCTTTTTCTGCGCGTTGGCGTTGGCGCCACCAAAGTTCACGACGGTCAGTTGCTGCTGCGCAAAGCTGGGAAGTGCCAGGCAGGCGGCCAGAGAGGCGCAGGCGATAAGACTCTTTTTCATGGTGCAGTTTTTCCTTAGGGTTGTGGAGGAACAGGGGACGGGAAAAGGGTGTGGCTGTGCCGGTGGTCAGACCGCGTAAATGCGCGTGGAGACCGGGGGGAACTCCAGCAGCACGGCATCACCCGGCTGTGGATGGGGGTTACTAGCGGACGAAGCCAGCGCCACCTTCACCGTGGCGGGCTCTTGGCCATGGCCCAGGTCGCACATCAGGCGCAGGTGGTCGCCGTAGTAGATGGCGCGCGCCACCGTGGCGGGAATGGCCGAGGTTTTGGGGTACTCGGAATGCGCATGCAGCACGATGCGTTCGGGCCGAACACAGGCGTGCACGGCAGAGCCCAGTGCGGCCTGGTTCACGTTCACTCCTGGCAACAGGTAGCCGCCTGGCAGCTGGAGGGCGGTGTCGGCGCCCGCGCCTTGCAGGGTGCCCGAAAGCACCGTGTTGTCGCCCACAAAGCCGGCCACGAATCGGTTGGAGGGCGCTTCGTACAGGGTTTCCACATCGGCGAGTTGCTGAATGACCCCTTCGTTGAACACCGCCACGCGGTCGCTCATGGTCAGGGCCTCGCCCTGGTCGTGGGTCACGTAGACAAAGGTCACGCCCAGCTGGCGGTGCAGTTCTTTCAGCTCGATCTGCATATGCTCGCGCAGCTGCTTGTCCAGCGCGCCCAGGGGCTCGTCCATCAGCACCAGCTGGGGGTTGAACACCAGGGCGCGGGCCAGCGCCACGCGCTGCTGCTGGCCGCCCGACAGGCGCGTGGGCAAGCGGTCGGCCATGCCGGTCAGGCGAACCATGTCCAGCGCCTTCTTCACACGCTCGGCCTGTTCGGCCTTGGGCACCTTGCGCACAGTGAGCGGGTAAGCCACGTTCTGACCCACGGTGAGATGGGGGAAAAGCGCGTAGTTCTGGAACACCATGCCAAAGTTGCGCTTGTGGGGCGGCGTGCCGGTGATCTGCTTGCCATCGAGCAGGATGTCGCCCGCAGTAGGGGACTCAAACCCCGCCAGCATCATCAGTGTGGTGGTCTTGCCCGAGCCCGAGGGCCCGAGCAGGCTCAGGAATTCACCGCGCTGGATGTCCAGGTCTAGCGAGCGCACCACCAGTTGTTCACCGTCGTACGTCTTTTGCACACCGCTGAAGCGGACCAGGGGCTCTGCTGATGGGTTCATGGTTGGGGGCACCTTGTAAGCAGAATGAAGGTCGGGTCGCATGTCAGCCCAGCGCGGCAAAGCTGTCGGCCAGGATGGCCAGGCCCTCGTCGAGCAGTTCGTTGGAGGCGGTGAGCGGCACCAGGATGCGGATCACGTTGCCATAGGTGCCGCACGACAGCAGAATCAGCCCGCGCCGCGCCGCTTCGGCCACGACCTTCTTGGTCAGCGCGGCGTCGGGGCGGTGGACATCGCCGTTTTCAAACAGCTCGATCGCCACCATGGCACCCAGGCCGCGTACATCGCCGATGGCGGGGACTGTGGCGGCCATTTCTTTCAGTGCCCTCACCAGCAGCGCACCCATGTCCTGGCTGCGGGCCAGCAGGTTTTCCTGCTCGAACGCATCGATCACGGCAAGGGCGGCCGCGCAGGCCACGGGGCTACCGGCATAGGTGCCACCCAGGCCACCGGCCGCTGGCGCGTCGATGACGTCGGCGCGGCCCACCACGCCAGACAAGGGGAAGCCGCCTGCCAGTGATTTGGCAGTGGTGATGAGGTCGGGCGCCACGGGCCATTGCTCGCATGCAAACCAGGTGCCGGTGCGGCCAGCGCCGGTCTGCACTTCGTCAGCGATCAGCAGGATGCCGTAGCGGTCTGCCAGGGCCTTGAGGCCGGTGACGAATTCGGGTGGCGCCACGAAGAAGCCGCCTTCGCCCTGCACGGGCTCAAGGATGAAGGCTGCCACACGCTCGGGCTCGATGTCGTTCTTGAAGATCAGCTCCACTGAATGCAGGGCCTGCTCCACGCTGACGCCATGCAGCGCGTTGGGGAACAGGGCGTGGTACATCTCGCCAGGGAAGGGGCCGAACCCGATCTTGTAAGGCGCGACCTTGCCGGTGAGGCCCAGCGTGAGGTTGGTGCGGCCGTGGTAGCCGCCCGTGAAGGCGATCACGCCGGGGCGTTTGGTGTAGGCGCGGGCGATCTTGATGGCGTTTTCCACGGCCTCGGCGCCGGTGGTGAGCAGCAGGCTCTTCTTGGCAAACGCGCCGGGGGCCAGGGTGTTCAGGCGCTCGCACACTTCCACGTAGGGCTCGTACGCCACCACCTGGAAGCAGGTGTGGGTGTACAGCTCCAGCTGGGCTTTGACTGCAGCGATCACTCCGGCGTGCAGGTGGCCGGTGTTGAGCACGGCGATGCCACCGGCAAAGTCGATGAAGCGGCGGCCCTCCACATCCCACAGCTCGGCGTTAAGCGCCTTCTGTACGAAGAGTTCATGGGCCTGACCCACGCCCCGGGCCACAGCGGCATGGCGGCGGGTGAGGAGGGCGGCGTTGGTGAAGTGGCGGTCTTGCTGCATGGCGGTGGGCGGGTGGGTTGAACACGAAATGAAGGAATGGGCGAATTCTGGAATTCGCGCCACGGCCCGTCCATGTACACCGGCATGCTGTTTTGCGCGCACTGTGCAGGTCCTCCATCCTGTACAGGCAATCCCTGATTTGGTGTGCGCCAACACGGTGCACAATGCAGCCCCTTTTGCGTAGCCGTAGTGCAATCCCCCACGCTGATCTGCAGGAAAACCGGGCACTCGGGGGATTGAAGGGGTTTGTATCGGGATGCAGCGGCGGGCCGCTTGCCATCTTCCAAAACGGTGCGTAAAAACGAAAAAAGGCCTCGCAGCGTGCTGCGAGGCCTCTGCCGGCCGAAACTTGAACGCTCTGCTACCGGGCGCACACCCCGGCCGTTGCAGCCGCCCCGGTCACCATGGTGTTGTTCGTGACCACACTGTTCGGTGCAATCACGCGCACCACCGTGCTGCCCGCGTGGGGTGTGGGGAAACATGCAATGTTGTTACGCACCACAGCGTTTCCATCGGGTACATCGCCATTCTGGAATTCGGTGTGGCCCACATTGATGGCTGTCTGAAACGTCGTCTGCGTGTTGATGATGACGTTGCCTTCAATCACGATACCGGGTGCCGACTGCACTGCCATGCCCGTGTTGCCGGCGTTGATGAGTGTGTTGTTGCGCACCACGAAGTTGCGGAACCATTCGGCCGAGTCATACCCCTGCGTGATCGACATCTCCCAGCAGCCATCCGTCGCAGCATCCTGCTCAATCCGGTTGCCCTCAATCAGTACGCCGTCCATCTGGCCGTGGAAGGTCATGTTGCCCCCTTGGCAGATGCCATTGACCACCGAGTTGCGGATGTAGCGGTTGTTGCGCAAGGTGACGTTGGTTCCACTCAGTCCATGGCTGCCCGACAGGTAGGTGCCATGGTTGAAGCCGCTGCCGCTGAAGTTGTTGGCCTCGATCAGGTTGCCTTCGATCACACTGTTGCGGAACTGGCCGAGGATGCCCATGCTTCCGTTGTGATGGATGTGGTTGTTGCGGATCAGCACGTTGTTCACACCGTGGGGAGCGCGTGCCTGCGAGTGGATGGCAATCTGGAAGCCGGATATCTCCACGTTCTCAATCACGATGTCGCGGACATTGCCACTCAGCCAGAAGCCCCAGGCCGAGTTGTTGGAGCCGTGGATCCGCAAATTGCGGAACACGTAGCCGCCGTCGTTGGAGGTGTTGGCATAGCGCCCTCCCAGCTCAAAGGGCGCGATGGCATTGTTGTTGGTGTTGAGGAGGGGGGCGGGCCCTGCGCCATACGCATCGAAGGTGAGGGGCGCGTCTGCGCGGACGTTCATGTTCTCGAACGTGGTGACACCCACCACCCAGGCACCGCCGCGCGCAAAAAGCAGTGCTGTGCCCGCAGGCAGTGTGTTGACATTGATCCCCGTGAGGTTCTGCTTGGGTGCCGCCTGCGTGCCGGGGTTGGAATTGCTCCCTGGCACGCAACCGGTGGCGGCGCCCGCCTGGCAGTCCGAGAAGTAGTACGTTACGGAGCCACCGGGCGTCGGTGCTGGCGGAGGCGCCGGTGGAGCCGGCGGTGCCGGAGGC
>NZ_JAMXAX010000070.1 GCF_023913775.1 Acidovorax facilis
AGCAGGCGGCCAGCGTTCCTACAATCAGCGCCGTCAAAGCAACGCGCAGGAGTGTCAATTTCATGGGGCTGATTTTGCTTGAAGCGCTGCTGGCGCTGGTGTTGCTGGTGGCCATCGTCTGGTGGACGATGTTCTCGGGCCGCAAGGGTGGCGAGCTGCAGCCGCCGCCGCAGGAGCCTTTGCCTCCACCGCCAGCGGCATCCCCCGAGGCTGCTCCCCCACCACCTCCGGCGCAATGACCTTGCCTGCGCGCGGGCAGCGGGCCCAGGCGGCTTCGTCCTACAGCCAGGATGCCGCTGTGCCGATGGTGCCCCGGCCCGGCTGCAGCCACGATGGCGATGAGCTGGGCGCACCCGAGGCCTAGGCCCACCACAGGCCATGCGGCACGCGATCGGAAGTCCCGACAAGCCCAGCTCCGTTGAATCTTTCAAGGAGCACCACCATGCGCAAACACATTCTTCTCGGCGCCACCGCCGTCATCGTTCTGGCCACTGGCTGTGCCAGCATGGACGACACCCAGCGCCGTACCGCCACCGGGGCCGGCGTGGGCGCGCTGGCAGGCGCCGTCATCGGCTCGGCCACCGGTGGCAGCGCTGGCACCGGGGCAGTGGTAGGTGCCGGTGTGGGGGCCCTGGGCACCTACATCTGGTCGCAGAACATGGAGCGCCAGAAGCGCGAGATGGAGCAGGCCACGCGAGGCACCGGCATCGGCGTGACGCAGACAGCCGACAACCAGCTCATGCTCAACATCCCCAGCGACATTTCCTTTGCCGTGGGCCGTTCGGACATCCAGCCCAATTTCGCACCCGTGCTCGACCAGTTCGCTGCCGGGCTGCGCAACAACCCCAACACCGATGTCCGCATCGTCGGCCACACCGACAACACCGGCAGCGACGCCATCAACAACCCGCTCTCGATGGACCGGGCTGCCAGCACGCGCAGCTATCTCACGGGGCGGGGCGTGGACGGGCGCCGCATCGCCATCGATGGCATGGGGGAGCGGTATCCCATCGCCACGAACGAGTCGGCCGACGGCCGGGCTCGCAATCGGCGCGTGGAGATCTTTGTGGGTGAGCGGCCACGCGGGTAAGCAACCACACCCGAGAGGGCGTGAGGTGGGCGCGCAGAGCCCTACTTCTCTGTGCGCAGCAGGTTGGCCAGCTCCACGGCCGACTTGACCTGCATCTTGTCGAACACGCGTGAGCGGTGCACCTCCACGGTGCGCACGCTGATATCGAGCTGGTCAGCAATCAGCTTGTTGGGCAGGCCCGCCACCACGAGATCCATCACATCGCGCTCGCGGTCCGTCAGATCGCGCAGGCGCACCTGCAGGTCGCTGCGCTCACGCAGTTGCGCCAGGCGCTCGGCCGACTTGGCCAGCGCCTGCTCGACACGGTCTACCAGCGCGTTGTCGGAAAACGGTTTTTCGCAGAAATCAAACGCACCCCGCTTGACGGTGTCCACGGCAGTGGGCACGTCCGCGTGGCCGGTCAGGAAGATCACCGGCATGGTGGCCAGGTCACCGCGCACCGCCAGCAGGTCGAACAGCGCCAGGCCGCTCATGCCGGGCATGCGCACGTCCAGCAGCAGGCAGCAGGGCTGGCGCTGCGCGGGCCGGCTTGAGAGCATGGCGTCAAAGGCCTCGGCACTTTCAAAGGACTCGCTGAATAGCCTGCGCGAACGCAATAGCCACGCCAGCGCTTCGCGCACGCTGGCGTCGTCGTCCACGATGTACACGGTGGCGTTGGTGGTGGGCTCCATGGTTCAACTCGGTTAACTAGTGCATTGTCGGCTACGCGCGGTCGACGCAACTGGCGCGGGCTGGACGGGGGCTGCCGAGCAAGGGCCGCCCCGCCGCTGGCGGCGTACCCCTTCCCGCGCGCAGCGCGAGAGAAGGGAGAAGCGACGTAGTCGCTCAGGGGCTTGTTGCTGGTAGCGTGAAGGTAAGCACCGTACCACGCGGTTCATGGGGCGCAAATCCGAGAAAACCGCCATGCTGCTCGATCACCGTGCGGCACATGCTCAGCCCCAGACCCATGCCCTCGGGGCGGGTGGTGAAAAACGGGGTGAAAAGCCTTTCGGCTACGTCCGGGGGAATGCCCGATCCCAGGTCGGTCACCGCAAACTCGATCCAGCCGCTGTGCTGGTTTGACGCCGCACGCCGCACCCGAATGTCCAGAATGCGCGTGGGTAGGGCGGGGTCGTCCATGGCCTGCATGGCATTGCGCGCCAGGTTGAGCAGCACCTGCTCGACCATGGTGCGGTCGCACAAAACGGGGGGCAGGTGGGGCTCCAGCGAGGTGTTCACGCGCACCCCCAGCTTGCGTGCCTGCAGGCTCACCAGTGGCAGGATGACATCAAGCAACTGCTGGGCGTACACCGCTTCGCGCGCCTGGTCGCGGCGGCGCACAAAGTCGTGGACGCTCTTGATCACCTTGCCTGCGCGCTCGGCTTGCCGCGCAATATGTTGCATGGCCATGCGCACATCCTGCAGCTGCTCGGCATGGGCAGCGGCGCCTGCGCCCTGCTCTGCCGGTGTGGGCGCCTCCAGCAGGTTGATGGAGCCGGTGGCATAGCTGGAAATGGCGGCCAGGGGCTGATTGAGTTCGTGGCTCAGCAGCGAGGCCATTTCGCCCACGGTGGCCAGGCGGGCGGTGGCCTGCAGCCGCTCTTGTGACGCCCGCGACAGCTCTTCCACCCGCCGTTGCTCGCTGATGTCGAGGAACGCGCTCATCCAGCCCGTGTGCAGACCCTGGGCGTTGATGAGCGGGGCCTCGATGATCAGCACAGGGAAGCGGGTGCCGTCCTTGCGCATGAATTCGGACTCGAAACCCTCGCGCGGCGGCATGGTGCCCGCAAAGCGGATGGCCTGGCGCTGGCGATACTCCTCCACCCGCTCGGGGGGCCAGTAGGGCGCGGTCACGCTTTGGCCCAGCAGCTCCGGCGCGCTGAACCCCACCATGGCGCAGAAGGCCGGGTTGACATAGGTGATGCGGCCTTCCAGGTCGCGGGCGCGCAGGCCCGTGACCAGCGAGTCCTCCATGGCCTTGCGAAACGCCAGCGCGTCTGCCAGATCGCGCTCGGCGCGCAGGCGCCTGCGGTTGTCGCGCACCAGCACCACCATCACGGTGACCAGCGCAATCGACATGGCGGTGACCAGCGCGGTCAGCACGTTGGGGAACAGGCTGGGCGCGCTGTGCCAGGTGTCCATGCGCAGCACCAGGGTGCTGCCGGGCAGATCCAGCAGGTGCGTGGCCGTGAACACGCGCGAGCCGCGGCGCGCGGCGCCCAGCACGGCCAGCCGGGTGCCGTCGGCCTCGGTGAACGAGGCCTCCTGGCTGCGGGTGAGGTTGTGCGCCACCAGGTTGATCAGCACGTCCTGCAGCGAATACGTGACCACCAGGAAACCCGTGCTGCGCCCGCCCGAGGTGAGCGGCAGGCACAGCTCCATCATCTCCGAGCCCAGCCCGTCGCCGTGGGGCTGAAAGTAGCTGCTTGAATAGGCTGGGCTGCTCAGGCGGCGTGCGTTGGCGCAGGCAATGGCGGCGTCGGACTGGTTACCCTCGCGCAGCCGTGCGTCCCAGGCCACGGGTCGGTAGGGCGACTGGGCATGGGTGCGTACCCGCAGGTCGGCATCGCGCCACTCGATGCGCACGAGCTCCCGCCGGTTGCGCAGCAGCTCGGCTGCATCGACCTCCCAGGCGAGCTGGCCCGGGTCGCCCGCGTGCAGGGCCTGCAGGCTTTGCAGGTTGCGCGTAAGCGCCACGCGGATGTCGGACACCGCGTCGGCCGTGTCACGCTCCAGGCGCGACTGCACCTGACTGGCCTCGTAGCGCCCCGCAAGCCACACCATGGTGGCGAGCATGGAGATGACCAGGGCTACCAGCAGGGTCCACAGCGACCAGCGCCGCCATGCGCCTCGCCAGCGTCTGAAGAGTGTGCGCTGCTGCGGAATTTTCACAGGACGCGGTGCGAGAGGGCCGGCAACTGCAAGCGAAGGTCGCGCAGGCGCTGCGGGTCCACCACACCCCACACCACGCCCGCGAGCTGGTCCTGCTGGGCGAGCACGGTGCCCCACGGGTCCACCAGCATGCTGTGGCCCCAGGTGTGCCGCCCGTTTTCGTGCACACCGCCCTGTGCGGGCGCCAGCACATACGCCAGGTTTTCCACGGCGCGGGCGCGCAGCAGCAGCTCCCAGTGCGCCTGGCCGGTGGTGTGGGTGAACGCGCTGGGCACGAGCAGCAGGTCTGCGCCTGCGCTGGCGTGGGCACGGTACAGCTCGGGAAAGCGCAGGTCATAGCACACCGAGAGGCCCACGCGCCAGCAGTGGCCGTCGCGCGATGGCAGCTCGAACTGCACGGGGGTGTTGCCCGCTTCGATGACCCGGCCTTCGTGGAACTGCTCGCGCCCGTTGTCAAAGTAGAAAAGATGAATCTTGTCGTAGCGTGCCACGCAGTCGCCAGCGGGGTTGAACACCAGGGTGGTGTTGCGCACCCGGTCGGGTGTGGTGGCGACCAGCGGCAAGGTGCCCCCCACAATCCACATCTGCAGCTCGCGTGCCGCGCTGGCCAGAAAGTGCTGGATACGGCCCTCGCCCGGTGCTTCGCGCAGGGCGAGCTTGTCGGTGTCCTTGTGGCCCATCACGCAGAAGTATTCGGGCAGCACGGCCAGCTCGGCACCTGCGCTGGCGGCTTGCTCCAGCAGGGCGCGTGCAGCGCGCAGGTTGTCGTCGAGCCGGGTGCAGGACACCATCTGGATCGCAGCAACTTTCATCATGAAGGTTCTCCGGTGCGGGGTGCGCTGGGGCGTGTGGGTGTGCCGGTTGCAGGGCCTGCCTCGCGGTTGCGGCGGGCCACGCGCACCACGCGAGGATCCGTCCAGGTGCCATCGATGCGGAACTCCTGCGTGGCCGCCTCGATCAGCGGGCCGCGCAGAAATACCTGGGCCAGGAAGCTGCCCAGCCCAATGACCGGGTTGATGGCTGTGGCCACCAGGGACGCGGTCATGGCGTTGATCTCGGGCACCACCACCACGCGCAGGTCTTGGGTTTCCTGGTCGATGTTGGCGCTGCCCTCCATCAGCACGGCGGCGTTGACGCCCTTCATCTGCAGATTGTTCGTGGTGGCCACGCCCTGCTCGATGCGCACATCGCCCCGGACAAAGTCGAACGCAAAACCCTCGCTGAACACATCGCGGAAGTCGAGCGTCAGGCGGCGTGGCAGCGATTGCAGGCTCAGAACGCCTAACAGCTTGGCCAGGCCTGGGTCGGCCTTGAGGAACTGGCCGGACTCCACGTTCAGGTTGATCTGCCCGGTCATGCTGCGGTAGTCAGGGCTGAACGGCGCGCCGATCCAGGCCACCTGCCCTTCCATGCGGCCCTTGCCACGCCGGACCACATTGGCCATGCCCATGCGGCCCAGCAGGTCGCCCGAGTCGCGGATGTCCAGCTTGAAGTTGAGCACCGTGCGCCGCTCCGGTGTGCGGGGCCCCACCCCTGCTGTGTTCAGCACCGCCCAGTTGCCGTTGGCTGTGAAGTTCGCCTCGGGCGCGAGGATATTGAATTTGGAGAGGCGCCATTCGCGCTGCGTGCCATCTCCGCCCCGGTTCTGCGCTTCTATCTCCACACGCCCGAGGCGTTTGCCGCGCAGTTCAAAGTCATCCACCACGATGTCCAGCGCGGGCAGGGCGCCGGGCTGCTCGTCCAGCAGGGCCTCGACCTGGGTGACGTCGCTCTGGGGCATGTTCACGCGCGAGAGCCGCGCAAACAGGCGCCCGTTGGGGTGTTCGGCGCCGCCTGGCTGGCGGTATTCCAGATAGCCGTTGAGTTCCGTGGCGTCGAGGTTGGCACGCCAGGTGGTGCCGTCCCGCAGCGCGCCGGCCACGATGTTGTGCAGGGTGCGACCCTGCAACGTGAGTTCGCGGGCGCGCAAGGCCAGTGTGGTGGGCAGGTAGTCCTGCGCCGTGCTGGGCGTTCCCGTTGAGCCTGGCGATCCGGGTGCGGTCGCGGGGCGTGCAGCGGGTTCGCTGCTGGTTGCCTGGGTCAGCACGTCTTCCCAGGCATCCACATCGAGCTTGCCCTGGCTGATGTTGGCCGCCACACCCTGCGCGGGCACCGGGGCGGATTCCCCGCCCGACAGGCCGATGCCGATGGCACCGCGCAGCACCCGGGCCTGGGGCCCGCCCAGATCCCGAACGTAGGTGGCCGAGCCCAGTGCGCCCAGGTCCAGCGTGATCTGATCGCGCAAAGGCGGGGCTTCGGTGCCATTTCCAGCCTGCGTAAGGCCCACCAGCGATTCGCGGGCCACCTGGGTTTCAAACCGCAGTGGCAGGCTGCTTTCGGCCGTCTTGCCCAGCGGGGCGGGCAGCGCCAGCGCCAGCCCCTGCAGGCTGGTGGTGACCTGCACCTCCGGCACGCCACGGCGAAACGCGAGCGCCATGGAATACGCGGTGCTGCCCGTGGCGCGGCGCGCCAGCTGCGAGAGCATGCCCAGTTGTGATGCCTGCTGCAGCCCTTCGGCCGTGGCGGTGCCCTGTGCGCGAAGCTGCACAGCCGATTCGGTGGCCGGGGCATTGGAGGGCAGAGCGCGCATGCCGCCCTCCAGCCGGACAGCGCCGCCCAGTGCCTGGGCCTGCACGGTATTGAGCGAAAAACCGCCTTCGGTGAACTGCACCACGCCCCGCACCCGGCTCAGCGTCGGGGTGTCGGGGGTAATGCGAAGTTCGTTGCCCGCCAGCGTGACGCTGCCCTGGACCTTGGATTTTTCGATGTCGCTGATCGGCAAGGTCAGGCGCAACTTGAAATCTGCGTTGCCGGTGCCGCTGGCCTGCTCCAGTGCATTGCCGGTCATCCGGCCCAAAGGCGATGTGTTCATGAGCGTGAGCAGCTCGGTCAGCGGCCCCCGGGCATCGGCACTGACACCCACCACGGTATGGGAGAGGTCTGGAATCTTGGCGTCCACCTTCGACAGGCGCAGGCCCGGGCGTCCCGCAAAACTGCCACTGGCGCCGCGCACTTGCATGGAGGAGCGTTCAAAGATCAACTCCCCCGCCAGCTCCGTCAATGCAGGCCACGGCAACGTATTGGCCGGTTGCAGCTGCGTAGGGACGTAGGCGTAGGTGACATCCTTCACGCGGGCTGCGATGCGAAATTCGCCTTGTTTGGGGTCGTCGAAAGGCAGGTGGTGCAGATCCCCCTTGACGCGGAACTGCACGTTGCTCGCGCTGCCCGCCACCACGGCGTCGCGCACATAGTGGCGCGACTCCTGGGGGATGGACAGCGGCAGGTAGCGGTGCACACGGGTCCCGTCCGCCCGGTTCAGGGTGCCTGTGAGGTCCAGCACCCCCGGAAAGCGAGAGCGGTGTGCCACCTTGCCCGCATCGCTGGTATGCCAAGTGGCCCGGGCCTCGCCCTGGGCGTCGGCATTGGCAAACTGCACGTCGGTGGCCTGCACGGCGATGCGGTCGCCATCGAGTTGCCAGCGCACATCGGCGCTGAGCCGGTCCAGCGGCAGCACCGGGTCTTCGAACACGCCGGGCAGCACCAGCGCGCCGGAGGCAATGGTCAGCGCTGCCTTGCCGCCCGCCTGGGTCATGTCGATGTCTACCGTGGCACCCCGCAGGCCCAGTTGGGTGGACGCGCTGGCGGGAGCGTCGCCTGCCAGCGCCAATCCGCGAATGCGCCCGCGTACCTGATACTGCTGCAGGTTTTCGAGAGGGCCTTTCCAGGTGGCCTGGATTTCGTCCACGAGCCCGTGGGGTGAATAGGTGCGCACGGCCTCATGTGCCGTGGCGCCCAGGGGCAGGCGGCTGGCGACCTGCGCCAGGGCAGCCAGGTCCAGGCGGTCGGCGCGGAACTCGCCTTGCGCGGGTGCCTTGCCGGCCGCCGCCGTGTGCACAAGCCTGACGTTGCCTCCGGGCCAGGTGAGACCATCGTCCGTCTTGAATTGCAGCGCCTGGGTCGAGAATTCGAACCCCCCGTTCAGTCGGCGCCCACCCAGCCGCCCCTGAATGGACGGCAGCACCAGCGCCTGTAAGCCTGCACCCAGTGTGGCATTGACATCGGCCAGCGCCAGGTCGGCTGTGCCGCCCACAATCTGCCCGCGCTGCACATCGGCCCAGGCTCGCAGCGCGCCCCGGCCCTGTGCGATATCCACGCCCACATCGGCATGGTGGCGCAGCCGCGAGACGTCCACCCGGGAAAAGTCGGCGAAGACCTGCCCATTCCAGTGTTTCCAGTTGCCGTCGCGCGCGCGCAGCAAGGGGGCGCGGAACAGCCCCGTCACCGTGAAGCGGTCTCCCCAGGCTTCGGGCGGCGTGGCATCCAGCCGCATGTGATGGTGCCAGTTGCCGTTGCGCAAGAGCAGGTCCACCTTCTCCAGCGCAAGCTCCGGGGCGCCGCGCTGCTCATCCGTCCAGCGCACCGTGCCACCCCGGATGAACACCTCGCCCTGTGAAAACAGCCAGTCGGCGGCGGCGTTGTCCTCGCCCTGCTGCTGGGAGAAATCCAGACCCGCCACCTGGATGCGGCCGTCCGCAGTGCGGCGCACATCCAGCTCGGGCTCTTCGATGTACAGCTGCTCGAACCCGCCCTTGAGCAGGGAGCGCGGCGACAGCGCCACCACCACCCGTGGAAGGCGCAGGGCAGAGCGGCCGGCAGCGTCCAGCAGGGTGACATCCGAGAGTTCAATGGAAGGGATCAGGCCTTCGGTGTGCGCCGCGATGGCACCGATCTGGACAGGAACCCCCAGCGCCCGTGCGGCATGCGCCTCCAGCTGTGGGCGGAAATCACCGATTCGCGGCACAATCCAGCCATGAAGGGCCCCCCACGCGATGGTCAGCAGCAGCCAGAAGGCCAGCAGCAAGCCCAGCGACCACCGCGCGAGACCTGCCACAATTTTCAGCAGGCGGGTGGGGTGCGTGGTGGGATCGATCATGGTGGGATTGAATGTGGCAGGAATTATGACCCGCAGGCTTAGCGCGGGTTCACTACAAACCAGTGTTCTTATGCACGCAGCGTTGCGCTGCGGCTGCCATGTCGATCCCGTATCCTGAATCCCCCTGCAATCCCTCCGCGACCTTTGTTCACGGGGCCGCGCACTCGCGTTTCTATCAGCGCCTGCATCGCCGCTACGAGGCTGACCTGCTGCTCCTGCCGCCCGGTGTTCCCCGGTGGCCCAGCATGGAGCAGGCCTACGACGCGCTGCGCGCACGCGGTTGTGACACGGGCACCGCGCTCCGGGTGCTGCGCCAGCTGGTCATGGAGCGGCTGATCCAGATGGATTGCGAGGCGCAGGCTCCGCTGGCGGACATTACCAGCGCGGTCACCGAGCTGGCCGAACTGGCGCTGGACAGGGCCTGCCAGCATGCCCGCCAGGAGCTGGACGAGCGCCACGGCGCGCCGCGCGGGCCGGACGGCCAGCCCGTGCAGCTGTGGATCATCGGCATGGGCAAGCTCGGTGCCCGCGAACTGAATGTCTCCAGCGACATCGACCTGATCTACGTGTACGAGCACGATGGCGAAACGGCGGGCACGGCTGATGGCCGGGGGCGCATCTCGAACCACGAATACTTTGCATGTGCGGTCAAGGCCATCTACAGCCTGGTGGGCGACACCACCGAACACGGATTTGTGTTCCGCGTGGACCTGGCGCTGCGCCCCAATGGCAACTCTGGCCCGCCTTCGGTCTCGTTGTCGGCGCTGGAGGAATACCTGCAGCTGCATGGGCGCGAGTGGGAGCGTTTTGCCTGGCTCAAGAGCCGGGTGGTGGCACCGCGTGATTGCATTGCCAGCCCTGAGGTTCAGGCGCTGCGCGGTGTGGTGCTGCCCTTTGTGTTCCGCCGCTACCTGGACTACAGCGTGTTCGATGCGCTGCGGGTGCTGCACCGCCAGATCCGGGACCATGCCGCCAAGCGCAGCGCGGGCCACCCGGAGCGCGCCAACGACGTCAAGCTCTCGCGCGGCGGCATTCGTGAGATCGAGTTCACGGTCCAGCTGCTGCAGGTGGTGCGGGGCGGCCAGTTCCCCGAGTTGCGCCGCCGCCCCACGCTCGATGCGCTCACCCGCCTGTCCCAGGCAGGCTTGATGCCGCAGGAAACGGCCGATGCCCTCGCGCGGGCCTACGTCTTCTTGCGCCGTGTGGAGCACCGCATCCAGTACCTGGATGACCAGCAGACCCATGTGTTGCCCACGCGCGATGACGATCTTGCGTGGATCGCGCACACCCTGGGGTATCCCGATTGCTGCGCCTTCCTGCACGAGCTGGACGCGCACCGCGAATTGGTGGCCCAGGAATTCGACACCCTGTTGGGCGGGGCGGGCAAGAAGCAGTGCAACGGCGGCGGCTGTGGCGGCCCCCGCGCAGCGGCTGCAGCGCCCCCCGAATTCGACACGCTGCTGGAGCAGTTGCCGCCCGGATTTCGCGAGCGTGTTGCCGAATGGCGCAACCACCCGCGCGTGGCGGGGCTGCGCGACGAAGCCCGTGCCCGCCTGTTCCGGCTGGTGCAGCGCACCGCACAGTGGCTCAAGGAAGGCCGCGTCACCGAAGAGGCCGCCCTGCGCCTGGCCAACTGGCTGGAGCCGCTGCTGCGCCGCGAGAGCTATTTGGCACTGCTGCTGGAGCGCCCGTCCGTGCACGAGCAATTGCTGCACCTGCTGGGTGCGGCCAAATGGCCCGCCCGCTACCTGCTGCAGCACCCCGGTGTCATCGATGAACTGGTGGGAGATTCGCTGCTCGCCGAACGTTTTGTGGTGGCCGACTTCGAGCGCGAACTGGCGGTGCGGCTCGCGTCGCTGCAGTCCACGGGCGAGGACGATGACGAAACCTTGCTCAACCTGCTGCGCCGTGCCCAGCACGCGGAAACCTTCCGCACCCTCGCGCGCGATGTGGAGCGGCGCATCACCGTCGAGCAGGTGGCGGATGACCTGTCCGCCCTGGCCGACAGCGTGCTGCGCATCACAGCCCAATGGTGCTGGAGCCGGCTCAAGACGCGCCACCGCGAGAGCCCGCAGTTCGCCATCATTGGCTACGGCAAGCTGGGCGGCAAGGAGCTGGGCTACGGCAGCGACCTGGACATCGTCTTTGTGTTCGACGACGACGATGAGCGCGCGCCCGAGGTTTATGCGGCTTTTGTGCGCAAGCTCATCAACTGGCTCACCGTGAAGACGGGCGAAGGCGACCTGTACGAAATCGACACTGCGCTGCGGCCCAACGGCAGCTCAGGCCTGCTGGTCACGAGCTTCGAGGCCTACGCCAACTACCAGCAGCGCCGGGGCAGCAACACCGCATGGACCTGGGAGCACCAGGCCATGACACGCGCGCGTTTCGTGATGGGCAGCGAGGCCTTGCAGGCGCGCTTCGATGCCGTGCGCGAGGCCGTTATCACCTCCGAGCGCGACCCTGCCGCCCTGCGCGAGGAGATCGTGGCCATGCGCGAGCGGGTGCGCGCTGCCCACCCCACGCGCGACGGGAAGTTCGATGTGAAACACAGCACGGGCGGCATGGTGGATGCAGAGTTTGCCGTGCAGTACCTGGTGCTCTCACAGTCTGCCAACCACCCGGAACTGGTGGGCAATGTGGGCAACATCGCGCTGCTGCAGCGCGCCGAGCAGGTGGGGCTGTTGCCCCCCGGCGTGGGGGTGGCGGCTGCGGATGCCTACCGCGAACTGCGGCGCGTGCAACACGTGGCGCGCCTGGACGAGGCGCCCACCCAGGTTGCCCCCCCCGCACTGCAGGCCGAGCGCGATGCGGTGCTGGCCCTGTGGAGGTCCGTGTTCGGTTGAGTCGCACCAAGGTGTGACGTTTTGTTGCATTTTTGCGGGCTGAATTTTCCGCATAGCACCGCTAATTCAAACAGTTGTTTGAATTCTGGTGTGTAATCCGGTGCCATGAGTTTTGGCGCCCATTTCATTCCCGCAGCCCAGCGCACCGCCCGCAGCGACGGAGAAGACACGCGCGTGCGCCTGCTGCGCGCCGCGCTGCAGCTGTTTTCCGAGCGGGGCTTTGCGCAGACCTCGGTGCGTGCCATTGCCGAAGCCGCCGGCACCAACGTGGCGGCGATCGCCTACCATTTTGGCGACAAGGCGCGCCTCTACACAGCCACGTTCTACGAGCCCTTCGGCAGCGGCAGCGACCTCATCCCGGTGTTTGCCGACCCTGCGCTGACCTTGCAGCAGGCGCTGGCCGCCTACTTCGGTGGCTTTCTGGAGCCGCTCAAGCACGATGACCTCGTGACCCAGTCGCTGCGCTTGCATGTGCGCGAGCTGCTGGACCCCACCCATGTGTGGCCCGAGCTCATCGAGCGCGAGTGCCGTGCCCCCCACCTCGCCCTGGTTGAGGTGCTGTGCCGCCACATGGGCGTGGCCGAGGTGGACGACGACATGCACCGCCTCGCCTTCTCGCTGGCCGGGCTGGTCATGCAGATGTGGACCCAGCGCGACCCGCTGCAGGCTATTGCACCGCAGCTGGCGGGGTCTGGGGCTGTGGACGAATGGGTGGACCGGCTGACCGGTTACGCCCTGAGCATGGTGCAGTGCGAGATCGCCAGGCGGCAGGCCGTACAACAGCCCGCGCGCCGCAGTACTTCACGGAATTCGCACAAGGAATCCAACGCATGACTTTGAGCAAGACCCGATTCTTCTGGGCCACCTGCCTGCCCCTGGCCCTGGGCGCCTGTGCTATCACAGCGCCTCCCGCCCAAGTGCCCACCACTCCACCTGTGGCGTGGCAGGCGCCCTTGCCGCACCAGGGCTCTTTGGGGGATCTGACCCGATGGTGGACGCAGCTGGGCGACCCGCTGCTCGTGGAGTTGATCGACGCGGCCCAGGCCGTCAGCCCCGGTGTGGCGCAGGCCCAATCCCGCATTGCGCAGGCCCGGGCCACGCAGGTGGCCAGCCGCGCCGCGCTGCTGCCGTCGCTCGATGCGCAGGCCAGCGCCAGCCGAGGTTTCAACGAACAGCTTGCAGGCATCGCGACCACGGCGCAGGCCGGGCTGCAGGCGAGCTGGGAGATTGACCTTTTTGGTGCGAACCGCGCGACCAAGACCGCTGCCGATGAGCGGCTGGCGGGCGCACAGGCCCTGTGGCACGAGGCGCGCGTGAGCGTGGCCGCCGAGGTGGCGCAGCAGACGAGCAGCCTGCGCACCTGCCTGGAGCAGCTGCGCGTGGCCGAGCGCGATGCGCAGTCGCGTGGCGAAACCTCGCGCCTGTCAGGTCTTAGCGAACGCGCCGGCTTCACGGCGCCCGCCACGGCTGCCCTGGCCCGTGCCAGTGCCGCCGAAGCGCAGGCGCGTGCATCGCAGCAGCGCATGCAGTGCGATGTGGAGGTCAAGACCCTGGTGGCACTGACCGGGTGGGAGGAGCCGGCGCTGCGGTCGCGCCTGTCCACGCCTGCCGCCACAGCCCCCGACACCCTGTTCGCCATCGCCACGCTGCCCGCCCAGGTGCTGGCCCAGCGCCCTGATGTGTACAACGCCGAGCGCGAAGTCGCCGCTGCCAGTGCCGAAGTGGGCAGCGCCCGGGCCCAGCGTTACCCGCGACTGTCTCTCAGCGGCTCGGTGGGCACGGCGTGGGTGCGCAGCGGTGGCGTGACCACCGACCTGAATACCTGGACCATCGGCCCGCTGGCGCTCAGCGTGCCGCTGTTCGATGGGGGCCGGCGCGGCGCGCAGGTGGATGCGGCGCAGGCGCGCTATGACGAAGCCGCCGCGCTCTACCGCGCCAAGGTGCGCCAGGCCGTGAGCGAGGTCGAACAGGCGCTGGTGCGGCTGCAGAGCACGGCCGAGCGCAGCACCAGCGCGCGAACGGCGGCTGCGGGCTATCGCACATCTTTCGATGCCACCGAAGCGCGCTGGCGCGGCGGCCTGGCGAGTCTGGTGGAGCTGGAAGACGCGCGGCGCACATCCCTGGCGGCCGAGAACGCGTTGATCGCGCTGCAGCACGAGCGCCAGGCCGCCTGGGTTGCGCTGTACCGCGCCGCTGGCGGTGGATGGAAGCTATGAGACACCCCCCTGAGTCGCTTTGCGCCTCGGTGCGTCCGCCGGAGGCGGCCGCTCTTCACCGCCGTCCAAGCCTGCGCAGGCAGGCTCGGAGCCGCGGTGCTCAGCCCCCGCTCTCGCATTGCTGCGCAACGCGGGCAGGGGGACGCAGCCCTCGCTGCGGGGCGGCCCTTGCTTGGCTGCCCTCGTCTGCGCATCGCCAGTTTCGAGCGCAGTGGGCCACGCCCAACACCATGCACAGCTGATATGAATTCTCCAGGACAGATGCACATGCAACACTCCTCTTTCTTCTTCAAGTTTTCCCCCACCGCCTTCGCCGTGATCACTGCCTGCGTGCTGGCCACGGGCGGTGCGCTGGTTTTCTCTGGCGCATCGCGCGCCGCCGATGAGCCCAAGGCTGGCCAGCCCCGCCCCGCGCTTACCGTGAGCACGGCCCAACCCCAGCGCACCTCGGTGCCGCTGCGCCTGGCGGCCAATGGCAACGTCGCCGCCTGGCAGGAGGCCAGCATTGGCGCCGAAAGTAACGGCCTGCGCCTGACCGACGTGCGTGTGAACGTGGGCGACGTGGTCAAGGCCGGCCAGGTGCTGGCAACTTTCTCTGCCGAAACCGTACAGGCCGATGTGGCCCAGGTCCGCGCCAGCCTGCTCGAAGCCCAGGCCAATGCGGCCGAAGCCGCTGCCAATGCCGACCGGGCCCGCTCGCTGCAGGCCACGGGCGCCTTGAGCCAGCAGCAGATCCAGCAGTACACAACGGCCGAGAAGACCGCGCAGGCTCGCGTGGAGGCGGCCAAGGCCACGCTGAACGCACAGCAGTTGCGTCTGAAGTACACCCAGGTGGTGGCGCCCGACAGCGGCGTGATCTCGGCCCGCACGGCCACCGTGGGCGCGGTGGTGGGCGCGGGCACCGAGCTGTTCCGCATGGTGCGCAAGGGGCGCCTCGAATGGCGCGCCGAAGTCACGTCTACCGAGCTGCGCCGCATTGCGCCGGGCGCCAAGGTCAGCGTGACGGCGGCCAGTGGTGCGGTGGCAGAAGGCACGGTGCGCATGATTGCGCCGACGGTGGACCCGCAGACGCGTAATGCGCTGGTGTACGTTGATCTACCCCTGAACACAGACTTCCGTGCGGGCATGTTTGCGCGCGGTGAGTTCGCGCTGGGCGCCAGCGATGCGCTGACGGTGCCGCAAGAAGCGCTGGTGGTGCGCGATGGCTTCTCGTACGTGTTTGTGGTCGGCGGCGACCAACGGGTGCAGATGCGCAAGGTGCAGACCGGCCGCCGCGTGGCCGACCGGGTCGAGGTGCTCTCGGGTCTGGACGCAAATGCCTAGGTGGCAGTGCGCGGCGCTGGCTTCCTGAACGACGGCGATCTGGTGCGGGTGGTGAGCACGCCGCCCGCTAGCAGCACCTCGCAAGCTCCGGATTTCAAGCAAAAAATGGCTCTAGCGCTTACTAATAAAGCGCAAGCAGCTATCAATTGAGGAGCATTCGACATGAATGTATCCACCTGGTCGATCAAGAACCCCATACCGGCGCTGATGCTGTTTGTGCTGCTGACCTTCGGCGGCCTGCTGTCGTTCAACGCCATGAAGGTACAGAACTTTCCGGACATTGACCTGCCCACGATCTCCGTGACCGTGGCGCTGCCCGGCGCCTCGCCCGCGCAGCTCGAAAACGATGTGGCGCGCAAGATTGAAAACAGCATCGCCACGCTGCAAGACCTGAAGCACATCTACACCAAGGTGCAGGACGGTGGCGCCACCATCACGGCCGAGTTCCGCCTGGAAAAGCCCACGCAGGAAGCGCTGGACGACGTGCGCTCTGCCGTGGCCCGCGTGCGCGGTGACCTGCCTGGCGACGTGCGCGACCCCATCGTGACCAAGATGGACCTGGCCGCGCAGCCGGTGCTGGCGTTCACCATCGCCTCCAGCCGCATGGACGATGAAGCGTTGTCGTGGTTTGTGGACGACGCCGTGGCCAAGAAGCTGCTCACGGTGCGGGGCGTGGGTGCTGTCACCCGCGTCGGCGGCGTGCAGCGCGAGGTGCATGTGTTGCTGGACCCGGTCAAGCTGCAGGCGTTGAACGCCACGGCGGCCGATGTCTCGCGCCAGCTGCGGCTGGTGCAGACCGAAAGTGCCGGTGGCCGCACCGACCTGGGCGGCAGCGAACAGCCTGTACGCACCCTGGCCACGGTGCAGTCGGCGCAGGAGCTCGCAGGGCTCACGCTGGCACTGTCCGACGGCCGCCATGTGCGGCTCGATCAGGTGGCCACGGTGACAGACACGATTGCCGAGCCGCGCGCACTGGCCCTGCTCAACGGCAAGCCCGTGGTGGGCTTCGAGGTTGCGCGCAGCAAGGGCGCGAGCGAGGTGGAAGTCGGCTCTGCGGTGCAGGCGGCCCTCAAGGAAATTCGCGCTCAGCACCCCGATCTGGAGATCACCGAAGCTTTCAACTTTGTGCAGCCCGTGCAGGAGGAATACGACGGCTCCATGCACCTGCTGTACGAAGGCGCGTTGCTGGCCGTGCTGGTGGTGTGGCTGTTTTTGCGCGACTGGCGCGCCACGTTCGTGTCGGCCGTGGCGCTGCCGCTGTCGGTGATTCCGGCGTTCATCGGCATGCACTGGCTGGGCTTCTCGATCAACGTGATCACGCTGCTGGCGCTGTCGCTGGTGGTGGGCATTTTGGTGGATGACGCCATCGTGGAGGTGGAGAACATCGTGCGCCACCTGCGCATGGGCAAGACGCCCTACCAGGCGGCCATGGAGGCGGCCGACGAAATTGGCCTGGCCGTGGTGGCCACCACGTTCACACTGATTGCGGTGTTTTTGCCCACCGCGTTCATGAGCGGCATTGCGGGCAAGTTCTTCAAGCAGTTCGGCTGGACGGCGTCGCTGGCGGTCTTTGCCAGCCTGGTGGTGGCGCGGGTGCTGACACCCATGATGGCGGCCTACATCCTCAAACCCATCGTGGATACGCACAAGGACCCGCGCTGGATGACGGTGTACCTGCGCTGGGCGGCCTGGTGCATCAAACACCGCTGGATGACCTTCATTGCCACGGCAGCGTTTTTCATCGGTTCGCTGGCGCTGATCCCGCTGCTGCCCACGGGCTTCATCCCGGCCGATGACAACTCGCAGACCCAGGTCTACCTGGAGCTGCCACCTGGCGCCACGCTGGCCCAGACCCGCGCCGTGGCCGAGGATGCGCGCCAGCGCATCGCCAAGGTGGACCATGTGCAAAGCGTGTACACCACCATCGGTGGGGGCTCGGCCGGTGGCGATCCGTTCATGGGCAGCGCCAATGCCGAAACGCGCAAGGCCACGCTCACCATCTTGCTGGCCGAGCGCGGCGACCGGCCGCGCAAGCAGGGCATCGAGAACCAGATCCGTGCAGCGCTGGAGACGCTTCCTGGCGTGCGCAGCAAGGTGGGCCTGGGGGGCTCCGGCGAGAAGTACGTGCTGGTGCTCTCGGGCGACGACCCGCAGGCGCTGACCTCGGCCGCGCTGGCGGTCGAGAAGGACCTGCGCACCATCCCGGGCCTGGGCAGCATCTCTTCCACCGCCAGCCTGGTGCGCTCCGAGATCGCGGTGCGCCCGGACTTTGCGCGCGCCGCCGACCTGGGGGTGACCAGCAGCGCCATTGCCGAAACGCTGCGCATTGCGACCGTGGGCGACTACGACGTGTCGCTGCCCAAGCTCAACCTGGCCTCGCGCCAGGTGCCCATCGTGGTCAAGCTGCAGGATGACGCGCGCAAGGACCTGGCGCTGCTGGAGCGCCTGTCGGTGCCGGGCAGCAAAGGCCCGGTAATGCTGGGCCAGGTGGCCACGCTGGAGTTCAGCGGCGGACCGGCCGTGGTGGACCGGTATGACCGCGCGCGCAATGTCAACTTTGAGATCGAGCTGTCAGGCCAGCCGCTGGGTGATGTTACGAAGGCGGTCGAAGCGCTGCCCTCCATCCAGAACCTGCCGCCGGGCGTGCGCCAGATCACGATTGGCGATGCCGAGATGATGGGCGAGCTGTTCGCGAGCTTCGGCCTGGCCATGCTGACCGGGGTGTTGTGCATCTACATCGTGCTGGTGCTGCTGTTCAAGGACTTCCTCCACCCGGTGACCATCCTGGCGGCGCTGCCGCTGTCGCTGGGCGGGGCGTTTGTGGGCCTGCTGATCGCGCAGAAGAGCTTCTCGATGCCCTCGCTCATCGGGCTGATCATGCTCATGGGCATTGCCACCAAGAACTCGATCCTGCTGGTGGAATACGCCATCCTGGCGCGGCGCGAGCATGGCATGACGCGCTTTGAGGCACTGATCGATGCTTGCCACAAGCGCGCACGGCCCATCATCATGACCACACTGGCCATGGGCGCGGGGATGATGCCGATTGCGCTGGGCATTGGTGCGGCGGATGCCAGCTTTCGCTCGCCCATGGCGGTGGCGGTGATTGGCGGGCTGATCACGTCCACGCTGCTGAGCCTGCTGGTCATCCCCGCCGTGTTCACGGGGGTGGATGATCTGGGGCAGTGGTTTGGTCGCATGCTGCGGCGCTTGCGGGGTGCCCACCCGGTGCCCGCCCCAGAGGCGCCCGCTACACCCCCAGCGGGATGATGGAGACCGGTGGTTGCTTGAAAAAGCAGGCAATCCCCGGGGTTGCCCCGGCTTAGCCGGGCGTGTGGCCGTTAGATAATGTAACGACCACCATGAACCTCGTCAGCCTGAACATCGAATCCATCCAGTTGGGCCACCCTCTGCCGTTTGTGCTGCGGGGTGCTGATGGCGTGTTGCTGGCGCAAAAAGGCTATGTCATCCGCACCCGGGAAGAGCTGGCCAAGATGGTGGGCCGGGGGCGGCAGCTGTGTGTGGATACCGATGAGTCCGGTGACAGCCACCGGGCCTATCTCGCGCAATTGCAGCGCATGCTGATCGCCGACACCAACCTGGGCGAAATTGCCGCGATGAAGATGACGGCGGCCGACGACGCAGGAGGGCGGGGCCGCACTGGCAAGACGCTGCCTGACTGGCCCGAACTGCAGTTGCGTGCCACACAGTTGCTGCGTGCACCTTCGCCCGCTGATTTTGGCGGGCGCTTCCAGACGCTGCACGACGAGCTGGCCCGCCACTGCGAGCAGACGCCCGACGCGACGCTGCTGGGCCTGATTTACCTGTCTGCGCAGGAAACGCGCATGTACAGCGCCACGCATTCGATGCTGGTGTGCTGTGTGTGCATGGTGGTGGCGCGCGAGATGCTGCGCTGGCCCGCCTCCCGTGTGCAGCAGCTGGGCCACGCGGCGCTCTCCATGAACATAGCCATGTCCGAGCTGCAGGACCAGCTGGCCCAGCAGACCCATCCGCTCACCGCCCAGCAGATTGCGGCGGTCGAGAGCCATGCGGAGCGTTCCGAGGCACTGCTGCGCACGCTCGGCGTGGCCGACCCGGTGTGGCTGGAGGCGGTGCGCTGCCACCACCACCGCACCCCCGGCCCGCTGGCCAAGAAGACTGAGGCCCAGCAAATGGCCCGCCTGCTGCAGCGTGCCGACATTTTTGGCGCCCGCATGGCACCTCGCGCGGCCCGGTTGCCCATGCCCGTCACGGCGGCCATGCAGGCCAGCTACTACGACGAAGAGCACCAGGTGGACGAGGCTGGTGCCGCGCTTGTCAAGACCCTGGGTGTATACCCGCCCGGGGCCTTCGTGCGGCTGGCCAGCCAGGAGGTGGGCGTGGTCGTTCGCCGGGGCACCACGGCCACCACGCCCAAGGTGGCGGTGGTGACCAACCGTGACGGCATGCCCACGGGCGAGCCCATTCCGCGTGACACCGGCATGCCCCCCTGGAAGGTCACGGGCGTGGTGGCTTTCAAGGACGTGAGAGTCAAGCTCTCGCTGGACCGCCTGCTCAACCTGGTCTGACCCCGCGCCGGGCTGCGGGCGCATCCCCCCACCTGCAGCGGGAGGGCTGGCACAGGCCCACGCCAACCAACGGCGTCCAGCGCCACTGGCGGGCAGCTTGTGCCCAGAATTCCCCCTCTCTTGCCACCACGATGGCAAACCTTCAGCCGTGCGACACCTGTCGCCCCGTTCCCGAGCGCGCCCGCAATACCCATTTCTTTTTGCAGGACTTTGAATCCGAGCGGTTCGCATTCTCGTAAACCAATCAGTCCAAATAAAAACTCATGTGGACAAAAAATGATGGAATGGTTAAATTGCCCATACCCCCCTGCGATCCCAAGTCCTATGAACACCTCTAACAGACGCTTTCTTTCGGCCGCCAGCCTTTTGTTGCTGGTCGCGGTGGCGGTCGGCTATGCCCCCCCGGTCCGCGCGGCGGGTTCCGAAAACTGCCCGGCCACGCTGCAGCACACGTTTGCGAGGTTGCAGGACGAAAAGCCTCAGTCGCTGTGCCAGTACAGCGGCAAAGTGGTGCTGGTGGTGAACACGGCCAGCTTCTGTGGCTTTACGGGCCAATACAAGGGCTTGGAGGAGCTGTACGCCCGCTACAAAGACAAGGGCCTGGTGGTGCTGGGCTTTCCGTCCAACGACTTTGCCCAGGAAAAAGGCAGCAACCAGGAGATTGCCGCCTTCTGCGAAAACACCTTCGGGGTGAAATTTCCCATGTTTGCCAAGAGCAGCGTGAAGGGCCCCGAGGCTTCGCCGCTGTTCCAGCAACTGGCGCAGCTGTCGGGCACAGCGCCGCGCTGGAACTTCCACAAATACCTGCTGGGCCGCGACGGCAAGCTGGTGGACAACTACTCCAGCCTGACCGCCCCAGACAACAAGGGCCTGGTGCGGGCCATCGAACAACTGCTGACCCAGCCTGTGCCCCGGTGACCGCCATGACTTCTTTACATTTCTTGAAAAAAAATACAGTGGGCCTCTGGAACTTCGCCAGCGTGACCCCACTCTATCCATTGCGCAAGACGATTGCGCAGCGTACAGTTTTAACGTTGCGAAGCCTTTCGGGCCCTCGGGTTCCGACTGACCTCCTGGAGCGCTTCTCCTCCCTCCCTCTCTTATTCGTTTCGGGACGCTTCGCAACCTTTTTATTCCGTGCACCGGCCAGAGGGAGCTGGTCATGAAAATCGCCATCATCGGCTCCGGCATCTCGGGGCTCTCGGTCGCGCACCAGCTGCGCGGCCAGGCGGACATCACACTGTTTGAGGCAGGCGACTACTTCGGCGGGCACACCCACACGGTCGATGTCACGCTACCCGATGCCTCGGGCACCCCCGTCACCCACGGTGTGGACACCGGCTTTCTGGTGTTCAACGAGCGCACCTACCCCCACCTGATCCGCCTGCTGGCCGAGCTGGGCGTGGAGACCGCCAAGTCGGACATGTCGTTCTCGGTGCAGGTGCCGGGCGCCCTGAGCGGCCCTGGCGGTGGTCGCGCGCTGGAGTGGAGCGGCACCAACCTCAGCACCGTGTTTGCCCAGCGCTCCAACCTGGTCAACCCCCGTTTTCTGGGCATGCTGCGCGACCTGCTGCGCTTCAACAAGCTGTGCACGCGCATTGCAGAGAAACAGGCCGAGGCGGCGCTGATGCAGCCGCTGGGCGACTTCTTGCGCGAGCACCGCTTTGGCGATGCGTTCCGCGACTGGTATTTCTTGCCCATGCTGGGTTGCATCTGGAGCTGTCCCACCGACCAGATGCTGAAGTTCCCCGTGGCCACCATGATCCGGTTCTGCCACAACCACGGCCTCATCCAGGTGAGCAACCGCCCGCAGTGGTGGACGGTGTCCGGTGGCGCACGGCACTACGTGGACAAGATCGTGGCGGGCATTGCCGACAAGCGCCTGAACACCCCCGTGCGCCGCATCGAGCGCGACGCTGCCGGTGCGCGCGTGATGACTGCGGGCCATACCGAGCACTTTGACAAGGTGGTGCTGGCCACGCACTCCGACCAGTCGCTTGCGCTGCTGGCCCAACCCACTACCCAAGAACGCGCCGTGCTCGGCTCGATCCGCTACCAGGCCAACCGCGCCGTGCTGCACACCGATACGTCCGTGCTGCCCGAGCGCCGCGCCGCTTGGGCCGCGTGGAACTACGAACGTGCCCCGCAGCGCAGCCGCGAGTCGGCCCGCGTGTGCCTGCACTACCTCATCAACCAGCTGCAGCCCGTGCCCTTTGCGCAGCCCGTGGTGGTGTCGCTGAACCCGGTGCGCGACATAGCGCCCGAACACGTGATCGGCAGCTACGAATACGCCCACCCGGTGTTCGACATGGCCGCCATCCGCGCGCAGCAGCAGGTGGGCAAGCTGCAAGGGCAGCAGCACACCTGGTTCTGCGGCGCCTGGACGGGCTACGGCTTCCACGAAGACGGCCTCAAGTCCGGCCTGGCCGTGGCCGAGCAACTGCTGGCGGCCCTGCCAGCGCCTTTGGCGGAGGCTGCGTGAGCCACGCCGCAGCCCCACCCGCAGCGCCCCTCATCGGCTTCGGCCAGGTGCGCCACACGCGGCTGCGGCCTCGGCGGCATGCGTTTGCCTACCCCACGTTTTTCCTCATGCTGCCCATGCGCAGCCTGCCCGGCCTGGGCAGCGCGCTGGCGGTGAACCGGCGTGGCGCCATCAGCTTCCATGACGTGGACCACGGCGACGGCCGCAGTGCCGCGCAGGGCGGTGCGCTGGCTTGGCTGGACGAACTGCTGCGCACCGAAGGCGTCACCGACGCCACGGGCGAGGTCTGGTTGCACTGCTATCCGCGCGTGCTGGGCTACACCTTCAAGCCCGTGAGCTTCTGGTACTGCCACCGCAGCGATGGCAGCCTGCGCGCCATCGTGGTGGAGGTCAACAACACCTTTGGCGAGCGCCACTGCTACCTGCTGGATGCGCCGCAGTACGGCGTGGAGCAGCAGGCGCGCAAGGTGTTCCACGTCTCGCCGTTCTGTGAGGTGAACGGGGGCTACCGCTTTCGCTTCATGCGTACCGAGGCGGGGGCACAGGACGCGGGCCGCACTGTGGTGCGCATCGACCACGACGACGACACCGGCCCACTCATCCAGACCAGCGTGAGCGGCACCTTGCAGGCCATCACCCCGCAGACCCTGCGCCAGGCGCTCTGGGGCTACCCCGCCATGACGCTGGCCATCATTGCCCGCATTCACTGGCACGCGCTGCAGCTGTGGCTCAAGCGCGTGCGTTTCCACCGCAAGCCCGAGGCGCCTGCATCCATCGTGACCCGCTGAATTCCATGACGAACGAGAACGCCGCCATGAACTCCACCACTGCCCCCCGCACCGCCCTGGCCCTGCCCGCAGGCACCCCCGCTGCCGCCCGCACGGCGCTCAAGCTGCTGCAGCGCCTGCAGCATGGCCACCTCACGGTGCAGCTGCCCGACGGCACGCTGCAGCACTTCGGCCACGGTGATGGCCCCTCGGCGGCCATCACGCTCAAGAACTGGAACGTGTGCAGTGCCGCACTCCGGTCGGGCGACATCGGCTTTGCCGAGAGCTACATCGCGGGCGACTGGACCACCCCGCACCTGACCGACCTGCTCAAGCTCTTCATCGCCAACCGCCAGCAGGTGGAAGGCGTGATCTACGGCACCTGGGCCGGGCGTCTGCTGTATCGCATCAAACACCTGCTCAACCGCAACACACGCGCCAACAGCCAGAAGAACATCCACGCCCACTACGACCTGGGCAACGCGTTCTACGAACTCTGGCTGGACGACACGATGAACTATTCGTCCGCCTGGTTTGAGGGTGATGCAGGCGGCGACATGCGCACCGCCCAGCACGCCAAGGTGCGCCGCGCGCTGCGCATGGCCGGGGTGCAGCCAAATTCTCGGGTGCTGGAAATTGGCTGTGGCTGGGGCGCGCTGGCCGAGATGGCGACCGTGGAATTCGGCGCCCACCTGACGGGAGTGACACTCTCCACCGAGCAACTCGCATTCGCGCAAAAGCGCATGGCACAGCAGGGGGTGGCCGAGCACGCCGACCTGCGCCTGCAGGACTACCGCGACATCCAGGATGGCCCGTACGACGCGATCTGCTCCATCGAGATGGTCGAGGCCGTGGGCCGCGAGTACTGGCCCACCTATTTCCAGTCGGTGAACCGCCTGCTCAAGCCCGGCGGCAAGGCCTGCATCCAGAGCATCGTGATCGATGACAGCCTGTTCGAGCGCTACATCAGTTCCACGGATTTCATCCAGCAGTACATCTTCCCCGGAGGCTGCCTGCCGTGCCCGCGCGAATTCCGCCGTGAGGCCGAGGCGGCAGGCCTGCGCGTGGTCGACGAGTTCGCGTTCGGCCAGGACTACGCCGAAACCCTCAAGCGCTGGCGCGAGCGCTTTCTGGCGCAGCGCACGCAGATCCTGCAGCTGGGGTTTGACCAGCGCTTCCTGCACATCTGGGAGTTCTACCTGGCGTACTGCGAAGCGGCATTTGCGATGAGCAACATCAATCTGGTGCAGTACACGCTGGCGAAGGATTGAATGCTATGAAAAACATAGCTGCAATCGCTTTATGGATAAGCGCTGGAGCCTTTTTTTATTCAAATTCCGCTATCGCGCAGGCCGTGCCGATGGCCCAAGCGGCAGAGTCGGCCACCGCCACGCCCCTGTCAGGCGTGCGCCTGGCGGGCCAAGGCGTGCTCCGGTTTCTGGGCTTCGAGATCTACCGCGCCCGCCTGTGGGTGCAGCCCGGCTTTGATGCAGACAACTACGGCGCCCAGCCGCTGGCGCTGGAGCTGACCTACCACCGCGACTTCACGGCCGAGGCCATCGCCAAACGCTCGCTGGAAGAGATGCGCCGCGTGGGTAGCTTCACGCCCCAACAGGCCACGCGCTGGCAGCAGGCGCTGAAGGCCGCGTTGCCGGATGTGAAGTCAGGCGACCGCCTGCTGGGTATTCACCAGCCGGGCGTGGGTGCGGTGTTCAAGATGGCGGGGCGTGTCGTCGGTGAGGTGCCGGACGCCGAGTTCTCGCGCCTGTTCTTTGGCATCTGGCTATCGCCGCAGACCTCCGAGCCCGGCCTGCGCCAGGAACTGCTGGCCGCCACCCGAACTGCAGGCCAACCATGACCTCCACGCAGCCCATCCGCGCCAGCGCAGGCCTGGCCTATGGGCTGCTGGGCCTGCCGCTGGCGTTTGTGGCGCTGCCGCTGTATGTGCTGCTGCCCAACCACTACGCGCGCGAGTTCGGCATGCCGCTGGCCACTCTGGGCGCTGTGCTGCTGGCCGCGCGGCTGTTCGATGCGTTCACCGACCCGCTGCTGGGTCGCCTGGCCGACCACCTGTTTGGCCGCTCGGTGCGCGCCGTGCTGGCGGTGGGCGCGGTGTCGGCGGCGGTGCTGGCACTGGGGCTGACCAGCCTGTTCTTTCCCCTGGTGCGCGGAGCCGATGCGCTCGTGGCCTGGGCGCTGGTGGCGCTGCTCATCACCTACGTCGCCTACAGCCAGCTCAGCATTGCGCACCAGTCCTGGGGTGCGCGCCTGGGCGGCGACGAGCTGCAGCGTGGCCGCATCGTGGCCTGGCGCGAGGGTGCTGCACTGGTCGGCGTGGTGCTGGCATCGGTGCTGCCCGCGCTGCTGGGCCTGCCGGTGATGCTCAGTGTGTTTGCCATCACCCTGCTGCTAGGCTGGTGGGCCTGGACCAGAGCCCCGCGCCCCGCAGCGCATGCGGGTGTCGCCGTGGCCGGTGTGTACCGCCCCCCGCAGCGCGCCAGCCTGTGGCGGCCCTGGGGCCGCCCTGCCTTCCGCCGCCTGCTGGCGGTGTTCATGCTCAACGGCATTGCCAGCGCCATACCGGCCACGCTGGTGCTGTTTTTTATCCAGGACCGGCTGCAGGCCCCGCCCGCGCAGGAGCCCATGTTCCTCGCGGCATATTTCGTGTGCGCTGCGCTGTCCATCCCGCTGTGGCTGCGTGCCGTGGCGCGCTGGGGCCTGGCGCGCACCTGGTTGGCGGGCATGCTGCTGGCGATTGCCGTGTTTGTGTGGACTGCGTTTCTGGGCACGGGTGATGTGGTGCCGTTCCTCGTCGTCTGTGCGCTGTCCGGCGTGGCCCTGGGCACCGACCTGGCCCTGCCCAGCGCCTTGCTGGCTGGCGTGATTGCCGCCGAGGGCGACAGTGGCCAGCACGAGGGCGCGTACTTTGGCTGGTGGAACTTTGCCACCAAGCTCAACCTGGCACTGGCGGCAGGCCTGGCGCTGCCCCTGCTGGGATGGCTGGGCTACAGCCCCGGAACGCGAAGCGATGACGGTTTGCAGACCCTCGGCCTGGCCTATGCGGTGCTGCCCTGCGTGCTCAAGTTCACCGCTGCGGCCGCGCTCTATCTCCTCATTCTGCGGCGCCCGCGTGGCGCGGCGATTGTTTGAATTCGAACCGACCAAGGCCCACCACCATGATGCAAAGACGTCTCCTCCTTTCGGCCGCTGTGGCCGCACCCGTGGTGCTGTCTGGCTGCGCCAGCCAGAACCTCGATGGCTACGCCAGCGAAAAACCGGTGCTGGACCTGGCCCAGTATTTCAACGGCAAGATCGACGCCTACGGCATCTTCCAGGACCGCAGCGGCCAGATCGTCAAGCGCTTCACCGTGGTCATGGACTGCAGCTGGAAAGGCAACGAGGGCGTGCTGGATGAAGCCTTCACCTACTCCGACGGCACCACACAGCGCCGCATCTGGCGGCTGACGAAGCATGCCGACGGCCGCTACACCGGCACCGCCGACGATGTGGTGGGCGCGGCCAACGGCCAGACGCGCGGCAACGCCTTCCGCTGGAACTACACACTGGCCCTGCCTGTGGATGGCAAGGTCTACAACGTGGACCTGGACGACTGGATGTACCTCATTGATGACCGCGTGATGATCAACCGCGCCACCATGAGCAAGTTCGGCGTGCGCCTGGGCGAGATCACCCTGTCCTTCACCAAACGCGCACCATGAGCCTCAATCCTCCCCTGCGCGACTGGCATGGCCGCCGGGCCTGGCTCATCGGGGCCAGCAGCGGCATTGGCCGGGCCACAGCGGCAGCGCTGCATGCGCGCGGCGCGCAGGTCATCGTGTCGGCGCGCAGTGGTGATGCGCTGAACGCCTTTGCCCGGCAGCACCCCGGCAGCACGGCGCTGGCTTTTGACACTGCCGAACCGGCACAGGTGCAGGCCGCCGCCGCGCAGGTGCTGGCGGGTGGTGTTCCCGACATGGTGTGCTATTGCGCGGGCTACTACCGCGACATGCGCGCCACCGACTTCGATCTGGACGTGATGCTGCGCCACGAGCAGATCAACTACAACGGCGTGCTGCATGTGCTGGCTGGCATGTTGCCCGCCATGCTGACCGCAGCGCAGGCCGGGCGCCCGGGCCATGTGAGCCTGATCAGCAGCGTGGCGGGCTTTCGGGGGCTGCCCAAGAGCCTGGCCTATGGCCCCACCAAGGCCGCGCTCATCAACCTAGCCGAGGCGCTCTACCTGGACCTGCATGACCTGGGTATGGGCGTGAGCGTGATCAACCCGGGCTTTGTGGCCACGCCGCTCACGGCGGGCAACGACTTCACCATGCCGGCCCTCATCTCACCCGAAGCTGCGGCGGCTGCCATCGTGCAGGGCTGGGAGCGGGGGCATTTCGACATCCACTTTCCCAAGCGCTTCACGCGGGTGATGAAACTGCTGCGTGTGCTGCCGTATCGGTGGTACTTTCCGGCGGTTCGAAAATTCACAGGTCTTTGAACGGTATGCACCCACCGGAAACCACGATCGCTACAGAAGAAGCCGTTACGCGCGTCATTGCGTTCTTTGAAAACCTGTCGCCCGCCGATGTGGCGACCATCGGCCAGTTCTATGGGCCTCAGGCGCGCTTCAAGGATCCGTTCAACGAGGTGGTGGGCGTGCCTGCCATCCAGGGCATCTTTGCCCACATGTTCGAGGCACTGGAGCAGCCGCGTTTTGTGGTCACCGGCCGCGTGGTGCAGGGGCAGCAATGTTTTCTGACCTGGGACTTCCTGTTCGCCTTCAAGGACTTCCACAAGGGCGTGACGCAGACGGTGCGCGGTGCCTCGCACCTGGTGCTGGACGAACAAGGCCTGGTGAGCTTGCACCGCGACTATTGGGACGCTGCCGAAGAGCTGTACGAAAAGCTGCCCGTGGTGGGCGCACTGATGCGCTGGCTCAAGAAGCGCGCCAACAGCTGATCGTTGGCCGCTGCCGCTTTGACGCGTTGGTCACGCCAGGGTCTTGATGCGCGGGTGTCCGGGCAGCGGCACGGCGCGCTGCAGCACCCCCTCCGCCAGCCACAGCGCACTGTTCCACGCGCGTTGCGCCACATAAGGCAGCGGCAGCTGCTGGTAGTCGTCGTTGAAGACCTCAAAGCTGTAGTCGCCCTGGTAGCCCATGCCATCGAGCGTGCGCACCAGCTCGGCGAGGGCCTGGCTATGCACGCCCTCGCCAGGGAACACGCGAAAGTGCCGCGCGGTCTCAATGCGCTCCTGCACCGTGCGGGTCTCCTGCCACATGAAGTCCGACAGCTGCACCAGATAGATCTTGGCGGGGTCCACGTCTTCCAGGGCCGAGAGTGGCGTGCTGGTGGCGAACTGGTGGTACGAGTCGATGGCCAGACCGAGGTTGGGGCAATCGGCCTGCTCCACCGCGGCCCAGGCCTGGTGCACTTCGTTGATGTGGCGGCCCCACGAGAGGCCTTCAAACGCTACACGGATGCCATGGGGCAGCGCCAGCAGCGCAAGCTTGCGCAGGTCGCGTGCAATGGCCTCGGCATCCGCCGTGGCGTGCGATGACGTGGAGCTGCAGGCCAGCAACACGGGCGCGCCCAGGTCGCGCGCCATCAGGATCATCTGCTTGGCAATGTCCACCTTGTAGCTGTGCAGGTGGCCCGACAGGCCCTCGAAGTCGCGCAGCACCTGGAAACCCGTCACGCGCAGGCCGCTGTTGCGCACCGCGTGCACAGCGGCTTCGATGCCCTCAGGATGGCCCACGATGTCGCGCGCGGCCAGCATGATCTGGCCGAAGCCGGCGGCTTTCACGGCGGCCAGCTTGGCCTCCAGTGGGCCCGCCAGGCTGATGGTGTCCATTCCGAAATCGGCGACGTTGCGTTGCATGGTGGATTGGCGCATGGGCGGTCTCCAGGCTCAGCGGGCGTCGAGCACCAGCTCGAAGCTGGGCGATGCGGTGTCGGCGCGCGTGAGGGCACCGCGCGTGCCGGTGTGCACGCCCGTGGGCGACTCGACAAACTCCACGCTGCGCGCACGCAGCGCTTGCACCGTGGCCAGCACGTCGGGTGTGCCAAAGGCCACGCGCTGCAGCAGCTCCTCGGGGTCGGCATCCAGCGCATCGACCAGCGGTTCAATCAGCTGCCAGTGCAGCGTGCCGCAGGGGCTGGCCAGGATGCGGCCATGGGTGAGCACGCCAAACGACTGGTCGGGTGCCAGCTCGGCAAAGCCGAACAGCTCGCTGTAGAAATGGATCCAGTCCGCCGCGCGGCCCAGGCCGATGTATTGCACCACGCCAAACAGATGCAGGCCCTGCAGTGCGGGCGGGCGCGGGCTGACGGTGGGGATGGGCACAAAGTCCACGTCGTAGATCGAGAACTCCTTCCAGCGGTCCACAAAGTAGATTCGGCTCGCGCCCACGCCGTGGATGGCGGGGATGTTCAGCTCCATCACCTCGACCTCGGTGTGCACCGCCCAGGCGCCCAACTCAAGCACGCGGCGAAATGCTGCGGCTGCGTTGCCCACGCGGAAGGCGATGGCGGCCAGCACCGGTGTTTCCGTGAGTGCGGGTGGCGCATGCACGCCGGTGCGTTCGGTGTCCTGGTGCGCGTTGACGATGATGTTCATGTCACCCTGGCGGTACAGCAGCACCTCGCGCGAGCGGTGGCGCGCCACGGGCTGAAAACCCATGCGCTCCAGCGCCTGGCCCAGCGCCTGCGGGCGGCTGGTGGCGTATTCGATGAACTCGATGCCCTGCAGGCCCAGGGGGTTGGGCATGTCGCCCAGCGCTTCGCGGGTGGCCACCATCGGGGTGCTCATGGGTTCAGCTCCTTGTGTTGTCGTGCGCGGAAGGGGTCAGCTGGCGCTGCTGACCAGGCGGCGGAAATGCGCGTCCATGCGCGCCGCATCCGGGGCCTCGCCGGTGAACAGCTCAAACGCCCCCACGGCCTGGCCCACGGCCATGCCGCCGCCGTCCGATACCCGGCAGCCCAGCGCGCGCGCAGCCTGCACCAGGGCGGTGTCGAGCGGGAAATACACGACTTCGGACACCCACATGGCGGGGCGCAGCAGGCCCACATCCAGCGGCAGGCCTGGCAGCTTGTCCATGCCCGTGGGCGTGGCGTGGATCAGGCCGGTGGCGTTGGCCATGGCCGAGCGGATCTCACCGGCCTCGGCGCGCGCGCCATAGAGCGCATTCACGTCGGCGGCCAGTTGTGCGGCGCGTTCGGGTTGTGCATCGACGATGCTCAGATGCTGTGCACCCAGGCGCAGCACGGCGTGTGCAATCGCAGCACCTGCGCCACCCGCGCCCAGCAGTACGACGCGTCGCAGGTCAGCGCCGGGCAGTGCGCGGGTAAAGCCCCAGGCCCAGCCCGATCCGTCGGTGTTGTGTCCCACGAGTTTTCCGCCCTGGATGACCACGGTGTTCACGGCGCCCATGGCGCGCGCTTCTTCCGACAGGCTGTCGAGTTGCGGGATCACCGCCTGCTTGCAGGGGTAGGTCACGTTGCAACCCGCATAGCCCATGATGCGCGCCGCCGACAACAGCGTGGGCAGATGCTCCGCCGACGAAGCAGAGCGGTCCAGGTCGATGAGCTGGTAGTGCAGGCGCATGCCGTGGTGGCGTGCTTCTTCTTCGTGCAGGGCCGGCGACAGCGACTTCTGGATGCCGGCGCCGATCAGCCCGATCAGCACCTTGCGGGGGCTAGTGGAAGACATGGTGGACGTGGTGGGGATGACCGGGGGATCGA
>NZ_JAMXAX010000071.1 GCF_023913775.1 Acidovorax facilis
GGGTACGCCGCGTCGCATATCTCGGTGTCTCTGAATCTTTGAGCATGGTGTCCACGATGGTTTACGTGCACACGATCTTGCGAGATGTCGCGGGACTGTTCAAGGTGGTACGGCTGGTCGCTTACGCCCTATGAGCCAATCTGCACAACCCTATGCGGTCCGCCGCCTTGGTGCTGACGACGCTGAGGCGTTTTCGGCCTTGCGGCGCGAAGTCACGCGAGACAATCCGGTCCCCATGGGTTTGACGTTCGAGGAAGAACTCACGCGCACCTTGGATGGCTTTCGGGCGCAGCTCTCTGCACCTCTGCCCAACGCCGTGTTCGGTTGTTTTGTTATGGGTGAGCTTGCCGCGACAGCAGCCGTCGGCCGCGCAGGCCAGTTCCCTTCTTCGCATCACAAGATGGTGATGTGGGGCGTGTTCACGTCCCCTCGGCACCGTCGCCGAGGACTAGGCCGACAGGTCGTGGAAACCGCCCTTCAACACGCCTTCGACAACGGCGTGCACCGGGTGAACCTGCAGGTGTACTTGCCCAACGAACCGGCCATCGCGCTTTACAAAAAAATGGGCTTTGTGAAGTACGGCGTTGAGTCTGAAGCTGTATGCCTTGATGGCCAGTATCACGACGGTGTTCACATGACCCTTGCGAAAGATCGGCATGACAAGCCGCTGCATCCGACGGCTTTCGGCGTCTGCTGACCAGCGTCAAATCGCGAATTACACGGCTGCTATTGCAAGGCGCTGTCCGAAATACTGGCTGGTTTTGCAGGCGCAGGGCATCTGATCTGCAGTGTTGGCTCGCGGCGCAGCTACAGCGAGCCTATGGTGGCCAGCGACTTCGTCATGCGACCGTTGGCGGTCATGTGTGTCCACCAGCGAGCACGAGTCCCGAGTACGTCACATAGGGCTCTGGCGGGCAGCTCACACCCTTAAAAGGCGACCATTGCACCGGGTGTTCTGGTAACCTGCGCCGACACGCATTTCTTCACGAAATGCCGTCAGGGAGGTGATTCATGCGCAAATATGTGTGGGCTTGTTTTGCACTGCTGGTCTCTGCGCTGGCGGGCTGCGGCACAGTGGCGGTCGACCTGACGGCGGTTGAGTCGGCCCGGTTCCTGCATGAGGACAACCGCCACAACCTCGCCTGCGATATACCTGTCCCGTGGGGCATCATCAGCCGTGGGTCGCTCGATGGCGCTTTGCCCGATCCCAGGACATTGCCGCGCGAACTCCCGCAGGCGGGCTTTCGCACCGGCTACGTGCGTGGGCCCGATCCTGTCCCGTGCGAGCGGCAGGTCTACCTGCGCACCGACACCGTTTTCCAGTTTGACTTTCGGGATTTCCTGACCCGGTTTCGACCCGATCAGATCCAGTTGGCCATGCTCTCGATCGATGAGGTCCCCACCGAGCACGATGTGTTGATCCGGTTCGCCGAGCCCTGGCTGGACAGCGGGACGCTCGAAGGTTTCACGCGTGTTGACAGCACGAGCGTGCCCTTCCAGGTCAAAGCTGTTCGGTCCAGCTGGGTGCCCATGCCCAGCGACGCGGCCGCTGCCGTGCAAGGGCGGCCAGAGATCGTCCCATTGCCGGACGTGTCGCGGGGGCGCAGTCAGTTTTCCGTCCCGCTGTCGGGCGAAGCAACGCCAACCTATCTGGTGACCGAGGAGGTGCTCGGCTTTCTCGCGCCAACGGCAGGTGGCGCACAGAGGTTCGGATTCGCCATAGAGCCGGCGCCTGGCCGGTACCTTCAACGGTACAAGCGGTTCAACGAAGTCAAGGCCGCGTTTCGAGTTCGCCTTAGGTTGCTGGTCAGACCCTGAGGTCAGTTTTCTTCGACTTCTTCCTCCGGCGCGCAGGTCGCCAGTGGACGGACACATCGCCCGTACCAACACAATGCTTCCTCGAGGAGTGTGGGCGGCAGAAGGCATCGAAGCGAAACGTGCGAAAACCGAGGATCGCGTGGTGCTACCGACAAGCCCAGGGTAGGCCCCTGGGCGCAGGAGGTAGTACCGTGCGAGACCGGTTTATCGCGCGTTGCAGCCGATGCTCCTTCTGCCGCCCGCACTCCTAGCTGCTTGCCGTTGACCACCGGGTAGTCCACTCCAGTGGCGCCCCGCATTCGCATGACGCTTCTCCTCCTAAGTATTTTTGCTATTAATTGAATAGCTGCTAGCGCTTATCCATCAAGCGATAGCGGCCAAAAAATGCTTAAAATTTGCGTGCTACGCGCTGCAGGCGCAGCGTCAGAACCGCGTCCGCAGCGTCACCTGCACCGCGCGCGGCGAGCCGGGCAGGATCAGGTTGTCGTTGCTGCCGTGGGCCGACACGTAGTACTTGCGGTTGGCCAGGTTCTTGATGTTCACGTCCACATCCCACTGGCCGAGCGTGTACTGCAGGGCCGCGTCCAGCGTGGTGTAGCCGGGCAGGGTGACCAGATTGGTCAGCGAGGTGAAGCGCGCACCCACATAGTTCACGCCGCCGCCCACGCGCAGGCCGTGGCCCAGGTCTTTCATGGCCCACAGGAAGGCGGAGTTGCGCGGCGTGAGTGCGGGCACCTTGCCTTGGGCGGCGATGGCGGCGGTGGGCAGCTGGGTGGAGGTTGTGGTGGCCAGTGACTTCGTCATGCGGCCGTCCAGCCAGGCGTAGCCGGTGCTCACGTCCCACCGGCCGGGCAGGCGGCCGTTGGCGGTCAGCTCCAGGCCGTTGGTGCGCTGGGTGCCCACGTTGATCTGGCGTCCAGGGTTGGCGGGGTCGGTGTTCTTGATGTTGGTGCGCTCCAGGTTGAAGAGCGCACCGGTGACATTGAGGCGGCCGTCCAGCAGGTCGAGCTTGACGCCGATTTCCTTGTTCTCGGTGATCTCGGGTTCGGCGCCGGTGTTGTTGGCGGCCAGCGCAAACGCTTCGGCCGAGGGCTGGAAGGATTTGCTGTACGACACGTAGTACGACACCACATCGCTCGGCTGCCACACCAGGCCCGCGCGAGGGCTGAACTTTTTGTCGGTGCGCGAGAGCGTTGCGAGCTTGCGGTCGAACGTGGTCTCTTGCCCGAAGACGTCGTAGCGGGCGCCCACCAGCGCCTTCCATTGGGGCGCCAGCGTGATCTGGTTTTGCCAGTACAGCGCGGCCGTGTCTTGCGTGGTGTGGCTGGGGATGGCGCTGTCGGCGTTGTAGTTGGCCGCTGGGATGGCGGGAGCAGGGCGGTTGCCGGGGTTGAAGAGTGGCACGCGGTCTGCGCCACCGGTGACGGACTCGGAGCGTTTCTTTTGCTGGCCCAGTTCCACACCCATCAGCCACTCCTGCTTGAAGCCGCCGAGCTGGTTGCGCCACGTCACGTCGGTCTGGTTGAAGAAGCCTTTTTCGTCGCGCAGGATGAACGAGCGCGTGCGGCCCACCGTCAGGTTCACCGGGTCGGTGGTGCCGCCGGGCAGGGTGTTGTAACGGTCTAGCGCGTAGTCGTACAGGCGCGTGACGTTTTGCACCGACCAGTCGTCGTTGAAGCGGTGGTTCAGCGTGGCCGCGAACGACTGCATGGTGCTGGTGGTGGTGTCGTCCTGCGCGGCGTTGCTGGAGCCGTAGTAGGTGCTCGCGGGCACGTTGACGGGGCGGCCGTTCAGGGCCGGGATGCCGAAGTCCGTCAGCCGCTTGTCGCGCGCGTTGGTGTACTGCAGCAGCAGGTCGGTCTGCGCCGCGAGCTTGAGCGCGAGCGACGGCGCGAAATTGTGGCGCTTGACGAACTGCTGGTCGCGGTAGCTGCCGGAGTCCTCCACGGCGGCGTTGATGCGGAAGGCGGCGGTATCGCTGATGCCCACATTCACGTCGGCCGTGGCGCGGCGGTAGTCGAAATTGCCCAGGCCCAGCGATGCCTCGCCCGAGGTCTCGCCAAACTTGGGCTTCTTGGTCACGCGGTTGATCAGGCCACCCGACGATCCGCGCCCGTACAGCACTGCGGCAGGGCCCTTGAGCACTTCCACGCGCTCGATGTCGGCCAGGTCTCGGAAGTACAGCGCGTCGTCGCGCACGCCGTCCACAAACTGGTCGGCAATGGCGGTAAAGCCGCGTATCACCACCTGGTCGCGCTGGCCGTCGCCGTGGCTCATGGCCACACCGGGCACGTTGCGCAGCGCGTCTTCCATGGAGCGCGCGCCTTGGTCGCGCAGTAGCTGTGCGGGCACTACGTTCACGGCCTGGGGCACGTCGCGCAGCGGCGCGCTGCCTTTGGTGGCTGTGCTGGCGGCGGCGGGCGAATAGCCGTCGTCGTCCGCGCTGGATTGCACGGTGACCTCGCCCAGCGTCTGCGGCGTGGTCTGCGCAACTGCAGCGGGCGGCGCCGTCGTCTGCGCCAGTGCCGTGCCACACAGCGTGGCAAGCAGGGCGGCCACCAGCGGGTGGAGGCGATAGGGGGTTGGTGTGTAAGCGTGCATGGTTTTCCTTGGAGTGAGCGCAACGCGGTTGGCGAAAAGCCCTTGCACCTCGTGGCCTGGCGCGTGCCGCGAAGGCCCGCTGTCTGGGATGTGGTGGGGCCGTGAAAACAGAAAAGCGAGTTCGAGCCCGAGCGGCTCAGCGCACGGCTGCGGGAGCGTGGAGCCTGTCCATCACCACCCCAGCGCCCGCGCCAGCAAGCCCGCCAGCAGGGCGGCGCCAGCCAGTTCGGGCGTGCGCCGGGGCTGCCAGGTGACGGTTGCCGTGACCGCCACGGCGGCCACCGACAGGGCCACGGACCATGCCGTTACGCCCAGGGATGCAGGCACGCCCCCCGGCGGGTGCGCCGCTGCCAGCCACAGCGAAAGCACCAGCAGCAGCCAGCCCGAGCGGCGCAACGCCACCAGGCGGCGCGCGGCGCCTTCCTGGCCCAGGGCGTCTTCGTGGTGGCGATCCATGCCCAGCGCAATGGCCGACCAGGCGGCAAAGCACAGAAGAAAGGCAGACATGGCTCAGGCTCCCGAGGTGGAGGTTTCGGCAGGCGCCACGGGCACCGACGGGGCAGGTCGCGCGGGTCGCGCACTCCGTGCAGGCGCACCGCGCCGGGGCGTGCGACCAGGGCGCACGCGCCACGCCAGCCAGCCCAGCAGCAGCCCGGTGGCCAAAAACGACAGGTCCATGCTGGCCCACACCCATTCGCGCGCGGGCAGGCTCACGCCCAGGTGGGTGTGTGTGGTCAGCGCGTTGATCAGCGGCAGCGCGACCCACACCAGGCCCGCAGCGGCCAGCGGCACCGTCCAGCCCAGGCGGTGCGGGCGCACCACCGCGCAGGCCAGCGCCCACAGCAGCGTGATGCCCCAGGCGCTGAAGAACCAGGCCAGCTCTGCATCCGCTCGGCCCTCGATGCCCACAGGGATCAGGCGGTTGGCGGCCAGGTACACGCCACAGGCCAGCGGCAGCCCGGCCAGTGTCGCGATGTTGATGCCAGCCACCAGGCGCTCGCCGAACGGCGCTTTGGGGTGCGCAGCGGGCGCGTTGCTGGTTGTGTTGCTGGTCGTTTTGGCCGCCCCTTGGCGGCTGGCCTGTGTCTGCGACTTGGCGCTGCGCTTGACCGACCACAGCACCATGCCCGTGGCAATCATCAGGCTGCCCAGCACCCCAAAACCGAACAGCGCCCAGCGCAGGCCCACATCGGCAAACCGCGCCATGTGCAGGCCATACAGCACGCCATAGGTCTTGACGGCGGGGCTGGTGGCATCGGCCTGGTCCAGCCACTCGCCGGTGGTGGCATCAAACAGCAGGCGCGGCGGGCGGTACTGCAGTCGGTCGCCTTCGTGGCGCGTTACCTCCACCACGGCGCGGCCGTTGGCATCGCGGCGCGCCTGCACGCTGCCGATGCGCCCGCCCTGCCAGCGGGTGGTGGCCGCGTCGATGATGGGCTGCAGGGTGATGGCGGGCAGGGGTTCCACCTTGTCGCCCGCACCCCGGCGGGTACGGCTTTCGGGCTTCTCGCCCTGCAGGTCGGCAAAGTACGCGTTGGAGTCCACGCCTTTCTCGTTCTTGTAGTTGGCGGCAATGCCTGCGGGCATGTACAGCGTGTGGAAGATCATCAACCCGCTGAAGGTGATCATCAGATAGAACGGCAGCACCAGCACGCCGCTGACGTTGTGCGCATCCAGCCAGGCACGCTGCCCGCCCTTGGTAGGGCGGAAGGTGAAGAAGTCCTTGAAGATGCGGCGGTGCGTGATCACGCCAGTGATCAGCGCCACAAACATCAGCATCGTGGCCACGCCCACCAACCAGCGGCCTTGGATAGTCCAGCGGCCTTTTTGCGCGGTACGCAGCTCGAAGTGAAAGCGGTAGAAAAAATCACCGCCCATGGTCTGGCGCGCCTCGATGGGCTCGCCCGTCTGCGGGTTCATGCGCAGCGTTTCAAAGCGCCCGTTGCCGGTGCCGCGCCAGAGCATGTTGACGGCTGGGTCGCGGTCATCGGGCAGGTGCAGGATCCACTGGGTGACGTCGGGGGCCTTGCGCACCAGCGCGTCCACGGACTTCTGGGCCACCTGCGCATCGGCCGCGTCGGTGCGCGGCAGCCCGTGCATCTCGGGTCGCATCCACAGGTTGAACTCGTTCTTGAAGAACGACAGCGTGCCCGTGAGGAAGATCGCAAACAGCAGCCAGCCCAGGATGAGCCCTGCCCAGGTGTGCAGCCACGACATCGCCTGGCGAAAGCCTTCGCGGTCGGCGCTCTTGCGCACGGTGGAGGTCGCTGTTGTCATGGCGCGCCCCTCATCCATTGCGGCGCCATGGCGCACGCGCCCATTGCCAGGGCGGGCAGCAGTGTGCCGCCCCAGGCGCCCCAGGCCGTGCGCGCATAAAACGCCCATCCCGCCGCCATGGCATAGGCCAGCCAGGCCAGCATGGTGGCGGTCAGCACGGCCTCCACGCGAGGCATCCACAGCGCCAACACCAGCGAAAGCGCAGCGGTGAACCCCGCCGCCAGCGCATAGCCGCCAGCGATGGCCGCCATGGCGCGGGAGGTGATGACCAGGCGGTAGCGCCAGTCAACGCGGGCCGCCTTCATGGCCGACCTGCGGCGGCACCCAGGGCGGTGCGGCCTTCAAAAAAGGAGAGAAGCAGAACTCCTGCAGGGCAGGGGCTGGCGGTGCTGCGCGGCATCAGAAAGGCTCCAGGCAGTAGGTGTCGTACGGCAAACGTACAAACGCTGGCTGCAGCGGCGGAGAGCCCGGCTGACTGGCTGGCTAGGTGTTAAAGGGAATCACGGGACCTGCCCTTGCAGATCGGGAGCTGCAAGAAGGAATGGCCTTGGTCGTAAGAACGCATTCTACTTTTGTTGAGAAGCATTCGCATTTATGAAAATGCTATTTGCGCTGGTTTGATGTGTGCTTGCAACAGCTTGTGACATGGGGGTAGGGCTGTGCTTCGCAGCCCCGTGCAATCGGGGGAACTTGGTGATGGCGTGGGCACAAAAAAACGGGCCTCGGCCCGTTTTTGTTTTTCTTCTTGGTACTTTTCGTGGAGCGCTTTGATGCAGCCTAGGCGTTACTCGACGTCACCCATCTGCGATTGCAGGTAGTTCTGCAAGCCCACCTTGCCGATCAGATCGATCTGGGTTTCCAGGAAGTCGATGTGCTCTTCGGTGTCGTCCAGGATTTTTTGCAGCAGGTCGCGCGAGACATAGTCACGCACTGTTTCGCAGTGGGCGATGCCATCCTTGATGGTGGCCTGGGCGCCTTGTTCGGCGCGCAGGTCGCAGGCCAGGATCTCTGGCACGTCTTCGCCGACCTGGATCTTGGCCAGGTCCTGTAGGTTGGGCAGGCCATCCAGCGTGAAGATGCGGTCCATGAGCCAGTCGGCATGCTTCATCTCGCCGATGGATTCCGAATACTCCTTCTTGGCCAGCTTGTCGAAGCCCCAGTGCTTGAGCATGCGGTAGTGCAGGAAGTACTGGTTGATGGCCGTGAGTTCGTTCTTGAGCTGGGCCTGCAGATGGCCAATGACCTGTGCGTCACCTTTCATGGGGACTCCTTGTTGTGTTGTGTTGATTCGGCCCCGATTGTCGTGAGCCATATCAACACGCGCAAGGCATATCCCTGCTAGAGCGCGCTGGCTGCGTGTGAGGTTGATAGGCGTTCGCGTTCACCCCGGTCGACCCTATCCGGCACGGTAGGCCCGATGGGGCTGCCCAGGCCGTGCGCGGTGCTATTGTGCGGCGCGTGGCGCGGCAGCCTGTGTGCCCATGGCGGTTGCGGCTGCAGACGATGGCACCGTGCGCCGCTCACGCCAGTGCGCCAGGCCCAGCCATACCGTGGGCACAAGCACCAGGGCCAGCGAGATGGCCTGGGCAATGGTGCCTTCGGCCAGGTCTTCGGTGGCCGCATGCCAGTAAGCGTTGTCGATGCCGGGTATCGCTGCGCCTTCGGTGAACTCATGGAACGCATACACCACCAGTTGCACCGCAAACACCGCCATGAACCACGACGTGACGCGGAAGAACCGCGCAAGGTTCACTGCGCGGCCGTAGCGTGTCCAGGCCCAGGCGATGGCAATGGCCAGCGCCAGGCCCGCCAAGCCGCCCCAGGCCATGTAGCCCAGCTCGGCGCTGCGGGCCAGAGCGGCGAGCATGGTGGCGGTTTCCACGCCTTCGCGGCCCACCATGAACAGGGCAAACAGGAACACCGCCACCCAGGCGCGCGGGCCTTCCAGCACGCTGGCGCGGTCCATGCGCTGGGCAATGTCCTGGCCCATGCCTTGGCCCGCACGGCGCATGTGCACCACGCACCAGGCCACGGTGGCGGCAGCCACCAGCGCCATGCCACCCTCGGCTGCGGGCGACAGCGCGCCCACCTGCGAGAGCACCCAGCCCAGCACCAGCGAGAGCAGGGCTGCCACGCCCACGCCCGCGCGCAGTGGCAGCAACAGGTGCAGGCGCCCGGTCTTGCGCAGGTACAGGGTGGCAATCGCCACCACGAGCAGGGCTTCCAGCCCTTCGCGGAAACAGATCAGAAGTGTTTGGAACATGGTGTTTGAGGTCTTTGCTATAAATTTATGAGCTGCTTTCGCTTATCAATAAAGCGCTACAGGCCGTTTTGACCAATATTTCAGAGGCGTCGAGCTTTGGCTGGCCCACTGCAGCAAATTGGCCTGGGCGGCGTTGCTGCAGTGCGGTAGATGATAAAACTAAACGCGAATCAGTTGTATTTAAATGTTTGATATGCCGCAAGGGTTGACCAGGTGGGCGGTGGTTTGTGCAGCGGCTTCGTGGCGGTCTTTGGGGGTTTAAAAGGGGGCAAAATGCCCGCCCCGGCCTGAGGGCAGGGTGTCACTGTATAGTCACAGGCAATTGATTCAATCAAATCAATTAATTGGATTGATGGTCTCGAAAGACCTAGACTTCAGTCCTGTTCAGTTAACCAACCACCAAGGAAACAGCAATGTCCCTGATCAATACGCAAGTTCAGCCCTTCAAGACCACCGCTTTCGTCAACCGTGACGGCAAGGGTGAATTCATCGAAGTGACCGAGCAGTCCCTCAAGGGCAAGTGGTCCGTGCTGATCTTCATGCCCGCAGCTTTCACCTTCAACTGCCCCACCGAAATCGAAGACGCTGCCGACAACTACGCTGAGTTCCAGAAGGCCGGCGCCGAGGTCTACATCGTGACCACCGACACGCACTTCTCGCACAAGGTGTGGCACGAAACATCGGACGCCGTGGGCAAGGCCAAATTCCCCCTGGTTGGCGACCCAACGCACCAGCTGACCAACGCGTTCGGCGTGCACATCCCTGAAGAAGGCCTGGCGCTGCGCGGCACGTTCGTGATCAACCCCGATGGCGTGATCAAGACCCTGGAAATCCACTCCAACGAAATCGCCCGCGACGTGTCGGAAACCCTGCGCAAGCTCAAGGCTGCCCAGTTCACCGCCGCCAACCCTGGCCAGGTCTGCCCCGCCAAGTGGAAGGAAGGCGCCAAGACCCTGACGCCTTCGCTGGACCTGGTCGGCAAGATCTAAGCATTCGCTTTTCTCGGCCTCTGAAGCCGGACAGCGTCATGGCGCCTGTGCGCCGTGCCGTCCGGCTTTTTTACGCCCGGAGTTTGACCCGCAGGCTTGATCTGAATCCCGCTTGCCATCACGCTCCCCACATACAACTCCAAATTCAAAGGACACCACCATGCTCGACGAACAACTCAAGACCCAACTCGCCGCCTACCTGGAGCGCGTGCAGCAGCCGTTTGAGCTGGTGGCATCCCTGGACGACAGCGAGACTGCGCGCGACATGCGCGAGCTGCTGACAACCATCCAATCCCTGCGCAGCGACAAGATCACCTTGCGCACCGACGGCAACGATGCGCGCAAGCCATCCTTCAGCCTGCAGCGCGCGGGCGCCACCAACAGCCTGCGTTTTGCCGGCCTGCCCCTGGGCCATGAATTCACCTCGCTGGTGCTGGCCCTGCTGTGGACGGGCGGCCACCCGCCCAAGGTGGAGCAGGACGTGATCGATTCGATCAAGGCCCTGGATGGCGACTTCAACTTTGAGGTCTACATGAGCCTGACCTGCCACAACTGCCCGGACGTGGTGCAGGCGCTGTCGCTCATGGCCATCGTCAACCCCAAGATCAAGACCACCGTCATCGAAGGCGGCGCCTTCCAGCAGGAAGTGACCGAGCGCGAAATCATGGCCGTGCCCATGGTGTTTTTGAACGGCCAGGTCTTCGGCTCCGGCCGCATGTCGATTGAAGAAATCGTCGCCAAGCTCGACACCGGCGCCGCCGCCCGCGAAGCCGCCAAGCTCAGCGCCAAGGCCCCGTACGACGTGCTCATCGTCGGCGGTGGCCCCGCCGGCGCAGCCGCCGCCGTGTACGCTGCCCGCAAAGGCATCCGCACCGGCGTGGCTGCCGAGCGCTTTGGCGGTCAGGTCAATGACACGCTGGCGATTGAAAACTACATCTCGGTGCTCGAAACCGACGGCCCCAAGTTCGCCGCCGCGCTCGAAGCACACACCCGCGCCTACGGCGTGGACATCATGAACCTGCAGCGCGCCGACAAGCTCATCCCCGCCGAGCCAGGTGGCCTCATCAGCGTGCAGATGGCCAACGGCGCCACGTTGCAGTCCAAGACCGTGATCCTGTCCACCGGCGCCCGCTGGCGCAATGTCAACGTGCCCGGCGAAGCCGAGTACAAGAACAAGGGTGTGGCCTACTGCCCGCACTGCGACGGCCCGCTGTTCAAGGGCAAGCGCACGGCGGTCATCGGCGGCGGCAACTCGGGTGTCGAGGCCGCGATTGATCTGGCCGGCATCGTGGCCCACGTCACGCTCATCGAGTTTGCCGACCAGCTCAAGGCCGACGCCGTGCTGGTCAACAAGCTCAAGAGCCTGCCCAACGTGACCATCCACACCAACGCCCAGACCACCGAGATCACCGGCGCCGACGGCAAGGTCAACGGCCTCAAGTACAAGGACCGCGCCACCAACGTGGAGCAGCTCGTGCCGCTCGAAGGCGTGTTCGTGCAGATCGGCCTCGTGCCGAACACCGAATGGCTCAAGGGCACGGTGGAGCTGTCCAAGTTCGGCGAGGTCATCGTCGACTCGCACGGCCGCACCAACATACCCGGGGTGTTCGCGGCGGGCGACTGCACCACCGTGCCGTTCAAGCAGATCGTGATCGCAGCAGGTGATGGATCGAAGGCGGCACTGAGCGCGTTTGACCACCTGATCCGCATGCCGGTGGTGGCGGCTGCACCTGCAGGGGTTTCGGTTGCCGTGCCTGTGGCAGAAATTGCATGATTTTTTGGATGAAAATGGCCGCTAGCGCTTGATGGTAAAGCGCTGATAGCTATTGAAAAATGAGCGACTGGTTGTCTTGTGCAGCCAGTCGCTTTTTCTTTGGGTCAGAGGGTGCCGTTGCGCACGTAGCCCATCGCGATGGACTTGTGTATGCCTCTTGCTGCTCCTCGCAAAGCCCCGGCTGTGCGAGGTCCCACATTCGGCTCCCGTGCGGCCATCGCATGCCAAGACTGTCGCGGTCATCTCTGCACGTTTCAGGTCCCCACGCGGGCATCGCGCCGCACTGACTGCGGTGGCTTGCCGAAGCCCCGCATGAACGCCTCGCGAAGATGGCGCCGATCGCGAAAGCCCGTTTCGCGTGCCACCACCTCCAGCGGATGGCGGCTGCGCTCGATCATCAAGCGCGCTGCCTCCACACGCAGACGTTCGACCGCCTTGGCGGGCGACTGGCCGGTCTCGGCTGTGAACACACGGCTGAACTGGCGCGGGCTGAGGTTCGCGGCCGCAGCGAGTTCTTCCACACCCAGCGGTTGTGCTAGGTGGCTGCGGGCGTGCTCCAGCGCCCGCGCAATGCGGTCCGAGCGCGGGGCGAGGTTCAGGATCTCCGAATGCTGCGACTGGCCGCCCGAGCGGCGCTGGTGCATGACCAGCCGGTGCGCCACCGATCGCGCCACCTCGTCGCCGAGGTCCTTTTCGACGAGGCCGAGCGCCAGATCCAGTTCTGCCGTCATGCCGGCCGAGGTCCAGATCGGGTCATCGGCGATGAAGATGCGGTCCGGCTCGACCTGGATATCGGGATGGCGCTGCTGCAGCACGTCTGCATAAGCCCAGTGCGTGGTGGCACGTCTCCCTGCGAGCAACCCAGCCTCGGCCAGTACGAAGGCTCCGGTGCACAGCCCTACGGTCCGGCGTGCCCGAGCGCTGCACTTTCGCAGCGCATGCAGCAAGGACGGTGGCGAGGGCGGGGTGGCCAACGGGTCGATCGCGCCCACCACCATCCAGGTGTCGGCCCTGCTGCGCGCGGTAAAGGGCCGCGTCTGCAGGACAGTGCCCAGCGATGCCTTCACGCTGCCGCCGGGCATCGAATAACAAGCCACGTCGTAGAAGGGTTCGCCCGCCACAACGTTGGCGAACTCGAAGACCGCCTGTGTGGCCAACGCCATCACCTGGAAACCGGTCGGCATGAGGTAGCCGATTTTGTGCATTTTCTGTTTCTGGAGGATATGGCGTAAAACATGACTATATGCGTCATTTACGCCAAACGCCAGAGGGCGCAACATTCGGTCCATTGCAACCACCACCGGACCATCACCATGACGCAAACGAACCTGGGCACAGCCCTCATCACCGGATCCTCCTCCGGCATCGGGGCCCTCTACGCCGACCGCCTGGCGCGGCGCGGCTATGACCTCATCCTCGTCGCCCGCAACCGCGAGCGTTTGAACGCGCTGGCTGAGGGCATCAGCAACCGCTACGGACGCGCAGTAGAGGTCTTCCCCGCCGACCTCAACGACCCAGTAGCGCTGCGCAGCGTGGAGAACAAGCTCCAGCGCGATGCCAGCATCACCCTGCTGGTCAACAACGCCGGCACGGGCACGCACACGCCGCTGCTGGACAGCGATGTGGACCAGATGACCCGCATGATCGACCTCAACGTCACGGCGCTGACGCGGCTTACCTACGCAGCGGTGCCCGGCTTCGTGGCACGCGGCAGAGGTGCGTTGATCAACATCGCCTCGGTGCTGGCGGTCTCGCCAGAAACGCTGAACGGTGTGTATGGCGGTACCAAGGCCTTCGTATTGGCCTTCAGCCAGTCGCTGCAGCACGAACTGGCCAGCAAGGGCGTGCGGGTGCAGGCCGTGCTGCCGGGTGCAACGGCCACCGAGTTCTGGGCGCGCGGCGGCCTTCCCGTGGAGCACCTGCCGGCGCAGATCGTGATGCGTGCCGAAGACCTGGTGGATGCTGCCTTGCAAGGCTTTGAGCGCGGCGAGCCGGTGACGCTTCCTTCGCTGCACGACGTTGCCCTTTGGGATGCGTACGAAGGCGCGCGCAAGGCAATGGCGCCCCACCTCTCGAACAACGAAGCAGCATCGCGCTACCAGCCCTTGCGCTGAGCGGGCGTATCGCATTTGCGCCTATGCCCCCTGAAAGTTAAAGAGACCCGCCATGCAACGCACCCACAGTGATTCACTCTCCACCATCAAGATTCCCGGGACCGAGGAACACTTTCTCGATCCACTGGGATCCTACAAGGCAAGCCCTGGGCGTTTGCGCTATCTCTCGGGCGGAAAGGGGCCAGCGCTGATCTTGCTGCACACCGTGCGCACCCAGGCCGAACACTTCCGTCACCTCATCCCGCTGGTCCAGGACCGGTACACGGTATACGCGCTTGATCTCCCTGGGATGGGCTACTCGCAGATCGTGCCGGGCGCCTCTTATGACGAGCCCGCCATGCGCGAGGCGGTCAAGAGCCTCATCACCCGACTCGACTTGCGCGACGTAACGCTGCTCGGTGAATCGATGGGCGCGACGCTCGCCCTCACCACCGCAGCCGATCTTCCCGACAGAGTGCGGTGTGTCGTGGCGATCAATGCCTATGACTACGCCGGGGGTATCGCGCGGTCCAGCTTCCTGGCCCGATTCGTAGTGACGGGCGCGCTGGCGCCGTTGGTCGGCCGGACCATTGCGGGCGTCCAACCCAAGCCGATCGTTCGCGCCGTGCTCCATGGGGGCCTCGGCAACACGGCCGCCCTGCGCGACGACTACCTGGATGAACTGCTGAAGGTCGGACGTCGGACCGGCTATCCGGTCGTTGCCCACGCGGTGTACGGCAACCTGCCCAGCCTCATCGCAGCCCGCGCCCGCTACCCCGAGGTCAGCGTACCCGTCCACTTCATCTACGGTGAAAAGGATTGGTCACGACCCTCGGACCGGCAAGCCAACAGGCAGATCCTCCCCGCGGCCGAGTTTGTGCAGGTGCCTGGCGCCGGTCACTTCATCGTCCTTGAGCGTCCGGACGTGCCCGCCAAGGTGCTGAACGATTCACTCGCAACAACCTGAGGATCTCTTATGCGAACCCCTGACATTGTTCTCTGCGCGCCGGTCCGAACACCCATCGGAAGCTATGGCGGCGCGCTCAAGGAAACGCCCGCGTCTGCACTGGGTGCCGCAGTGATTGGCGAGGCCCTTCGGCGCTCAGGTCTGGCTGCGCAAGCGGTCGACACCGTGGTGATGGGACACGTGATCCAGGCCGGCACGCGGATGAATCCGGCGCGACAAGCTGCTATCGGCGGCGGACTGCCGGTGCAGGTGCCCGCCCTGACTGTGAATCGGGTGTGTGGATCGGGTGCACAAGCCATCGCGACGGCGGCACTTGAGATTGCAGCGGGTTATGCCTCTGCGGCGATTGCTGGCGGCATGGAGAACATGGACCAGGCCCCCTATCTGGTGCCCGGCGCGCGCTGGGGCCACCGCATGGGGGACGCTCAGATGCTGGACAGCATGCTGCGCGACGGTCTCCATGATGCTTTCAGCGGTCAACACTCGGGCTGGCATACCGAGGATCTGGTCGCACGGTACGGCATCACGCGCGAGGACCAAGATCGCTGGGCCGCGCGTTCACAGCAACGGTTCAGCGCGGCTCAGGCTGCCGGCCAGTTCGCGCAAGAGATCGTCGCCATCGAGCTCTCCAGTCGCAAGGGGCCGGTGAGCTTCTCACACGACGAAGCCACTCGGCCCGACACCACGGTCGAATCTCTGGCCAAGCTCAAGCCGGCGTTCCGAAAAGACGGAACGATCACTGCAGGCAACGCGCCAGGGCTCAACAGCGGCGCTGCGGCGATGATCGTTGCGGAGAGAAGTTTTGCGGAGAAGCACGGGCTACAACCCTGGGCGCGCCTGGTCTCGCACGGCGTCGCGGGGGTGGAGCCGGGCATGTTCGGTATCGGGCCGGTGCCTGCGGTCAAACTCGCCCTGGAACGCGCCCACTGGAAGCACACGGACATCCAGCGCATCGAGATCAACGAGGCCTTCGCCGCGATCACGCTGGCCTGCCTGCGCGAGCTGGACCTGCCGGAAGACATCGTCAACGTCGAGGGTGGCGCCATCGCCCACGGCCACGCCATCGGCGCAACGGGCGCCGTGCTGACCACACGCCTGCTGCATTCGATGCGGCGCGACGGCTTGAAGCGGGGCATCGTGACCCTGTGCATCGGCGGTGGTCAGGGCATCGCGCTGGCGCTCGAAATGCTCTGATGGGAAGAGTGGCAATAGGCCTGTACTACCTGAGCCTATGCAAATTATGTAACGTATTGAGAATTATTCTCATATAATTTCATCCCATCAGCCAGCCACAACGGCCCATCCTTCTGTCCGCAGAAGCCAGGACCGTCTGCATGGAGCCAGCTCTGTATTCGTTGTCGTTTCAGAGAAGGACCTCCATCCGTGGCGCAGGCATTCCGTTTCCCTTCGTTTTCTTCTCGGCGCGCGCTGGCGCAGCCTTCTGATCAGCCGCTGCAAGGCCGTCTGCGGCCGCTTGCATGGCTGGTGGCCTGTGCATGTGTGGCGATTGGCAGCGCGCATGCGCAAGATGCGGCCCAATTGGTGGCTGCAGCGCCGCAGCTCAAAGAAGTGGTCATCAGCGGCTCGCGCAGCGAGCAGGATCGCGACGAGTTGCCCATGAGTATCGACGTGATCAATGCGCAGGCCATCGAGGAAGGCCAGGTGCGCGACATCCGCGACGTGGCGCGCGAGCTGCCCAACGTGTCGGTCACGCGCTCGCCCGCACGCTTCTCGCTGGCCAGTGGCTCCACGGGGCGCGAACAGAACGCGGGCTTCAACATCCGGGGGCTGGACGGCAACCGCGTGTTGATGATGGTGGATGGCATTCGCCTGCCGCGCAGCTATGCCTTCAGCGCCAATGCCTTCGGGCGCGACTACCTGGACATCGGGCTACTGCAGCGCATCGAGGTGGTGCGCGGCGCCACCTCGGCGCTGTATGGCTCCGACGGCATGGCGGGCCTGGTCAACTTCATCACGGCAGACCCATCGGCCTTCCTCGACGGCGACAAGCGCATCGGCGGCCGGGTGAGCCTGGGCTATGACGGCGACGAGCACGGCAAGCGCGTGGGCGCCACGGTGGCGGGCCGGGCGGGCGATACGGTGCAGTGGCTGCTGGGCGGCAACGTCACCCGCGCCCGCGAGCTGGACAACATGGGCACCAACGATGCGGCCAATGCCGACCGCACCAAGCCCAATCCGCAGAAAGACAAAAGCGGCGCTTTGCTGGGCAAGGTGGTGCTGACGCCCGGCGGCGGCCAGCGCCATGTGTTCACGCTGGAGCATGTGGACAAGACGTCCGACTACGAGTTGCTCACGGCACGCTCCAAGCCGCCGCTGGCTGCCACCTCGGTGCTGGGCTCTACCTCGTTCACCGACATGCAGCGCAGCCGTGCGACGTGGGAAGGCAACTGGCGCGTGAACACCGCGTTTGCCGATGATGTGAAGGCCACGCTGAGCTGGCAGGACGCCCATTCGCGCGAGTACATCACCGAAGACCGCAACACCGCCGCCGACCGCGTGCGCGACGTGACCTATGACGAGCGCACCTGGCAGGCCAACCTGCAGGGCAGCAAGGTGCTGCGCAATGGCGGGCCATGGGTGCAGAAGATCACCTACGGCCTGGACTACACGGCGGCCAAGGTCGAGAACCTGCAGACCGGCGTGACGCCGCCCACGGGCGAGACCTTCCCGCTCAAGCGCTTCCCCGACACCACCGAGACCAGCACGGCCCTGTATGTGCAGGACGAGTTCGTGAGCGGGCCCTGGAGCATCACGCCCGGCGTGCGTTTTGACACCTTCCGCATCAAGGCCGACCAGGCGGGCTTTGGCGCGCAGGCCGTGTCGCTGTCGGGCAATGCAACCTCGCCCAAGTTCGGCGTGCTGTACCGCGCCAGCGAGCAGTGGAGCGTGTTTGGCAACTACGCGGCGGGCTTCCGTGCGCCCAATGCGGGGCAGGTCAACGCCTTCTTTGAGAACCCGGTGGGCAACTACCGCACAGTGCCCAACGCCAACCTCAAGCCGGAGAAGAGCCAGAACTTTGAACTGGGCGTGCGCGGGCGCCTGGAGCGTTTGTCCATCGAGGCTGCCGCGTTCACTGGCCGCTACAAGGACTTCATCGAGGACCTGCGCCAGGTCAGCGGCACGGGCGCGCCGGGCAACCCGCTGGTGTTCCAGTCGGTCAACATCGGCCGCGTCAAGCTGAGCGGCTTTGAAGTCAAGGGCGACATGCGCTGGGGCCAGTGGGCGGGCGGGCAGTGGAGCACTCCGTTTGCCTACGGCCAGACGCGTGGCCACGACACCACCATCGGCAAGCCGGTGAACACTGTGGACCCATCGCGCCTGACGGCGGGACTGCGCTACGACACCGGTGGCTGGATGGCGCGGCTGGACATGACCCATGCCGCCGCCAAGAAGGCCAGCGACGTGAGCGTGGCCACGGGCAGCACGCAGTTCCTCACGCCGTCGTACACGGTGCTGGACCTGGCGGCCCAGTGGCGCATCCGCAAGGACCTGCGCCTGAACGCGGGCATCTACAACCTCACCGACAAAAAGCACTGGCGCTGGGCCGACGTGCGCGGCCTGGCCGCCAACGCCAGCTTCATCGACGCCTACAGCCAGCCGGGCCGTGCAGTGCGCGTGTCGCTGGTGGCGGATTTCTGAGCGCCCGTTCGCTGCTTTTCCATCCCCCGGCATCCACCCAAGGAGATCACCATGAGCCACGCGCTTCACCAGCCCAACGCGGGCAGCCACGCCGACGAGGAATACAGCCTGCCCTGCGCCGAGGCGCTGCTGGCGGGCACCCTGGCGCTGATGACCGGCTATGTGCAAGCCTGCTGCGACAGCCACCGCGACGCGATGGGTCGCAAGATCGCGGCCAACCTGCAGATGCTGGCCGGCGCCCAGGGCTTCACGCCGCACTTTCGCACCGTGGTCTGGAGCCTGCAAGGCCGCTGGGACCAGCAATGCAAGGCGCGCCAGGACGTGGCCGCCAGCGCCGCGATGGTGGCTGCCGAACAACGCCGCGTGCTGTGGCACACCGCGCCGGAGGCCGTGCAATGAATGCCGCAGTGACGAACCCCCCAAGCGCTCCGGCCCATCCGCCGCAGGCCGCCCCCGACATCCGTGAGCGGTTCGCCGCAGCCCGCGCAGCGGGCAAGCGCGCCAAGGACGCTGCCGAGAGCCTGGGGCTGTCGGAAGGCGCCGCCGTGGCCGCACACGCGGGCGAGCACGGCCACCCGCTCAAGGCCCAGCCGCTGCAGGGTTCGTGGCTGGAACTGTTGCAGGCGCTCGAAGCCTGCGGCCCGCTGATGGCGCTCACGCGCAACGAAGGCACGGTGCACGAGAAGACTGGCGTGTACAAGCACGTGTCGGCCACCGGGCCGGTGGGCATTGCGCTGGGCGAAGACATCGACCTGCGCCTGTTCTTTGCGCAGTGGCATGCGGGTTTTGCGGTGACGGAGCTGGCCTACGACCCCGCCAAACCGCCATCGCGCAGCCTGCAGTTCTACAACGCGCAAGGCCGCGCGGTGCACAAGATCTTCACGCGCGATGCCACCGACCTGGCTGCATTCGACGCAGTGGTGAGCCGCTTCGTGCAACCCAGCGCGGGTTACGTGTTTGGTCCGGAGCCCGCGCCAGCGGCCGTGCTGCCTGACGCCGACATCGACGCCCAGGGCTTGCGCGAGGCCTGGGCCGCCATGCAGGACACGCACGAGTTCTTCGGCCTGACCAAAAAGTTCGACGTGGAGCGCCAGCAGAGTTTTCGCCTGGTCGAAGGCCAGTTTGCCTGGCGCGCCGCACCGCAGGCCGTGGCGCGCCTGCTGGACGAAGCGGCGGTGGACGGCCTGCCCATCATGGTGTTTGTGGGCAGCGGCGGCTGCATCCAGATCCACACCGGGCCGGTGCGCAACATCCAGCCGCTCGATACGCCGCGTGCGCAGTGGATCAACGCGCTGGACGAAGGCTTCAACCTGCACCTGCGCACCGACATGATTGCCAGCGTGTGGGTGGTGGAGAAGCCCACGGCCGATGGTGTCGTCACCTCGGTCGAGGCTTTTGACCGCGCGGGCGAGCTGATGGCCATGTTCTTCGGTGCACGCAAGCCCGGCAAGCCCGAACTGCAGGGCTGGCGCGACCTGGTGGCACGCTTGCCTGGCGTGCCGGAGCTGGCCCATGCTGCGTGATCCGATGGCCGTGCAAAGCTGGGGGCAAGGTGGCACGCGTCGGCGGCTGCTGCGCGGTGTGGTGGCTTTGCCTTGGTTGTCTGCGATGGGGGCCGGGGCCGCCTGGGCCGCCCGCCCGGCGCGCATCGTCTCGCTGGGCGGCGCGCTGACCGAGGTGGTCTACCTGCTGGGCGCGCAGGGCCAACTGGTGGGCACCGACACCACCAGCCTGTTCCCCGACGCCGCGCTCAAGACCGCCAAGGTCGGCTACATGCGCCAGCTCTCGGCCGAGGGTCTGCTGTCCCTCAAGCCCGACGCTGTGGTGGGCACCACCGAAGCCGGGCCGCCCGTAGTGCTGGACCAGGTGCGCAGCGCCGGTGTGCGCGTGGAGCTGGTGCAGGCCGACCACACCTGGGACGAAGTGCGCCGCAAGGTTGCCACCGTGGGCCGCGTGGCGGGCCGCGAGCGCGAGGCCCAGGCCCTGCAGGCGGACCTGGATGCGCAGTGGGCGGCAGTGCAAAAGCAGGTGGCAGCCACCACGCGGCGCCCGCGCGCCATCTTCATCCTGTCGCACGGCGGCAGCCCCATGGTGGCGGGCACCGGCACGGCGGCCGATGCGCTGATCCGCTTTGCGGGCGCCACCAATGCCATCACACAGTTCGCAGGCTACCGGCCGCTCACAGCCGAGGCCATGGCCAGCGCCGCCCCCGATGTGCTGCTCAACAGCACGCAGGGCATCGAGGCGCTGGGTGGGGAGGCCGCTTTCTGGCAGCGGCCTGAGCTGGCACTCACGCCCGCTTACCGCCGCAAGGCCCTGGTGGCCATGGAGGCCAGCCACTTGCTGGGCTTTGGCCCGCGCCTGCCTGCTGCCGTGCGCGAGCTGCACACCCGCACCCAGGCGATCACCGCGTGAGCAGCGTGGCTGTGGCGCAGCCGGGTGCGCGCTGGTCTTTGCGGCGCCTGTCGCCGCGCGCAGCGCTGCTGTGGGGCGTTGCGCTGGTGGGCCTCGCGTTCGTGTGGGCCAGCACGCGGGGCGCCTATGCCATTGCACCCGCCCAGCTGTGGCAGGTGCTGCTGCAGGCCCTGGGCGCTGCACCATCTGCTGAACAGGCGCCCGAATATCTGGTGTTCATCAACATCCGGCTGCCCCGCCTGCTGATGGGTGTGGCCGCTGGCGCCGGCCTGGGGCTGGCCGGTGCGCTGATGCAGGGGCTGTTTCGCAACCCGCTGGCCGACCCCGGGCTGGTGGGCGTGAGCAGCGGGGCCGCGCTGGCGGCGGCCGTCACCATCGTGCTGGGCAGCCACTGGCTGCCCGACCTGCCGCGCACCCTGGGCAGCTGGACACTGGTGGGCATGGCCTTTGGCGGCGGCCTGCTCGTCACGGCGCTGATCTATGCACTGGCGCAGGCCGATGGCGGCACGCGCATGGGGCTGATGCTGCTGGCGGGCGTGGCGGTCAATGCGCTGGCGCTGGCGGGCTTGGGCTACCTCAATTTCATCTCCACCGACGAGCAGTTGCGCAACCTCCAGATGTGGCTGCTGGGCAGCCTGGGCGGCGCGCGCTGGAGCGCCGTGGCGCTGGTGGGCGCCATCGTGGCGGTGGCCTGCGGCCTGGGCCTGGCGCTGGCGCGCCCGCTCAACGCGATTGCGCTGGGCGAGGCGCAGGCCGCGCTGCTGGGCGTGCCGGTGGAGCGCACCAAGCGCCTGGCGGTCCTGGTCACCGCGCTGGCCGTGGGCGCCGTCACGGCGGCCACCGGCATCATTGGCTTTATCGGCCTGGTGGCACCGCACTGGGTGCGCCTGGTGGCCGGGCCGGACCACCGCGTGGTGCTGCCGGGCTCGGCCCTGCTGGGCGCCGCGCTGGTGCTTGCGGCCGACGGCGTGGCGCGCACCATCGTGCAGCCCGCAGAGCTGCCGCTGGGCGTGCTCACGGCTTTCATTGGCGTGCCGCTGTTTCTGGTCATGCTGCGCCAGTTCCGGAGCAAGGTATGAATGCCGCCGTCGCATCCCCGGTCACCACCACCGCCGATCTGCTGGCGTGCGACCAGCTGGGTGTGGGCGTGCCCGGCCGGCCCTTGCTGGCCACCGTGCACACGCAGTTCGTGCCCGGGCGCGTCACGGCCATCCTGGGGCCCAACGGCGCGGGCAAGTCCACGCTGCTGGCCATGCTCTCGGGCCAGCGCGCGCCGCGCTCGGGCCGTGTGTGGATGGGCGGGCAGCCGGTGTCCGGCAAAGGCGCCCAGGCCCTGGCCCGCCAGCGCGCCGTGCTGCCGCAGGACACGGCCGTGGCCTTCGACTTCACGGTGCAGGAGGTGGTGGAGATGGGGCGCTTTCCCCACCGCCAGCCGCCCAGCCGCCGCGAGGCGCGCATCGTGAACGAGGCGATGCAGGCCACCGGCGTGGTCCACCTGGCCGGGCGCAGCATCAACACCTTGTCGGGCGGCGAACGCGCCCGCAGCCACCTGGCCCGCGCGCTGGCGCAAATCTGGGAGCCCCTGCCCGACGGTGCGACCCGCTGGCTGCTGCTGGACGAGCCCACCGCCGCCCTCGACCTGGCGCACCAGCACCACACGCTGGCCCTGGTGCGCCGCTGGGCGGTGGAGCAGGGCGTGGGCGTGGTCGCGGTGCTGCACGATCTGAACCTGGCCCTGCGCTACGCCCACGATAGCCTGCTGCTCGCCCCGGGCCTGGCAGGCCCGCGCAGCGTGCACGCCACGGCCCACCTGCTCACCTCCGCCACCATCGCGCAGGTGTGGGGCGTGCACAGCACGCCAGTGCTGGCGGCCGACGGAGTGCCGCAGTACCTGTTGGCGGCGCAGTGAATGGCATTTCTATAGTCAAAATGGCCTCTGCCGCGCTATGGGTATCAAAGTTTGCTATAAAAAATGAAGCATCTGCATGGCGTGCCTGTGCAACCCATGGAGGTAGGCCCCTCAACCCGTCAGGCTATCTGGCGGGGCGGGTGGCACGGCCTGCTTAGAATCCCGCTGCCCATGCGCCGCTTGCTGCTCGTCTTTCTGTTGGTGTTCATGCCGCTCCAGTCCATCTGGGCGGCGGCCTCGCCCTATTGCGGGCACGAGTCAGCGCCGCAGGCATCGCACTTTGGCCACCATGTGCACGAGCACCATGGCGACGAAGGGGCCGACCACTCGGTCCCTGGGGGCTCCCCCAGTACCCTGGCAGACATGGACTGCCATGCCTGCCACGGCACAGGCGGCGGCCTGGCGCACAGTGCCAGCGCCCAGGCCATCGTAGTGGCCGTGGCGCACCCGCCGGGCCAGGCCGCACCCGCCTGGCCACCCGCCTGGCCACCCGCACCCCTTACGCGCCCCGAACGCCCCAATTGGCCCTTCCTCGCCTGAGCGGCGAGGCGGGGTCTCTGGGCTGTCCCGTTTCCATTTTGTTGATGGTGTTGAAGAGCTGCCTTTTGAGGCTGTCGCGACGCGTGCGCTGACGCCTGCGTGTGCTGCTGATCGGCTCTTCTTCCCATCACGCCTCGCCGATTTCAACCTGTGGCCCCTGGCCACTGCAGAGGAATCGGATGCAATCAACGAAACAACGACACCATGCGCCCGCCGCCGCCGTAGCGGCTATGGCGCTGGGCTTGGCACTGCTGGGCAGCGCCACGCAGGCCCAGACCCTGACAGCCCACCCCGGCACAGCGCCGCTCACGCTCCAGGCCCTGTTCGAGCAGGCCTGGCAGCGCCAGCCCGAAGCGCAGTCAGCAGCTTTGCGGAGCGAGGCTGCGCATGCCACACGCAGCGCGGCGGCAGCCTGGACGGCCGAGCCCGTGGCACTGGAGCTGTCCACCAAAACCGACCGCCCCGGTAGCAACCAGGGCAGCCGCGAGGCCGAAGTAGGCCTGGCCCTGCCGCTGTGGCTGCCCGGCGAGCGCGCCCGCAAGGCAGCGCTGGCCGATGCGGAAGCGCAGGCGCTTAACAGCCGCCAGCGCGCCGCGCAGCTGCAACTGGCCGCCACTGTGCGCGAAGCCTGGTGGGCCGCGCAGCGCGCGCAGGCCGATCAGGCACTGGCGCAAGACCGGCTGCTGAACGCGCAGCGCCTGGCCGCCGACGTGGCGCGCCGCGTGCGCGCGGGAGACTTGTCGCGTGCCGACCAGGCGCAGGCCGACGGCGCCGTGGCCCAGGCCGAAGCCGCCATGGCCGAGGCCCAGGGCGCGCGGGACGCAGCGCAGGCCGCACTGGCTGCCTGGGGCGTGCAGGCCGCGCCCACCCTGGCGCTGGCGGACGGGGCAGAGCCCGAGCCCCCCGTGCCAGACCCCACGGCAGCCGCTGCCCAGCACCCTGCGGCGGCCGACTGGCAAGACCAGGCCGAGGTGGCCCGCCGCGCCGCCGACCTGGCCGCCGTGCAAACCCGTGCCAACCCCGAGCTGACGGTGGCCGCCACTCGGGGCCGCGAGCAGGCGGGCGACCGCTACCAGCAGACCTTCACCTTGGGCCTGCGCATACCCCTGGGCGGGGGCGACCGTGCGCAGGCGAAGCAGGCTACAGCACGCGCCGATGCCATCGATGCCGAGGCGCGTGCTGCCGTGGAGCAGAGGCGCCTGGCCGCCGACATTGCCGCCGCCATGGCCCGCGTGAAGGCCACCCAGGCCCAGCGTGACGCCTTGGCACGCCACGCGGCGCTGGCGCAGGGCACACGCGGCTTTATCGACAAGGCCTTCCGCCTGGGCGAAGCCGATGGCCCCACACGCCTGCGTGTGGAGCTGGAGGCCGCCCAGGCCGAACGCCAGTTGGCCCGCGCCCGCATCGACGCAGCGGCCGCCATCTCCCACCTGCGCCAGGCCCTGGGCCTGTTGCCGCAATGAGCTCCCTGTGAATTTCGACCAATTTTTAAGACAACCATGACACTCTCTTCCACTTTCTCCACACTGGGCCTGGCCCTGCTGCTGGGCTTGCTACCGCCGACCGCGCTGGCCGGCGCTGGCCACGACCATGGCGAAGCCCCCGCCGCCGCAGCGGGCACAGCCCTGCCGCGCTTTGCCGCCACCTCCGACCTGTTTGAACTCGTGGGCGTGCTCGACGGGCAAAAAATCGCGCTCTATCTGGACCACGCGGGCGACAACAGCCCCGTGAAAGACGCCCGGCTGGAGCTGGACATTGCGGGCACCAACGTGCCCGTCACCCGCGTGGCCGAGGGCGAGTTCCAGGCCACCCTGGCCGCGCCGCTGGCCGAGGGCGTGAGCCCCGTCACCGCCACCGTGGCCGCAGGCACTGACACCGACCTGCTCGCAGGCGAGATCGACCTGCACCCCGCCGCCCACACCGATGCCGCACCCGCAGGCCTGGCCCGCCGCACTGTGCTGATCGCAGGCGCCGTGGCCGCCGTGCTGCTGGCGCTGGTCGCCGTGTGGGGTTTGCGCCGAGGCCGTGCTGCCCGCATGGGCAACACCCAGCGCGTGGGAGGTACTGCATGAAGCGCTTCCATCCCATGCCCTCTTTGCTGGCTTTGCTGATGGCCGCCGCGCTCAGCGCACCCCTGCCAGCCCTGGCAGGCCCCGGCCACGACCATGGTGACGCGCCGCCTGCGCCCACCGGCAACGGCCCCAGCCGCCAGCCCGATGGCAGCGTGTTTCTGCCCAAACCCGCGCAGCGCCAACTGGGCGTGCGCACTCTGGTGGCAGCCACGGGGCAACACGCCAAGGCCTTTGAACTGGCAGGCACCGTGGTGATGGACCCCAACGCAGGCGGCAAGGTGCAGGCCATGCTGGCCGGGCGGCTGGAGGCCGGGCCCAAGGGCCTGCCCGGTGTGGGCCAGGCCGTGCGCAAGGGCCAGGTGCTGGCCTATGTGGTGCCCACGGCGGGCGCCATCGAGCGCTCCAACCAACTGGCCCAGCAGGCTGAACTGCGCGCTGCACGCGACCTGGCCGCACGGCGCGTGGCGCGCCTCACGGAGCTGGCCGACACCGTGCCGCGCAAGGACATCGAGGCGGCCGAGAGCGAGCTGCAAAGCCTCACCCAGCGCCTGGGCGCCGTGGGCGCGGGCCTGGCCACACGCGATGCGCTGGTGGCCCCCGTGTCGGGCGTGATCGCTTCGGCCAATGCCGTGGCCGGGCAGGTGGTGGATGCGCGCGAACTGGTGTTTGAGGTGGTGGACCCATCGCGCCTGCGCATCGAGGCCCTGGCCTACGACCCGGCACAGGCCCAGAGCGTGGCGGGTGCCACGCTGGCCTTGGGTGGGCAGCGTGTGCCGCTGCGCTTTGTGGGCGCAGCGCGCAGCCTGCGCGACCAGGCGCAGCCGCTGCAGTTTGCGGGCGACTCGTCTGCGCTTGGCGCCTTGGCCCTGGGTCAGCCGGTGCGGGTGTTCGTGCAGTCCACCGACAAGGTGGAGGGCGTGCAAGTGCCCGCCGCCGCGCTGTTGCGCAACCCGGCCAACCAGACCATCGTCTGGGTCAAGGAGTCGCCCGAGCGCTTTGCGCCACGGGTGGTCACGGCGGTGCCGCTCGATGGCACCTCGGTGGCCGTGACCTCGGGCCTGCAGCCCGGCGACCGCGTGGCCACGCAGGGCGCCACGCTCATCAACCAGGTCCGCTAAGGAGTCGCTATGTTCAAGTGGCTTCTCGAAAACAGCCTGGTCAACCGGCTGCTGGTGCTCATCGCCGCCGCCGTGCTCATGGCCTATGGCGCCTTCACGCTCTCGCGCACGCCGGTGGACGTGTTCCCTGACCTCAACAAACCCACCGTCACCCTCATGACCGAGGCGGGCGGCATGGCAGCTGAAGAGGTGGAGCAGCTCATCACCTTCCCGCTGGAGACCACCATGAACGGACTGCCCGGTGTGGAGAGTGTGCGCTCCACCTCCAGCGCGGGCCTGTCGTTCATCTACGTCACCTTTGACTGGAGCACCGACATCTACCGCGCGCGCCAGATGGTGTCCGAACGCCTGTCGTCCATGGAAGAGGGCCTGCCCACCGGCATCACCCCGCGCATGGGGCCCATCAGCTCCATCATGGGCGAGATCATGCAGGTGGCCATCCCCATTGACGCGGGCAAGACCACGCCCATGGCTGTGCGCGAATACGCCGACTGGGTGCTGCGCCCGCGCCTCATGGCCATCCCCGGCGTGGCGCAGGTCATCCCCATCGGTGGCGAGGTGCGCCAGTTCCAGGTGCTGCCCGACACGGCGCGCATGGCGGCGCTGGGCATTACGCACGACCAGCTCACGGGCGCGCTCAAGGGCTTTGCGGCCAACACCTCGGGCGGGTTCTTGGAGCTGGGCGGGCGCGAATACCTCATCCGCCACCTGGGCCGCACCTCGCGGCTCGAAGACCTGCAGAACCTGGCCCTCACCGCCAAAAACGGCCAGAGCGTGCTGCTGCGCCAGGTGGCCGATGCCACCTTTGCCGCCGCCACCAAGCGCGGCGACGCGGGCTTTGAAGGGCAGGGCGCCGTCATCCTGGGCATCCAGAAGCAACCCACGGCCGACACCATCGGGCTCACGCGCAGCATCGAGGCCGCGCTGGTGGACCTGAAGAACTCGCTGCCCGCAGGCATGGAGGCACCGCGCGTCACCTTCCGCCAGGCAAGCTTCATCGAGGCCTCGGTCACCACGCTGCAAGGCAAGCTCATGGGCGCCTCGGTGTTTGTGGCGGTGATTTTGTTCGTGTTCCTCGGCACGCTCAGGCCCACGGTGATTGCGCTCACGGCCATCCCGGTGTCCATCTTCATCACCGCGCTGGTGTTCAAGTATTTCGGCCTGTCCATCAACACCATGACGCTGGGCGGCCTGGCCATTGCCATTGGCGGCCTGGTGGACGACGCGGTGGTGGACGTGGAGAACGTGCTGCGCCGCTTGAAGATGGACCGCGCCAAACACCCCCACCACCGCCTGCACCCCATCGAGGTGGTCAAGCTCGCGTCCATGGAAGTGCGCTCGGGCATCCTGTATGCCACGGCCATCATCGTGCTGGTGTTCTTGCCGCTGTTTGCACTGCCGGGCATTGAGGGGCGGCTGTTTGTGCCGTTGGGCATTGCGTTCATCGTGTCCACGCTGGCCTCGCTGCTGGTGTCGGTCACCGTCACTCCGGTGCTGGCCTTCTACCTGCTGCCGCGCATGAAGAACCTCGACCATGGCGACACGCGCGTGGTGGCCTGGCTCAAGGCGCGCTACCGCAATGGGCTCTCGGCCGTGCTGGCGCGCCCACGCACGGCCCTGGCCGTGAGCGCAGTGGCGGTGGCGCTGTCGGCAGCGGCGGTGCCGTTCTTCCCCACCACCTTTCTGCCGCCGTTCAACGAAGGCACGCTGCTCGTCGGCATGCGACTCAACCCCGGCGTCACGCTGGCCGAATCGAGCGCGCTGGCCCGCCAGGCCGAGGTGCTGGTGCGCCAGGTGCCCGAGGTCACGCACGTGGGCCGGCGCAGCGGCCGCGCCGAGCTGGACGAGCATGCCGAAGGCGTGCACGTGAGCGAGCTGGACGTGGGCCTGCTGCCAGCGGCGGAGCTCAAGCGCAGCATGGCCGAGGTGCAGGCCGACATCCGCAGTCGCCTGGCGCACCTGCCTGCCGCCATCGCCATCGGCCAGCCCATCTCGCACCGCATCGACCACATGCTCTCGGGCGTGCGCTCGCAAATCGCCATCAAGCTCTTTGGCGACGACCTGGACACCCTGCGCGGCCAGGCCGAGGCCCTGCGCGCGCGGCTGGCGGGCATCCCCGGCCTGGCCGACCTGGAGGTGGAAAAGCAGGTGCTGGCGCCCCAGATCACCGTGCGCGTGGACTACGCCGCCGCTGCACAAATGGGCGTGCCCGCACCCCAGGTGCTGGCCGCGCTGCAGACGCTGGTGGAGGGCGAAAAAGTGGCCCAGGTGGTGGAGGGCAGCCGCCGCTTTGCGCTGGTGGTGCGCCTGCCCGACAGCGCACGCTCCATCGACGGCCTGGCGCGTGTGCTGGTCGATACGCCGCGCGGCCCCGTGCCGCTGTCGCGCCTGGCCACCATCGAAGAGGGCGACGGCCCCAACCAGATCAGCCGTGACGATGGCAAGCGCCGCATCGTGCTCTCGGCCAACGCGCAGGGCAGGGCGCTGTCCGACGTGGTGGCCGACATCCGCCAGGCCGTGGGCGACACGCGCCTGCCCGAGGGCTACTTCATCACCCTGGGCGGCCAGTTCCAGGCGCAGGAAGAAGCCAGCCGCCTGGTGGGCCTGCTCACCATCGTCTCGCTGGTGCTGATGTTTTTGGTGCTGTACACGCGCTACCGCTCGGCCACGCTGTCGGCCCTCATCATGGCCAACATCCCGCTGGCGCTGGTGGGTGCGGTGCTGGGGCTGTGGGTGTCGGGCCAGCCGCTGTCGGTGGCGGCACTGATCGGCTTCATCACACTGGCGGGCATCTCGGTGCGCAACGGCATTTTGAAGGTGAGCCATTACCTCAACCTGATGCGCGTGGAGGGCGAGCGCTTTGACACCGCGATGATCGTGCGTGGCTCGCTGGAGCGCCTGAGCCCCGTGCTGATGACCGCCCTGGTCACCGCCTTTGCCCTGGCCCCGCTGCTGCTGGAGGCCGAACGCCCCGGCACCGAGATCCTGCACCCCGTGGCCGTGGTCATCTTCAGCGGCCTCATCAGCTCCACGCTGCTCGACACCTTCCTCACCCCGGCCCTGTTCTGGCTGTTTGGCCGCAAAGACGCCGAACGCCTGCTGGACGACAAGAACGCCGAGGCGTTCTGAGCTTTTCTTGTTTTGTATTTGTTCTCTTTGTTTGTTCGTTTGCTTTTTCATTCACCCTTTGAAAGGACTCTCATGAAAACCACCCGCCAACTTTTCGCCGCCCTGGCCCTCGCCACTGCGGCCACCACCGCCGCTTACGCCGCTGGCGACCACGGCGCGGGCCACGACCACAAGCCCCAACACGGCGGCATCGTGGCCGAAGCCAACGACATGGACTACGAACTCGTCGCCAAACCCGACACCATCACCCTGCACCTGCGCGACCATGGCAAACCCGCCAAGACCGAGGGGGTGAGCGCCAAGCTCACCCTGCTCAACGGCACCGAAAAATCCGAGGCTGTGCTGGCGCCCGCAGGCGAGGGCAAGCTCGAAGCCAAGGGTGCCTTCAAGGTCGCTGCAGGCACCAAGGTGGTGGCACTGGTGACACTGCCGGGCAAGAAGGCGGCGAATGTGCGGTTTGCGGTGAAGTAAGCCGCTGTCGAAGAGAAAAAGAAAGCGTTGTGCACCACGCGCCGCTGCGTTGGCGTTTGCTGGCGTGGCGGTGTGTGGCCTGTCTCAGTGGCAGTGCGCCTTGAGCACCGGCGAGATGGGTGCGTGCGTGGTTTCAGGGGTGCGGTGTGCTGAAATTTGAAGAAAATTGGGCTCTACCGCCTTTCTATCAAGCGCTTATAGCTATCAAATTAGTAGTGATGTGATGGATGTCGGGCGCAAGGTGCTGAGCTTCCGTGGGCGGGAATAGGCAGATTTTTGGGGCGGAGTGTCTGGCTGTTTTTGGCCGCTGATTGCAGCCGGTCATTTTCGGTGATGACCTGCACCGGGTACCGACACCAGACATCGGATGCCATGAAAGGCTTACGACAACCGCGCTTTGCGAGCGACAGCGGGCTTCCGATGCCAAGAGCGACTCATGACGTTAGGCTGCCTTCTTTTGCATGTCGGCGATAAGCTCTTGTCGCGAGGAATCGGCGTACCAGTCGCGCTTTAATTTAAGGCTACGCTGAACAAGCCCTCGAAATTTCCCGCGCGAACGCGGAAGACGCCATTTTTTGGATTTTGTGGCCTCTTGCGCCGCCCATTTGGGCCGTTCGCAGGGCCTTGAGGCCCGATTTCCAC
>NZ_JAMXAX010000072.1 GCF_023913775.1 Acidovorax facilis
GGGGTGGGCAAGACTTTTTCCTATCTGGTCCCGGCACTCCTGAGCGGCGAGCGGGTGCTGTTGTCCACCGCCACAAAGGCCTTGCAGGACCAGCTGTTTGCGCGCGATCTCCCGCGCCTGGCGCAGACCCTGGGATTGCCGGTGCGCATGGCGCTTCTGAAGGGCAGGGCGAGCTATCTGTGCCTGTACCGCATGGAACTGGCCCGCCAGGATGTGTCAGCCCGTGAGCCTGGCGTGGCACGGGTTTTGGCCAAGGTCGAGAGTTGGTCGCATGGCACGCGCTCGGGCGACCTGGCGGAGCTGACGGGATTGGACGAGCGCTCGCCGGTGATACCGCTGGTCACTTCCACCCGTGAGAACTGCCTGGGCTCGCAGTGCCCCCGCTTTCGAGAATGCCATGTGCATTTGGCGCGGCGCGAGGCCTTGGCGGCGGACATCGTGGTCATCAACCACCACCTTTTCTTCGCCGATGTGGCTGTGCGCGAGTCGGGCATGGCCGAGCTCTTACCTTCCGTGCGTGTGGTGGTGTTTGATGAGGCGCACCAGATCAACGAGACGGGCGTGCAGTTTCTGGGGCTTACGCTGTCCACGGGCCAGCTGATGGATTTTGGCAGGGGCCTGCTGGCAGCAGGGCTGCAGCATGCGCGGGGCCTTGCGGACTGGACGGGGCTTGCGAGCCAGGTGGATCTGTCTGCCCGGGATTTGCGCTTGGCGGCGGGAGATATGCGGGGTAGCGCAAAGCTGCGCTGGACCGATGAAACGCCGGAGAGCGTCAGGCCGGATGAATGGCAGGCTGCCCTGCGCCGCGTGGCGCTCGCCTGCGCCCAGGCGCAGGAGGCGCTCGACACTGTTAGCGAAATAGCGCCCGACTTTGTGCGCCTGTATGAGCGCGGGACTGAACTGCTGGCGCGCCTGGCCCATTTTTCTGGCCCCGGCAATCCGGATGCGGTGCGCTGGGTCGATGTGGGGCCGCAGCTGCGCTTGACGGAATCCCCCCTGGACATTGCCGAGGCCATGCGCACACGCCTGCTGGCCACCCCTGCGGAACCCGTGGGTGACGATGGGTGGCCCGGGGAGCCTGCTGCCGGACCCGGCAGGGCCTGGGTCTTCACCTCGGCCACCTTGGGCGATGACGAGCAACTGAGCTGGTTCACGGAGCGGGCGGGTTTGCAAGACGCGCAGATCCTGCGGGTTGCGAGCTCGTTTGACTATGGGGCGCAGGCAGCACTGTATGTGCCACGCCACCTGCCGTCTCCGGCCGATCCTTCGCACAGCATGGCGCTTGCGCGCTGGGTGGGCGAGGCTGCGGCGCAACTGGGTGGCCGCACCCTGGTGTTGACCACGACGCTCAAGGCCTTGCGCACCATTGGCGATGCGTTGAAAGCGCAGTTTGCGGGCTCTGCTGCCCTGGAAGTGCTGGTGCAGGGCGAGTGGCCCAAACGGCGGCTGATGGAGCGTTTTCGCGAAGGGAGCGAGCACGGGCAGCAAGGCTGTGTGCTGGTGGCTTCCGCGACGTTCTGGGAAGGGTTTGATGTGCCTGGGGATGCCTTGCAGCTTGTTGTGATTGACAAGCTTCCTTTTCCTCCCCCGGGCGACCCTTTGGTGGAGGCGCGTACGCAGCGTATTGAGAAATCTGGCGGGAAAGCGTTCAAGTCTTACGCGCTGCCGGAGGCGGCCGTTGCGCTCAAGCAGGGGGCGGGGCGGTTGATACGCCGTGAGTCCGACCAGGGCATTCTGGTGGTGGGTGACACCCGCCTTATCACCATGGGCTATGGCAAGCGCCTGCTGGCGGCCTTGCCCCCGATGCGGCGCCTGGAGTCAGAGCCCGAGTTTGAAGCTGCTCTTCAGGCGCTTACCAGAGCTTCCACCACGGCTCCGCCTTTTCCTTGAGGCCACCGCGCAGATAGGCGCTTTGGGGGTACGAAGTGTCCATCACGCGGCGTGCATCGTCGCGCAGCTGCGTCATGCCCAGTGCGTCGTACGACTGGATCAGGATGTACAGAGCTTCTTCGAGCGCGGGCACGCCCTGGTAGTCCGCCAGGGCTACCTGGGCACGGCTGATGGCTGCCACATACGCGCCCCGCTGGAAGTAGTAGCGCGCCACATGCACTTCGTACTGCGCGAGCGAGTTCACGATGTAAGTCATGCGCTGGCGTGCATCCTGCGCGTAGCGGGATTCCGGGAAGCGGGTGGCCAGCTCACTGAAAGCCTCGAAGGAGTCCTTGGCTGCTTTCTGGTCGCGCTCGGAAAGGTCCTGGCGCGAGATGAACGAGAACAGGCCGAGGTTGTCGTTGAAGTTCACCAAGCCCTTGAGGTACAGCGCATAGTCAAGCGCAGGGCTGGCGGGATGGAGCTTCATGAAGCGGTCCAGCGTTGCAATGGCCTGGGCTTTTTCGCCAGCCTTGTAGTGCGCGTAGGCCTTGTCGATCTGGGCCTGCTGCGCCAGCGGTGTGCCGGCTGCACGCCCCTCCAGTTTTTCGAGCAGAGGAACCGCCTTGTCGTAGGCGCCGCTGTTCATTTCGTCCTGCGCTTCCGAATGGATGCGATTGGGGCTCCAGTTGGCCGTTTTGTCTTCGGTTGTGCTGGAGCAACCTGCCAGCAGACCAGCAAGCAGCAGGGCAGAAACGAGGGGCAGTGGGGCACGCAGCATCGCAGGCAGCTTTCAGCAAAAAAGGAAACAGGGGTGCAGGATAGCTGGGCCGGTCCAGAGGGCCAGGCGCCGCTGGCATCCAGGGCACGAAAAAGCATTGTACTGGGGGTGGCACCTGTCAAGAGGCGTTGCGCTGCCAGCTTTCTCTCGGTGGAGGTGCTGGGCTTTCTACAATGGCTCCCATGTTTGTTCACTTGCGCCTGCACACCGAGTTCTCCGTCGTAGACGGTACCAATCGAATCGATGAGGTGGCCAAGGCAGCTGCCAAAGACGGCCAGCCTGCACTGGCCATCACCGATCTCAACAACCTTTTTGGCGCGATCAAGTTCTACAAGGAGGCGCGGGGCAAGGGTGTCAAGCCCATCCTGGGGGCCGAGATTTTTCTTGAAGGCGAAGCGGGCGCAGCCCCCTCACGCCTGATCGTCCTGGTGCAGAACCGCCAGGGCTACCTCAATCTGTCCGAACTGCTCGCGCGTGCGTGGACGCGCAATGTCGTCAAGAACCTGGCGCTGTGCACCTGGGCCTGGCTGGAAGAGTTGTCGGAAGGGCTGATTGCTCTGGCCGGGGCACAGGCTGGGCCCGTGGGCCAGGCTCTCCTGAAGGGGGACGAGTCGGGCGCCGCTGAGATTGCCTTGCGCCTGGCAGGGCTGTTTCCACACCGGTTTTACATCGAGTTGCAGCGTGCGGGCCGTGTCGACGATGAAAGCCACGTGGTGGCTGCTGCGCAGTTGGCGGCGCGCCTGAGCTTGCCCGTGGTGGCCACACATCCTGTGCAGTTCGCCACTCCAGACGACTATGAGGCCCACGAGGCGCGCGTCTGTATTGCAGAGGGGGAGATTCTGGCCAACCCGCGCCGCGTGCGCAAGTTCACGCGCGACCAATATTTCAAGTCGTCTGCAGAAATGCAGGCCTTGTTCGCTGATGTTCCCTCGGCCATCGCGAACACGGTGGAAATTGCCCAGCGTTGCAACCTCACGCTGGTGCTTGGCAAGCCGCAGTTGCCGGACTTTCCCACTCCCAATGGCATGCCGATCGATGAGTTCTTTCGTTTTGCCTCGTTCGAGGGGCTGGAGGAGCGCCTGAAGCTTCTCTTCCCCAAGGAGTCCGACCGCGATCAGCAGCGTCCCCGCTATGTGGAACGCCTGGAGTTCGAGATCGGAACCATTCTCAAGATGGGTTTTCCGGGCTACTTCCTCATCGTGGGGGACTTCATCCAGTGGGCCAAGGCCAACGGGTGCCCCGTGGGGCCGGGGCGAGGATCGGGTGCCGGTTCGCTGGTGGCATATGCCCTCAAGATCACCGACCTGGATCCGCTGCAATACAACCTGCTGTTCGAGCGGTTTCTGAATCCCGAGCGGGTGTCCATGCCTGACTTCGACATTGACTTTTGCCAGTCCAATCGTGACCGAGTGATCGACTACGTGAAGGACAAGTACGGCAAGAATGCCGTGAGCCAGATTGCCACCTTCGGGACCATGGCTGCCAAAGCCGCCATCCGCGACGTGGGCCGGGTGATGGACATGAGCTACATGTTCTGCGACGGCATCTCCAAGCTGGTACCGGGCAAGCCCGGCATGTCGTACACGCTGGCCTATCCGCCCGAGGTGAAAAAGGAAGGCGACAAGAACAACTACGCACTGGAGCTGGAGCCGCTCCTGTACGAACGCGTGCAGAAGGAAGAAGACGTCAAGACCATCATCGAGATGGCGCAAAAACTCGAAGGCATGACCCGCAACATCGGTATGCACGCGGGTGGGGTTTTGATTGCGCCTGGCAAGCTCACGGATTTCTGCCCGCTCTACCAGCAGCCGGGCAGCGAATCGGCTGTGAGCCAGTACGACAAGGACGACGTGGAGGCTATTGGCCTTGTGAAGTTCGACTTCTTGGGTCTCGCCACTCTCACCATTCTGGAAATCGCGCGTGAGTTCATCATCAAGCGCCACAAAGGCCAGGAGAACTTCGCCTTCGAGAACATTCCGCTGGACGATGGCCCCACCTATCGGCTGTTTTCCGACGGCAAGACCGAGGCCGTGTTCCAGTTTGAAAGCCGCGGCATGCAGGGCATGCTCAAGGAAGCGAAGCCGAGTCGGCTTGAAGACCTGATTGCACTGAACGCGCTGTACCGTCCGGGTCCCATGGATCTGATCCCGAGTTTCGTGAACCGCAAACACGGCAAGGAAGTGGTGGAGTACCCCCATCCGCTGGTGGAGCCCGTGCTGGCCGAGACCTACGGGATCATGGTGTACCAGGAGCAGGTGATGCAGACCGCCCAGGTTCTGGGGGGCTACAGCCTGGGCGGCGCCGACATGCTGCGCCGCGCCATGGGCAAGAAGAAGGCCGAGGAGATGGCCGAGCACCGGGAGATCTTCCGAAAGGGTGCGGCCGAAAAGAACATCAGCCAGGAGAAGGCTGACGAGGTGTTCGATTTGATGGAGAAGTTTGCAGGCTACGGCTTTAACAAGTCGCACGCGGCTGCTTACTCTCTGCTGGCTTACCACACGGGTTGGCTCAAGGTGCACTTCACCGCAGAGTTCTTCTGCGCCAACATGACCGTGGAAATGGATGACACCGACAAGCTCAAGGTGCTGTTCGAAGACGCGCAAAAAATGGGGCTCTCTTTCGAGCCGCCGGACGTCAACCGTGGCTTCTACCGGTTCGAGCCCGTGACTGACAAAATCATCCGCTACGGCTTGGGCGCCGTTAAGGGCACGGGCCAGCAGGCCATCGAGGCCATGGTGGCGGCGCGCGAGGGGCGTGGCGAAGGGCCCCATGGCGCCACCACCGGGCCTTTCAAGAGCCTTTTCGATTTCTGCCTGCGCGTGGACAAGGCGCGCATGAACAAGCGCACGGTGGAGGCGCTGATCAAGGCGGGTGCATTTGATTCCATCAACATGAACCGGGCATCGATGGTGGCGTCGATCGACCGGGCTTTTGACTTTGCGGCTGCCACGCTGGCGAACGTGAACCAGGGTGGCTTGTTCGACATGATGGGCGATGATGCCCATGGTTCCAGCACGCAGGAGCCTGAACTGGTGGACGCGGTTCCCTGGGGGATCAAGGAGCGACTCACCCTGGAGAAAACGGCGGTCGGTTTCTATCTGTCCGGCCATCTGTTCGATGAAGTCGCCACGGAGGTGCGCCGCTTTGTGCGCACCCAGATCGATGAGCTGCTGGACAGTCGCGAACCCCAGGTTTTGGCCGGGATCATCAGTGATTTCCGGGTCATCAATGGACAGCGGGGCAAATTGGGCCTGTTCAAACTGGACGACAAGTCTGCGGTCATTGAGGCGTCTGCCGATGAGGCCTTGCTCAACACGTACCGCAATCAGCTCAAGGAAGATGAGTTCGTGGTGATGATGGGCCGCTTGCAACTGGACCATTTCAGCGGTGGCCTGCGCGTGAAGGTGCAACAGGTGTGGGACTTGGCAGGGGCGCGTTGCCGTTTTGGCAAATACCTGCATGTCACCGTCGGCGACAAGGGCCCGGATGTGCACCGCCTGGTCAAGGAGTTCCCGCCGCGCAGAGAGGAGCTTGCCGAGGGTGAATTGCTCCACGGTCTGCGTGTGCGCATGGGGGTGCGCTGTGTGGCGCAGGACGCGGCTGCTGTGGCGGAGCTGCAACTGGGTGAGAGCGCCCGTTTTTATCCCACCGATGCTGCGCTGGCCGCCTGGACCGCTCAGGCGGGCAGTGGTTCGGCCACCGTGGTTTACGAATAAATCGGGTGTTGGGAACCATTCGGTGAATATCGTGAAGGCGATAGCTTGAAAAAAACCGGATCAACGTCAGATTTCTCTCACGGCAGCATGCCGCGCGGATCGCTAGAATGATTTTCATGGCAACAAAACCACCTTCACCCCCCACCGCGCTGCCCGTGACCCGGCCCGCGCGGGATGATGGCGGTTCGGTCGTGCTCGAAAGACGCACCCAGAAGACCCAGCCGCCGCAGATGTACCAGGTGGTCATGCTCAATGACGACTACACCCCCATGGAGTTCGTCATCGTGGTTTTGCAGGAGTTTTTCAGCAAGGACCGTGAACAAGCCACCCAGATCATGTTGAAGATCCATCTAGATGGCAAAGGCGTCTGCGGTGTTTATTCCCGCGATGTGGCTGCCACCAAGGTGGAACAAGTGCTTGACGCCGCCCTCAAGGCGGGCCACCCACTCCAATGTGTCAGTGAACCTGTTGAATAACAGGTTTTTGATCCCGATCTACAGTTATCCCTTCCACGCAAGCACAAAGGAGTTCACATGATTGCCCAGGAACTGGAAGTCAGCTTGCACATGGCCTTTGTTGAGGCCCGTCAGCAGCGCCACGAGTTCATCACCGTGGAGCATCTGTTGCTTGCACTGCTCGATAATCCCAGCGCAGCGGAGGTGCTGCGCGCATGTTCGGCCAATATCGATGATCTGCGCTCATCGCTGGCGAACTTCATCAAAGACAACACGCCCCAGGTGGCTGGCACCGATGAGGTGGACACGCAGCCCACGCTGGGATTCCAGCGTGTGATCCAGCGCGCCATCATGCACGTGCAGTCCACGGGCAATGGCAAGAAGGAAGTCACGGGTGCCAATGTGCTCGTGGCCATCTTTGGCGAGAAGGATTCGCATGCCGTGTACTACCTGCACCAGCAGGGCGTGACGCGCCTGGACGTGGTCAATTTCATTGCCCACGGTATCAAGAAGGGCGAACCCCCAGAGCCTGCCAAGCCGGACAACCAGGCGGAAGGCGAAGAGGGTGGTTCTTCTGAGCGCAACGAAAAAGCCTCGCCGCTGGAACAGTTCACCCAGAACCTGAACCAGGCCGCCAAAGACGGAAAGATCGATCCGCTGATCGGGCGCCACTACGAGGTGGAGCGCACGATCCAGATCCTGTGCCGCCGCCGCAAGAACAACCCACTGCTGGTGGGTGAAGCTGGCGTGGGCAAGACGGCGATTGCCGAGGGGCTGGCCTGGCGGATTACCCAGAACGATGTGCCTGAAATCCTGGCCGAGGCCACGGTGTACTCGCTCGACATGGGCGCATTGCTGGCAGGCACCAAGTACCGGGGTGATTTTGAGCAGCGCCTCAAGGGCGTTCTCAAGTCGCTGAAGGACAAGCCCAATGCGATTTTGTTCATCGACGAGATCCATACGCTGATCGGTGCGGGTGCCGCGTCGGGCGGCACGCTGGATGCCTCCAACCTGCTCAAGCCCGCGCTTTCCAGCGGCCAGCTCAAGTGCATTGGCGCAACGACCTTCACGGAATACCGTGGCATCTTCGAAAAAGATGCAGCGCTGTCGCGCCGTTTCCAGAAGGTGGACGTGGTGGAGCCCAGCGTGGCCGAAACCATCGACATCCTCAAGGGCCTGAAGTCGCGCTTTGAAGAGCACCACAGCGTGAAGTACGCGGCGGCCGCCCTGCAGGCTGCAGCCGAGCTGAGCGCCAAGTACATCAATGACCGCCATCTGCCTGACAAGGCGATTGACGTCATTGACGAAGCCGGTGCTGCGCAGCGCATCATGGTGCCGAGCAAGCGCAAGAAGACCATCGGCAAGGCCGAGATCGAAGAGATCGTGGCCAAGATTGCGCGTATTCCGCCTGCGAATGTGTCCAATGACGACCGTGGCAAGCTCCAGACGCTGGAACGCGACCTGAAGAGTGTGGTGTTCGGCCAGGACAAGGCCCTGGAAGTGCTGGCCAGCGCGGTCAAGATGGCGCGGTCCGGACTGGGCAAGGGCGACAAGCCCATCGGCTCGTTCCTGTTCAGCGGCCCCACTGGCGTGGGCAAGACCGAGGCGGCCAAGCAACTGGCCTACATCATGGGCATCGAGCTCTTGCGCTTCGACATGTCGGAGTACATGGAGCGCCATGCGGTCAGCCGCCTGATTGGTGCGCCTCCGGGCTATGTCGGGTTCGACCAGGGTGGCCTGTTGACCGAAGCCATCACCAAAAAGCCGCACGCTGTGCTGCTGCTCGACGAAATCGAGAAGGCGCACCCGGACATCTTCAACGTGCTGCTGCAGGTGATGGACCATGGCACGCTGACCGACAACAACGGGCGCAAGGCCGACTTCCGCAACGTCCTGATCATCATGACGACGAATGCGGGCGCCGAGACCATGAACAAGGCGACGATTGGCTTCACCAACCCGCGCCAGGCGGGCGACGAAATGGGCGACATCAAGCGCCTCTTCACGCCCGAGTTCCGCAACCGGCTGGATGCCATCGTCAACTTCAAGGCGCTCGACGAGCAGATCATCCTGCGCGTGGTGGACAAGTTCCTGCTGCAGCTGGAGACGCAACTGGCCGAGAAGAAGGTGGAGGTTACCTTTACCGATACGCTGCGCAAGCACTTGGCCAAGAAGGGTTTCGATCCGCTCATGGGCGCCCGCCCGATGCAGCGTCTGATCCAGGACACCATCCGCCGCGCGCTGGCTGACGAGCTGCTCTTCGGTCGCCTGACGGACGGTGGGCGTCTGACGGTCGATATCGAGGTGAAGACCGACGACAAGGGCGTGGAAACCTCCGAGGTGCTGCTGGACATCCAGCCGCTGGCCAAGAAGGAACGCTCGGCCAAGTCCGAGCCCGCCGAGCCGGAGGAAGCCACGGCGGACTGATGGGCACTGGCGCCACTGGCGCTTTGCCGACACGTACCGGCACCCTCCCGAAGCCAGCCATCGCAATGAAGGCTGGCTTTTTTTCGTCCGGAGTGCAGTGTCAACAGCGTGGTGGTGGCGAAGCCTGCACAGGCAGTCTTTGACGAGCGGATCAGCGAACTGGTGTGCGCGAACGCCGTCCGATGCCCCAAAGTTCTTGAAACGTTTTCGCACAGTTCCGTGGCAAGCCAGCACCTTTGGGGCGGCATACTGCGCGCTGATTGAGGAGACGCCCCCATGACCATGACCCCCACACCTTCCGCCCCGATGTTCCCCGGTGCCTCCTCTCGCAAGGGGCGTCTGGGAGCGATCAGCCGGTGCCTCGCCATGGCCAGTTTTGGTGCACTGGTGGCAGCTTGTGGTGGCGGCGGGGGTGACGCGGCGCCGGTTTCGCCGCCTCCGGGCTCCCCGGCGCCAGGCGCTCCAGCGCCAGCTCCGCCCCCCGGGGGCCATGTGTATGGCGATGTGCGCGGCGCAACCCTGGGTGTGGGCGCGCCGCTCAATGGCGCAGTGCCGTTCCCTTCCGGCAATGACTGGAACGCGGATATCAGTGGGCTCCCCATCGATCCCAACTCTGACAACCTCATCGCCAGCATTGGCCTCACCCGGGGATTGTTCCCGGATTTCGGCGCGGGCCTGTGGGAAGGCGCAGCTATCGGCATTCCCTATGTGGTGGTGGCAGGTAACCAGCCGCGTGTGGCGGTGCAGTTCACCGACTACGGCGACGAGAGTGATGCAGGCCCGTACCCGATTCCGCCCAACGCGCCTATTGAAGGCGGTCCTTCCAGCGCGGGTGACCGCCACGTGATCGTGATCGACCGCGACAACAACCGCTTGTATGAAACCGGCAACAGCTACCCGCAGTCCGACGGCAGCTGGCGTGCGTCGGGTGGTGCTGTCTTTCACCTGGACAGCAACAACGTGCGTCCCACCGCCAGGCCACGATGGACCAGCGCAGACGCAGCGGGCCTGCCGATTTTTCCGGGCCTGGTGCGGTACGACGAGGCGTCGCTGGGCGCCGGTGGCATCCGCCACGCGCTGCGCTTTACCGTCAGCCAGACCCGCCGCGCTTACGTGCCGCCCGCGACCCACTGGGCATCGAGCAATACCAGCCCCAACCTTCCCCCCATGGGCATGCGCGTGCGCCTGAAGGCGGGCTATGCGATCCCGCCGGGCTTCTCTGCCGAAGCGCAGGCTATCCTCTCCGCCCTCAAGACCCACGGGATGATGGTGGCCGACAACGGCTCCAACTGGTTCCTGAGCGGGGCGCCGGACGAACGCTGGAACAACGATCGCCTGAAGTCTGAACTGCGCCAGGTGCTGGGCCGCGACTTCGAGGTCGTGCGCATGGACGGGCTGGTGACGCCATGACTCCGTGGGGCGGCCAGTTGGGCAGGCCTTAGGGCGCTGTCTACTGGCGCGCCGTAAGCCGCTCCAGCAGTTCCACGGTGGGATAGCCGTCCGCCACAACGCCGATGCTGCGCTGGTAGCCTCGCAGCGCCGCGCGGGTGGCGGGGCCCATCACGCCGTCCGGGGTGCCCGCGGCAAATCCCTTGCGGTTGAGTGCTTCCTGCAGCTCCTGCAATTGCTGGCGTGAAAGGGGTGCAAGGTCGCGCGGCCAGGCGGCAACCACGGGCCCGCCACCGCCAATCTGGCGCGCCAGCAGCGCCACCCCCAGCGCGTAGTTGACCGAGTTGTTGTAGCGCAGGATGACCCGGAAATTGCCCCCTACCAGAAAGGCCGGGCCTCGGGCACCTGCGGGCGTGACGATGGACGCGGAGGCCAGGGTGGGCAATGCCTGCCCGTCGATGCCGCGCACACCTTCAGCGTCCCACTGGGCTGTGGTCTGCCGTACGGAAGGGTCTGCGCGGGCGTGGTCGAAAGACGCGGGCAACTGCACCTCCACCCCCCAGGGTTCGCCCGCCTGCCAGCCCGAACGCGCCAGGAAATGCGCCGTAGACGCCGTCACGTCCGGGATGCTGCCCCAGATGTCGCGGTGGCCATCGCCATCGGCATCCACGGCGTAGGCCAGAAACACCGAGGGCAGGAACTGCGTGTGCCCCATGGCGCCGGCCCAGGAGCCGAGCATGCGGTCTGCTGCGATGTCGCCCTGGTCCACGATGCGCAGCGCGGACAACAGTTCGGCCTGGGCCCAGGCGCGGCGGAGGCCTTCATAGGCCAGCGTGGACAGCGCGTCCACGGTGCGGAACGTCCCGAAATTGCTGCCGTAGTTGCTCTCCATGCCCCAGATGGCGGTGATCACGGTGGCAGGCACGCCATAGCGGGCGGCGGCGGCTTCCAGCGTGGCGCTGTGTTCGGCCAGCTTGGCCTGGCCTTGGGCAATGCGCTGCGGCGACACCGCACTGTCAAGGTAGGCCCAGGGTGTGCGCGTAAATTCAGGCTGTGCCCGGTCAAGCTCCACCACACGTGGCTGCCATTGCGCCTGGCCCAGCACTTCGCGCACCGTGCGGGGCTGGATGCCCGCCTGCAAGGCCTGCGCCGAAAACGCGTCGCGCCATGCGGCAAAGCCTGCCGCATGGTCCACGCCAGCGGTGGGGCTGCCGGTAGCTGCTGCGGCATCTTGGGCCGGTGTGCTGGTGGTGGCAGGGGGGGCGCTGGCTGGCGGCGGTGTTTTCACCGCGTCCGGGCGATGGGGAGGCGCTGCGGCGCAGCCCGCCAGAGCCAGGGCTGCCCAACATGCTGCGAGGGAACGTGGGGACCAAGAGGACAAAAGGGAAGGGCAGAGCCGCGAAACGGAGGGATTGGCTGTGTGGGTGCTTTGCATGCGCCATTGTCCCGCGCTGCAGCGGCGGTGCTGCGCTGCAGGTGTATCACGGCGTGAAGCGGCATCCGAGGGGTATTTGTATTTGCTATATATTTTATAGCTGCTAGCGCTTTATCAGTATGCGCTAGGGGCCTAAAAAGCTTGTAAATCAGGTTACAGTTCACGGTATCCCTCGCCCTGTTCTTCTGTCGCCCCCTGTTTGCCCATCGATCATGGCCCCCCACACCTTCCTCTGGCACGACTACGAAACCTTTGGTGCCAACACGCGCCGCGATCGGCCTGCGCAGTTCGCGGCCATCCGCACGGACGCGGAGCTGAACGAAATAGGCGAGCCGCTGATGTTCTATTGCCAGCCTGCCAACGACTACTTGCCCGACCCGGTGTCGTGTCTCATCACAGGCATCACGCCGCAGCTGTGTCTGGAAAAGGGCGTGCCTGAGCACACGTTCGCTGCGCGCATTGAGTCTGAGTTTGCCCAGCCCGGCACCATTGGTGTGGGCTACAACACCATCCGGTTTGACGACGAGATCACGCGCTTCATGTTCTGGCGCAACCTCATCGACCCGTATGCGCGCGAGTGGCAAAACCAGTGCGGCCGCTGGGACCTGCTGGACGTGGTGCGCATGACCTATGCGCTGCGGCCCGACGGCATCAACTGGCCCAAAAAGGAAGACGGCTCGCCAAGCTTCAAACTGGAGCACCTGTCCAAAGCCAACGGCTTGTTGCACGAGGCCGCGCACGATGCGTTGTCAGACGTGCGCGCCACCATTGCGCTGGCGCGGCTGATCCGCCAGCACAACACCAAGCTGTTTGACTTTGCACTGAGCCTGCACAAGAAAGACCGCGTGGCCGCCGAGCTGCGCCTGCCCGCCACCACCAGCACGGCGCGGCCGTTTCTGCATGTGTCCGGCATGTTCCCCGCCGAGCGCGGTTGCCTGGCCGTGATGTGGCCGCTGGCCAGCCACCCTACCAACAAGAACGAGCTGATCGCCTGGGACCTGGCCCACGACCCGCGGGAGCTGGCCACACTCAATGTGGAGGACATCCGCCTGCGCATGTTCAGCAAGGCCGACGCGTTGCCCGAGGGCGTGACGCGCCTGCCCATCAAGACCATTCACCTGAACAAGTCGCCCATGGTGGTGGGCAATGTGAACACGCTCACGCCCGCGCTGGCCCAGCGCTGGGGCATCGACCTGGCCCAGGCCGCGCAGCACGCCGAGGTGGCGCGCGCACTGCCCGACATGAGCGGCATCTGGCCCGCCGTGTTTGCCCGTCCGCAAGAGCCGGCGCCGGATGTGGACCAGGACCTGTACGGCGGTTTTGTGGGCAACAACGACCGGCGCCTGCTGAACGATCTGCGCACCCTGAGCGGCGACAAGCTGGCCAAGGCGCGTGCGAACTTTGATGACCCGCGCCTGGCCGAGCTGCTGTGGCGCTACCGGGCGCGCAACTTTCTGCAAACGCTGTCGCCCGAGGAGCAGGAACGCTGGGAGGCTCACCGCGCTGCCTGCCTGTTCGACGGGCAGGGCGGGGCGCGTACGGTGGAGCAGCTGTTCACCGAGATCGACGAACTCTCGGAGACCGCCGACGATGAGCGGACCCAGGACATTCTGGGCGCCTTGTACGATTACGCTGAACACATCGCACCTGAACGATGACTCCCACTGAGGCGCTGCGCGCCTTCCCCCGGAGGGGGACGCACCCGGTGGCCTGGTAAAGCCAGTTCCACGGGTGCACTGGCATCAGGGCGCGCCAGTAGTGATCGCCCCGCCTCGTACGTAGACCAGTAGAAACAAAGCAGCCGCAGATTTTTATGACGACACCGCAGAACCACAGTTTCACCACCCAGATCGTGCACGCCGACCGCCTGGGCGGCGCCGAGCATGGGGCCATCCACAAGCCGATCCATACGTCCGTTCAGTACGGGTATGAGAAGATGGAAGAGCTGATCGCCGTGTTCCAGGGCACGAGCAAGGGCGGCTTTAACTATGCGCGCCAGGGCACGCCCACCACGGCGGCGCTGGAGGCCAAGATCACGCAGATGGAGCGCGGGCACGGCTCCATCGTTTTCTCCACCGGCATGGCGGGCATTTGCGCGGTGTTCCTCACCCTGCTCAAGGCGGGTGACCATCTGGTGGCCAGCCAGTTCGTGTTTGGCAACACCAACAGCGTGTTCGGCACGTTGGCCGACCTGGGCATTGAAGTGACCACGGTGGATGTGACCGACGCGGCCAAAGTGGCTGCTGCCCTGCGCCCCAACACCCGCATGGTGTTTGTCGAAACCATTGCCAATCCCGGCACGCAGATCCCCGACCTGGAAGGCATTGGAGCGCTGTGCCAGCAACGTGGCGTGCTTTACGTGGTGGACAACACGGTGGCATCGCCCTATCTGTTCCGCGCTGCCACGGTGGGCGCGGGCCTGGTGGTCAATTCGCTCACCAAAAGCATCGGCGGGCAGGGCGCTGCGCTGGGTGGCGCTATCACCGACACGGGGCTGTACGACTGGTCGGGCTACCCCAACATCTTTGCGCCCTACCGCAAGGGCGACCCCAAGGGCTGGGGCCTTCAGCAGCTGCGCAAAAAGGGCCTGCGCGACATGGGGGGCACGCTGTCGTCCCATGCTGCGCACCAGCTGGCGCTGGGCGCTGAAACGCTGTCGCTGCGCATGGACCGTACCAGCGCCACGGCCCTGGCCTTGGCGCAGTGGCTGGAGGCGCACCCGGCCGTCTCGCGCGTGCTGTACCCCATGCTGCCTTCGCACCCCCAGCATGCCTTTGCCAAAAAGCTCCTCCAGGCGGGCTCATGGCTGCTGTCGTTCGAGCTGCGCAACCCCGACCAGTGCCTGGCCGTGTGCAACCGCCTGCAGCTGCCCATCAAGGCCACGGGGCTGGCCGACACGCGCACGCTGATCATCCCGGTAGCGCACACCATCTTCTGGGAGGCCGGCCCCGCCGTGCGTGCCGCCATGGACATTGGTGACAGCATGATCCGCCTGTCAGTGGGCCTGGAAGACCCACAAGACCTGCTCGCTGACTTTGAGCAGGCCCTTGCAGGCGCCTGACCTGTCAAATACCCGCCCAGGAGTCCCTCATGGCCACAGCAACCTCGGCGCCCCCCGCCAGCATCGGCAAGTACCGCATCGAGCGTGAACTGGGCCGGGGTGCGAGCGGCATCGTGTTTCTGGGGCTCGACGGCTTTAGGGGGCGCAAGGTGGCCATCAAGCAGACGCATGCCCATCTGCTGAAAGTACCCGAGCAGGCCGAGCGCTACCGCAAGCTGCTGCGCAACGAGGCTGCGCTGTCGGGCCGCCTGCGCCACCCCAACATCGTGCGCCTGCTCGATGCGGACGAGGAGGCGCTGCCCCCCTACCTGGTGCTGGAATATGTGGATGGCCAGCCCCTGTCAGCCTATGCCACGCCGGATGCACTGCTGCCCGTGCCCCAGGTGCTGGACATTGCCTTCAAGTGCTGCAACGCGCTCGAGTACGCGTGCCGCGAAGGCCTGGTGCACCGCGACATCAAGCCCGCCAACCTCATGCTGGCCAAAGACGGCGACATCAAGCTGACCGATTTTGGTGCGGCGCTGTCACTGCGCAGCGATGCCACGCAACTGTCGGGCCTGGTGGGCTCGCCGTCCTACATGTCGCCCGAGCAGGTGCGTGAACAGGACCTCACGCACCACAGCGACATGTTCTCGCTGGCAGTTGTTGTGTACGAGCTGCTCACGGGCCGCCGCCCGTTTGACGGCGACACCGACTTCGCCACGCTCTACAAGATCAGCAACGAGGCGCCCACGCCACCGAGCCTGCTGCGCGCGTCGCTGCCAGCCCATGTGGACGACGTGTTGCTGCGCGCCCTGGCCAAGCAGCCCTCCGACCGTTTTGCGACCTGGGACGATTTTGCACGGGCGCTGCTGGCCGCCCACCAGAGCCTGCCCCGCCAAAAATCCCAAGACACCGAGGCCGAGCGTTTTGCGCGCCTGCGCGCGCTGCCGTTTTTTGCCGACTTTCACGACGTGGCTCTGTGGGAGCTGATGCGCCTGGGCAACTGGCGGCGGCTGGAGCGGGGCACGGTGCTGATGCGCGAAAACACGCCCGGCGATTCGTTCTGCATCCTGATCGAGGGCCAGGTGGCCGTGAGTCGCCAGGGCTGGAATCTCAGCACACTGAGTGCGGGCGTCACCCTGGGTGAAATGACCTACCTGCGCCCCGACAACAGGCTGCGTACGGCCACCGCCGTGGCCGAGTCCGAAGTGCTGGTGCTCAAGGTGCGCAACCCCGCGCTGCGCGGGGCGTCCGAAGACCTGCAGTCGTGTTTTGACAAGGCCTTCATCAAGCTGCTGGTGGGGCGGTTGATTGCGACCAACGAGCAACTGGCCGAGTGGGAGCTGGTGGCGGCCCCTCCCGCCCCGGTAACACCGGCATCGCCTTCCGCGCCGCGCGGCTGAAGCGCCTTCGTTGCGCCCGCCGCTGGCTCGGCAACCAGGGAGTCAGTGCGCCACGGTTTGCAGTAGCAGCTCGTCAAGCGGGGCAGGGCGGCCCAGGGCGTATCCCTGGGCAAAGTGCACGCCCAGCCCGGTCAGCAGGTCCACGACGGCCTTGCTTTCGGCAAACTCCGCCACGGTCTTCTTGCCCATCAGGCAGCCAATTTCGTGGATGGACTTCACCATGGCGAAGCTCACCGGGTCGTCGGCCATGTTCTTCACAAACTGCCCGTCGATCTTGAGCATGTCCACCGCCAGCTCGCGCAGGTAGGCATACGACGATAACCCGCTGCCAAAGTCGTCCAGCGCAAACTGGCAGCCCCGCGCGCGCAGGGCGTGGATGAAACGGTTGGCCGCTGCCAGGTCGCCCATGGCGGCGGTTTCGGTGATCTCGAAACACAGGCGGTCGCAGCGCACCGGGGTCTGGTCCATGGCCTGCAGCACCTGGCCCAAAAAAGCGGCATCGCCCACGGACTGGCCCGACAGGTTGATGCAGCACAGCTCCACACGCTCCTGGTGTTCGGCCATCCACGCCAGGGCCTTCTTGATGACCCAGCGGTCCACCCGCGCGGCCAGGTGGTAGCGCTCCACGGCGGGCATGAATTCGCCCGGCGAGACCCGTTGGCCGTCGGCCGTGCGCATGCGCAGCAGGATCTCGCAATGCAGGCCGTGCGGCGGGCTGCCCTGCCGTGTGCCCAGGCGGGTGATGGGCTGGCCAAACAGCTCAAACCGGTCATGCTGTAGCGCATGCTCGATGCGGCTGACCCATTCCATGACGCCATAGCGCTGCGCCAGGGCAGGGTCGTTCTCGGCATAGACGTGGATGCGATTGCGCCCCCTGTCCTTGGCCACGTAGCAGGCGCTGTCTGCCGCCTGCAGCAAGGCGCCCACGCTTTCGGTGGCGGCATCCAGCACCACGGCTCCGATGCTGACACTGACACTGAATACATGGTCGCGCCAACCAAAACGGAATGCGGCCAGTTCCTGCTGCATGCGCTCTGCGACCTTCAAAGTCTGTTGCAGGTCCTGCTGCCACAGCAGGATGCCGAACTCGTCGCCTCCCAGGCGGCACAGCAGATCCTGAGGCTGCAGGTGGGCCAGGAACAGGCGCGCCACCTGCCGCAGCAGTTCGTCCCCTGCCGCATGGCCACAGGTGTCGTTGATCACCTTGAAATTGTCCAGGTCAAGGTAGCACACGCAGTGGCGGTCGGAGGCCTCCCGCGTGGCGGCAAAGGCCTGGGCCAGCAGGTGCTCGAACGCGCGGCGGTTGCCCAGGCTCGTGAGCGTGTCGTGCAGGGCCTGGAACTCCATTTCGCGACTCAGCCGGCTGGCCTCGGTCACGTCGCGAAACACCAGCACCACACCGTCAGCATCCCCGCCGGGGCGCAGCAGTGGTGAGGCGGACAGGTCCATCAGCAGGGGGGCTCCTGCCAGTGGTGTGGACCGCAGCTTGGAATGCAACTGGGTGCTGCCTTGCGCCAGTGCGCGGCCCACCAGGTCGGGGGCAGCCTGGGTGCCAGGTTCGGCGGCCAGGCCCAGCACGTCCTGGTGCCTGCGTCCGCAGGCGGCGGACAGCGACCAGCCTGTCAGCGTCTGGGCTGCAGGGTTCAGGTACTGCACCAGCCCCGTGGCGTCGGTGGTGACCACGGCGTCGCTGATCGAGTGCAGGGTGACCTGCAGGCGCTCCTTTTGCTGCAGCAGCGCTTCTTCGGCCTCGTGCCGCGCGGTCATGAACCGCACCCGGTCCAGTGCCACGGCCAGATGCCCAGCGGTGGCCTGCATCAGTGCGATCTGCCAGGGCTTGGGGGGCCGCACGCCTTCCTCGTCGCCATAAGTGCCCATGCCCAGTGCGCCCATGCGCTGGTCCGCCATTATGAGCGGCACATTGACGATGGTGCGGTTGTGCAGCACGGCGACCACGGCCTTGTTGGTGCGTGGGTCGGTGCGGGCATCTTCCACCACCACGACGTGGGTGGCCTGCATGATTTCTTCGAGCAGCGCATCCCCCTTCACGGGGATTTTCATGGTCTGCAGCTGGCGGCTCAGGGCACCCTCCTCACCACTGGTGGTGTGTGTGAGGAAGTCCAGCATCCCCGAGGATTCGTCAATCAGGGCCAGCCAGACGTGGCGGTAGTCAAAAACACTCTCTCCCATGGGTTTGACGGCATCGAGCACGTCGGACAAGGTCCAGGCGCGTTCCAGGCGTTTGCACAGCTGGAGCAGGGCCTCGGAGTGCCTGCGCTCTTCGGCGTCGTGGGGCGCTGTGGGGTTGGGGGGCAATGTCATGGAACGTGGTGAAGGGCGCTTTCCGGGAGCCCTGGAGCAAGGGACGACGTGCTCGATCGCTGCCGTGGCGCCGCTTGCGCGCCCATGAGGCAGAGCATAGGTACCGCCTCAGTCGCCCGCATGGTGGAAACCACCAATTGGCTTTGGATGGTCCGTGCAAGCCACCCCGAAGTCTTTGGGATCCGTGGTGCGCTCAGGGGCAACCCCCGGTGGGAGCGTCGGAATGGCCCCAGTAAGAAGGAGTTGGGTAGGAGCAACTTGCTATTCAATTTATAGCTACTGGCGCTTAATAGATAAGCGATAGGGCCATTTTTCTTCAATAACTTTAACCAAAAAACCGATAGCACACCACAACGGCCGCCACCACCCCGGCCAGTTCGGCCAACAGCGCGCAGCCCACCGCGTGCCGCGCACGCTGAATGCCCACCGCCCCAAAGTACACGGCCAGTACATAAAAGGTGGTCTCGGTACTGCCCTGAATGGTGGCTGCAGCCAGCGCCGCAAAGCTGTCTACCCCTTGCGTCTGCATGGTCTCGATCAGCATGGCGCGCGCGGCACTGCCTGAAAACGGCTTGACCAGCGCAGTGGGCAGGGCGTCCACAAACCGGGTGTCTGCACCCAGCACCTGCACGCACCAGCGGATACCATCGAGCACATAGCCCAGCGCCCCCGATGCACGGAATACTCCCACGGCACACAGCATCGCCACCAGATAGGGCAGCAGGCCCTTGGCCACGTCAAAACCTTCGCGCGCGCCCTCGATGAAGGCTTCGTACACGGGCACCTTGCGCCACGCGCCGATGCCCACGAACAGGACGATCAGCGCAAACAGCGTGAGGTTGCCCAGCAAGGACGACAACTGGGCCAGCGCGGCGGCGCTCAAGGTGGCCAGCAGCGCCATGAAGCCGCTCAGAACCAGCGCGACGGGCAGCAGATAGGCCAGCACCACGGGGCTCCACAGCGGCAGGCGCTGCACCACTGCCACGCTGAGCAGGCCCACCAGCGTGGACGCTGATGTGGCCAGCAGAATGGGCAAAAAAACCAGCGTCGGGTCGGGCGCCCCCTGCTGCATGCGGTACATGAAGACCGTCACCGGCAGCAGCGTGAGCGAAGAGGCATTGAGCACCAGGAACAGGATCTGCGCGTTGGTGGCGGTGTCGGGCTCGGGGTTCAGCTCCTGCAGGGCTTTCATCGCCTTCAGACCCATGGGGGTGGCCGCGTTGTCCAGCCCCAGGGCGTTGGCGGCAAAGTTCATCGTGATCAGCCCCAGCGAGGGGTGGCCGCGCGGCACCTCGGGCATGAGCTTGGCAAACAGCGGTGCCAGCCAGCGCGCCAGGGCGTCCACAATGCCCGCCTTTTCGGCAATGCGCAAGAAACCCAGCCACAGCGTGAGCGTGCCAAACAGCAGCACCATCACCTCGACCGACAGCTTGGCCATCTGGAACAGGGCCTGCACCATCGACGAAAAGATCTCGGCATTGCCGCCCACCAGCCACTGGGCCAGTGCGGCCACGGCAGCGGTCAGAAAAAAGCCCAGCCACAAGGTGTTGAGCATCAGTGGTCCTGAATGACGGGGAAGCGAAGGGCCTGCATGGTGGTGAGGTTACCTGCCCTCAGGCTGGGCGCTGGCTTGGGCGTGGCGGCAAGGCAACGGGTGGCTCGGTGGTACCCTATAGGGTTCGGTTCCAACCTGCACAGGGGCTTATTTCGGGCTTTTGGTGCTCGAATGGGCCTCCATCACATCGACAGGCGCCCTGGCGCGCCACAACTCCAAGAAAGACATCACCATGGGCGCGCAGTGGAAAGCAAAAGGCAAGGCACAGGTGGCCGACGCCAAGGGCAAGCTGTTTGGCAAGCTGGTCAAGGAAATCACCGTGGCCGCGCGCGGCGGTGCCGACCCGGCCAGCAATGCGCGCCTGCGCTTGGTGGTAGAGCAGGCCCGCAAGGCCTCGATGCCCAAGGACACGCTGGAGCGTGCCATCAAAAAGGGCTCGGGCACCGGTGCTGATGCCGTGAACTACGAGCGCGTGATTTACGAAGGCTTTGCGCCCCACCAAGTCGCCGTGATGGTCGAATGCCTGACCGACAACGTCAACCGCACCGCGCCCGAAATGCGCGTGCTGTTCCGCAAGGGCCAGCTGGGCACCTCGGGCTCGGTGGCCTGGGACTTCAACCATGTCGGCATGATCGAGGCCGAGCCCGCCAACCCCGACGCCGACCCCGAATTGGCCGCCATCGAAGCCGGTGCACAAGATTTTGAAGCAGGCGACGAAGAAGGCACCACCACCTTCTGGACCGACCCCACCGACCTCGATCTGGTGAGCCGTGCGCTGCCCGCCCACGGCTTCAATGTGCTGTCGGTCAAGCTGGGCTACAAGCCCAAAAACCCGGTAAACCCCGCCAACCTGACCGCCGAACAGCTCGAAGAGGTGGAGAACTTCCTGGCCGCCATCGATTCCAACGACGACGTGCAGAACGTGTTTGTGAGCCTGGGCGGCTGATGGTGGTGGCCCGCTGGCCTGGTCGCCGGTGCCAGTTTCATCCCGCCCCCGCTCCATTGAATCATCCATGACCGCAGACCACTACGCCGCCCTCGGGCTTGCGGCCAATGCATCGCTGGCCGACATCAAGAAAGCCTTTCGCCAGAAGGCGTCGTTCTACCACCCGGACCGCAACGACGCCCCCGACGCTGCCCAGCGCTTTCAGGCTGTGCAAAAAGCCTATGAAGTGCTGTCGGACGACACCGCCCGCCAGGCCTACGACGACAACCGCCGCCGCAACCTGCTGGACGACCCTCTGCACACCGCCCAAGAGATCTGGCAAGCCTATTCCACGCGCATTTTGACAACGACCACTCCGTGAAACTTTCCCCTTATTTTTATGACCTGCGCTCTGCCTACCAGGCCGAGCTGGACGACCTGGTTTCCGACTCCGAAGGCAAGGATGTGCTGCGCAAGCGGCTGGCCGAAAAGCGCAACGAGATTGCCTTTCTGGTCCAGATGATGGAGTTGGCCCCCGAAATGGTGGCCGTGGTGTTCCACCAGGGTTTTCGCTTCACCAAGCCGGCTGTGGTGGAACACCTGCTGAGCCTGCCGGTGGACGAACTGCCCGGCTGGCACAGCCTCTCGCCTGCCATCGCGCTGGAGCCCTGGGCCAGCAGCCTGGCGCAAACCGTGCTGCGCGAACCGCAGGGCGCCCGCTTCATGGCTGTGGCTGCAGGGCTGGAATACCTGCAGCAGCACGCCCGCCTGGCGCACCATGCGGCCTCGTCGGCCGAGGGTGACAGCGACGCCGATGACGGTGAAGACGCCGCAGAGCATGATGACGACTACAACGCACTGAGCGCCGATGACGCTGCGGACCCACAAAACAGCCGCAGCCGCGAAGAGGCCAGCTCCAACTGGCTGGCCGACGCGGGTTTTGACCGCAAGGAGTGACGACCATGAGCAGCAACAACCAACACCTCGCCCTTATCACCAAGACCACTAGCCTGATCGCGGCTGGCGACATCGTGGGCGCCGAATCGGCCTTGTCGGAGCTGGCGGATGCTGAGGGCGACAACGCCTTGATGGTGGTGCTGGACCAGCTGGCCCCCAAGGACATTCTGGCCGTGATGCGCGAGTACGACGAGTCCAAGGCCTCTGTGGTCAACATGCTGGTGACGCCTGAGCAGTTCGCGCGCGCCATGGTGCTTGAAAAGCAGTACAAGGACCTCACCCACACGCACCTGCGCAGCATGGTCAACGCGGTCATCTTCCGCGACGATGCCGACCCGGTGGAGTTTCTTACTGCCATTGGCGACCTGGACGGTGGCGCCGAGGCCTTGGCCAACTACTTTGCCGAAAAGTGGAGCCGCATCGAAGCCTTTGCCTGCACCGGCACGTTTGACGCGGTGGAAGACTATGGCCCCACGCTGACCGACGACGAGCTGCTCGCCTCGGGCTACGTGCAGCCGCGCATCGATCTGGACGAGGTGGCCGACCGCGACTGGATGCAGATGGCCTGGCTGCTGCGCTACGAGTGCCGCGACCTGTTCATCGAAACCTTGCTGGTGCTGCGCGCCAAGGCACGTGCCTTTGACTTGGGCCTGGAAGAGGGCGACGAATCACCCGCCGAGGAAGACGACGGCAAATTCGAGACCAGCGAGACGGATCGCGGCAAGGCCACGCCCGCCGCACGTACGTCGGATGAGGAATCGGCGATTTGAGATGAAGCACCCCCTGAGTCGCTTCGCGCCTTCACCCCTCTCTCGCATTGCTGCGCAACGCGGGAGGGGGACGCCCCCAGCGCGGCGGGGCGGCCCTTGCGCGGGGGCGCTGGCCTTCGCAGCGCCAGTTTCAACGGCTGCGGGAATGGCCCACTAAATGACCATCGACGAACAGTCCTCTACCCAGGCTGCGGGGGCCAACACGTTGCAGCTCCACGACGCCCGTCCTTTCTTTGAAAAAGCGCTGGCCTATGGCGTCCAGCATGGCGTGATTGGTGCCGACAAGCTGGCCGCCATCAATGCCGATGCGCCCAAGGGCATGGTGCAGATTGCCCGCTACTTTGGCAGCGAGTTTTTGCGGCCCGAGCTGGAGAAGGCGCGTGACCGCATGGTCAACCTCATCAGCCTGTACCTGCTCGATACCACCGGGGGCGACCTGCACCAGGCCGCCATCTCGCTGCGCGACCATTCGTTGCTGTCGCGCTCCAAGGGCGGCTCAGACATGCTCAAGCGCCTGATTGGCATGCCCGAGAGCAGCAACTTTGGCATGGCGGGCTATGCCGATGCCGAGACCCCGCTGCTGGCCGTGTGGTCACTGCGCAGCCATGCTGACTACCGGGCTGAGCTGGCGCGCCGTACGCAGATTGCGCAGGCCATCCATGCCGCCCAGTGGCTGGCCGAGCAGTTCGACCTGGACCCGGACGAGCTCGAAGCTGCGGGTGCCGATGCTGAAGCCGTCATCCGCACCGGCCTGCTCATGCTGGCCCTGGCGCCCAGGTCCATGGATCTGGGCGAATGGCCGAACACCGTCGCGTTCGAAAAAATGCTGATGGCACAGCGCAAGAAGAAGCTGGCGCCGCCTTCACAGCTGCGCCTGCCCCCCGGTTTGCCTGCTGAACTGCGCGAGGTGGTGTTGGCGCACTGCGCCAGTGTGCTGGCCGACCTGCCGAGGCTGCTGGATTCCGCCACACTGGTGCGTACGCTGCTGCGCCCCACCGGCGCTTTCCGCGCGCGCTACTTTCTGCTGGACGACCCGCTGGCCGAGGTGGACAACTTCCACCGCAGCCTGGATGCGCTGGAGGAGGGCGAGGAACCCCCGCTGCCCGCCAGCAACACCTGGACAAAAATCACCCAGGGCAACGATGACGAGCATTCGCTGCTCACGCTGTTCCTGTGCCTGGCTGCGGGTGTGCCCAAGAAAACCCTGCTGACCGAAAAGACCGCCGCCAGCCTGGTGCGCAAACTGCGCAAATCCGGCCTGCAGCCCGCATTGGCTACCGAGTTCATCCGCACCCACGCGCCCGGTGTGCACCAGCAGGACTACATCGCGCTGTGGACCAGCTTTGTGCAGGACGCAGAAAAAACCTTGCTCAGCGACATGGACTACCAGATGCACGATGCCCTGGCCCTGCTGCGCCGGGAATGCAATGTGGTGGGCTAGGAGGTTGCGCGGCAGAAGAAACATCGGCTGCAACGCGCGATAAACCGGTCTCGCGCGGTACCACCTCCTGCGCCCAGGGGCCCACTCTGGGCTTGTCGGTAGCACCACGCGATCCTCGGTTTTCGCACGTTTCGCTTCGATGCCTTCTTCCGCGCAGCCTCCTAGCCGCGAACGGCACGCTGCCGACTTGGCGCCGTCATCCGCTCAATTTATCCCATTTGCACCAGGCGGCACCTTTACACAGGTCAAGGAAAGGTGCCGCGCGACACGGTGCCCGGCGGCGGTCCGGTTAACATTCCAGCCGCCCGCCAGCCCGCCCTTAAAGTGCACAGCCCCACACTCCTCATCATTGCAGCGCTTCTGACTGCGCTCGTCACCACGGTGTTGTATGCCGTGTGGTCGTTCAACCGGAACATCCCCGGCCTGCGCCTGTGGATGGTGTCGTTCCTGCTGGGGTCGGTGTTCAGCGTGAGTCTGCTGGTGCGGGACTGGTTTCCCGAGGTGGTTGCGGTGGTGATCTCGCAAGGTTCGGTGTCGCTGGCAGCCTACCTGTGCCTGATGGCCAGCCGCATGTACATGGGGCGACGCCCGTTTTCTCATTGGTATGCGGTTGTGGGTATCGGGGCCCTGATGGTCGCGTCGGTGTATTTCACCGTGGTGCAGCCCCATCTGGGCATGCGGTTTGTTTTTGTGGGGCTGGGTGCGGGCATCTGCTTTTTGCTCACGGCGCGCACGATGGCCGATGGTGGTGTGCGCCGCGTGCCCGCGCGCTACCTGTTTGCGTTGGTGGCGGGTCTGCATGGCCTGTTTTTGTTGCTGCGTCCGGCACTGTTCAAGCTTGCTCCCGTTGCGCCCGGCGGCTTGCCAGACGCCGGACTGGTGGCTCTGGTATCGCAGTTTGTTCTGCTGGAGGCCATTGTGGCCGTGGTGTTGCTGGGGTTTGGTGCGCTGATGCTGGCCAACGAGTTCATCACCAGCGAGCTGCGGCACCTGGCCGAGATGGACCCGCTGACCAACGTGTTCAACCGTCGCGCGTTTCTCACGCTGCTGGACAAGGCCATCAGTGCCGCCCAGCGCACCGGGACGGCTGTGCCCGTGCTGGTGATGGACCTGGACCACTTCAAGAACATCAACGACACCTGGGGTCACCGGGCGGGCGACGATGTGCTGCGCCATTTTGTGATGCTGGCCCACCGTTGCCTGCGCAAGGAAGACGTGATGGGGCGCCTGGGGGGCGAAGAGTTCGCCATCTTCCTGCCCAACGCGAGCGCCGCTGGTGCCCTGGCCGTGGCTGAACGCCTGCGCGCGCTGGTCGAAGCCCAGCCAGTGGCCACGGGCCCGCAGTCCATTCCGCTGACCGTGAGTGTGGGCGTCACCCTGTGTGCCCACGGCGACGCGGCGGGCGCTGCGCTGCAGCGCGCCGACGAGGCCATGTACCTGGCCAAGGAGCGCGGCCGCAACCGCGTGGAAGTGTCTGAAAAAATCTTGGGCACCCCGGTGGCGCCAGCAGCGACTGCTGCTTGAGCCGCCGTACGCACCGCCTGTGTCGGCTGCACGACCTTCGCTGCGCTGCTGCAGCATTTGCTGGCGGCAAAATGGTGGGCACCCCTTCGGCCCACAACAACCTGACCACCATCCCATGGCAAGCAATCCCCACGGCAGCAATCCGAGCGCCCCGTTCGATGTGTCGCCCACACCACCCGCTGCACCGCGCAGGGCGTTCCTCCGATCGGGTACGGGGTTGGCCACCCTGGGTGTGGTGGCGGTCTCTGGTGCTGGTTATCTGCTTTACCGGCCCGGAAACGATCGGCAACTCGTCTTTGGCACCCTGGCGGGCGCCATGCAAGAGGTAGAACGCCTTGCAGGTGCGGCGGTCCAGCCGCTGGCCCCCGCCACGGCCTGGAGCTGGTCGCAGACGCTGGAGCACTGCGCGCAGAGCATCGAGTTCTCGCTGCAGGGTTTTCCGGCCCCCAAGTCGGCGCTGTTCCAGAACACGCTGGGTGCAGCAGCTTTCAACGTGTTTGCCCTGCGCGGCCGCATGAGCCACAACCTGGCAGAACCCATTCCCGGCGCGCCCGTGCTGGATGCGTCCACGCCCGACGCGTCAGCGTCCCTGGCCCGGCTGCGCAAGGCCGTGCAGGACTTTGCCGCCCATGCCGGGCCGCTGCAGCCGCACTTTGCCTACGGGGCGTTGAGCCGCGTGCAGTACGAGCAGGCGCACGCCATGCACCTGGCCAATCACCTGTCGGCGTTTGATGTGCGGGGCTGAGCGGAGGGCTGGTGCAACCGTGCGGCGTGGGCCGCGGAATTCAACCCTGACTGAGATTGTTTGCTATAAATAATATAGCTGTTAGCGCTTGTTCAATAAGCGCTGGAGCCATTTTTCTTAACATTTTCTGATTGTCAGATCAGCCCAGATCGTCAAAGTCCCACTGGGCGCACAGCGCCTCAAAGCGATCGGCGTCCAGAGCGCACAGGAAAAGTCCCGGCTCTGCAAGAGCCCCCTCGGCATGCAGGTACCACACCAGCGCCTGCGGCCCCACGGTGAAAATGCGCAGCCCCGCTACATCCACCACGGCCTGCGCCTGCATGGCGTGGAGCAGCGCTGCCAGGTCCCCATGCGTTGAGAACCCATGGCACGCGCGCATGCCGCAGAAGGGGTAGCCACCCTGGGCCATCTGGTAGTAGGCGATGGTGTGCAAAAACGCATCCAGGCCCAGGTCTTCCTCGTGCCAGTCGGGGGCGTCCAGGTCGGTGGTTTGCCATACCCGCCGCTGCGCATCGGTGGCCCACCAGCACACGGCCTGGTTTTCTTCCAGAAACAGCAGCTTGTTGCCCAGGCACTCCAAATCCTGCAGCGGCGCAAACCGCTGAAAACCGGCCATCAAATCGGCACGCCTGCCCACGGCGGCGTAGTAAGCGTGCAGGGCAGGGGGCACCTGGCACCCCAGGCGATGGCTTGCGGCAGCCAGTTCATCTTCCGTCAGCCCGTCTTCGGCGCTGACAGGACGGCCCAGCAGCCAGGCCAGGGTGTCGGAAAGGGACGGGGGGGTGAAGGCGGTCATGGGTTTCGGTTGCGAGAGCCACGCGCGGCCGGTGCAGGCCGGATGTTGGAGGGACGATTGATGCAGGTCAAGAGAGGGCGTGCTGCAGCTTGGGGCAACGTGGAGTGCAAAGCTACCATCCCCCGATGGGCCCATGTGCCCACAAGGATGGACCATGAGCAAGCAATGGAAGATCGCCGCGGCCCTGGCCGTGGTGCTGCTGGGGGGATGGCTGCTGCTGCGCTGGGCGCCCTGGCAGGCCCAGGGGCCAGGCCCCGGTTTTGTGAGCGGCAACGGCCGCATTGAGGCCACCGAGATCGCCGTGGCCACCAAGCTGGCGGGCCGGGTGCTGGAGGTGCTGGTGGCCGAGGGCGACTTTGTAAAAGCCGGTCAACCCCTGGCCCGGATGCAGATCGACGGCCTGCAGGCCCAGCGCGAAGAGGCCCTGGCCCGGCTGCAGCAGGCACAGCTGGCCATCAGCAGCGCCCAGGTGCAGGTGGCCCAGCGCGAAAGCGACTACCAGGCCGCGCTGGCCGTGGTGGCCCAGCGCGAGAGCGACCTTGACACTGCCCGCCGCCGCCTGCCGCGCTCTGAGCAGCTGGCGCGCGAAGGCTTTTTCTCCAGCCAGTTGCTCGACGATGACCGCGCCAAGGTGCGCAGCCAGCAGGCCGCTGTGACCGCTGCCAAAGCACAGGCCAAGGCCGCACAGGCGGGTATTAGCGCGTCCCGCACGCAGGTGACCAGTGCCGAGGCCAACGTGCGCGCGCTTCAGGCCACGCTCGCGCGGATCGATGTCGAGCTGGCCGACAGTGAACTCAAGGCCCCGCGCGATGGCCGTGTGCAGTTCCGCGTGGTGCAGCCCGGCGAGGTGGTGGGCGCGGGCGCACGGGTGCTGCAGCTGGTGGACCTGAGCGACGTGTACATGACCTTCTTCTTGCCAGAGACCGTGGCGGGTCGCGTGGCGCTGGGCAGCGAGGTGCGCATCGTGCTCGATGCTGCGCCGGGCTTTGTGATTCCTGCAGAAGTCTCGTTTGTCGCCAGCACCGCGCAGTTCACCCCCAAGACGGTGGAGACCGCCAGCGAGCGCCAGAAGCTCATGTTCCGCGTGCGCGCGCAGATCGACAAGGCGCTGCTGCTGCGCCACCAGGAGCAGGTCAAGACCGGCCTGCCCGGAGTGGCCTGGCTGCGGGTGGACCCCGCCGTGGAATGGCCCGCCAACCTCGCCGTCAAGGCTGGCCAGTGACCCCAGCGGCCAGCGCGGCACCCGTGGTCCGCCTGCGTGGCGTGGGCCAGCGCTACGGGCGCACGGTGGCGCTCGCAGACATCGATTTGGAAGTGGCCGCGGGCCGCATGGTGGGCCTGATCGGGCCGGATGGCGTGGGCAAGTCCAGCCTGCTGGCGCTGGTGGCGGGCGCACGCGCGGTGCAGCAGGGCACGGTGGAGGTGCTGGGCGGCGACATTGCCAAAGGCCGCCACCGCAGCCGGGTGTGCCCCCGCATCGCCTACATGCCCCAGGGCCTGGGCAAGAACCTGTACCCCACGCTGTCGGTGGAAGAGAACCTGCAGTTTTTTGGCCGCCTGTTCGGGCACGACGCGGCCGAGCGGCGTCGCCGCATTGACGAACTCACGCGCAGCACGGGGCTGTATCCGTTTCTGGCGCGGCCAGCGGGCAAGCTCTCGGGCGGCATGAAACAAAAGCTGGCCCTGTGCTGCGCACTCATCCACGACCCCGACCTGCTCATCCTGGACGAGCCCACCACCGGCGTGGACCCGCTGGCGCGCGCGCAGTTCTGGGATTTAATCGGCCGCATCCGCACCGCGCGACCCGGCATGAGCGTGATCGTGGCCACCGCCTACATGGAAGAGGCGCAGCGCTTTGAATGGCTGGTGGCCATGGACGAAGGGCGCATTCTGGCCACGGGTACGCCTGCCGAGCTGATGGCCCGCACCGGGCATGATGCGCTGGAGCAGGCCTTTGTGGCACTGCTGCCCGAGGCCAAGCGCCGGGGCCACCAGGCGGTGCAGATTCCGCCGCTGGACCGGTCGCAGGCGGATGACGCCGCCAATGTGGCCATCGAGGCGCGCGACCTGACCATGCGGTTTGGCGACTTTGTGGCGGTGGACCATGTGAGCTTTCGCATCCAGCGCGGCGAGATCTTTGGCTTTCTGGGCAGCAATGGCTGCGGCAAGTCCACCACCATGAAGATGCTCACCGGCCTGCTGCCCGCCAGCGACGGGCAGGCCTGGCTGTTCGGCCAGCCGGTGGACCCCAAGGACATGGCCACGCGGCGGCGGGTGGGCTACATGTCGCAGGCGTTTTCGCTGTACAGCGAGCTGTCGGTGGAGCAGAACCTGGTGCTGCATGCCCGGCTGTTCCACGTGCCCGAGGCCGAGGTGCCAGGGCGCGTGGCGGCCATGCTGGAGCGCTTTGACCTACAGGCCGCCCGCAGCGCACTGCCCATGAAGCTGCCGCTGGGCATGCGCCAGCGCCTGTCGCTGGCCGTGGCCATGGTGCACCAGCCCGAGCTGCTGATCCTGGACGAGCCCACCTCGGGCGTGGACCCGATGGCGCGCGACAACTTCTGGCGCCTGATGGTGGAGCTGGCGCGGCGCGACAAGGTCACCATCTTCATCTCCACCCACTTCATGAACGAGGCCGAGCGCTGCGACCGCATCTCGCTGATGCACGCAGGGCGCGTGCTGGAGAGCGCTGCGCCGCAGGAGATCGTGGCCAAGCGGGGTGCGGCCACCTTGGAAGAGGCCTTCATTGGCTACCTGGAAGACGCCGCAGGCACCGCACCGGCCCAGGAACCTGCTGCGGCTTCGGCGCCGCCCA
>NZ_JAMXAX010000073.1 GCF_023913775.1 Acidovorax facilis
AGCGCTATGTGCAAGGCTCGTGGGTCAACCTGCGCGAGTCGGCTCAATCCCAGGCCCGCATCGTCGCCCAAGTACCCGCCAACACCGTGCTGCAACAGCTCACCGAGCGCGACGGCTGGTGTGCAGTGCTCTATGCGGGCGACGCGCGGCTGGGTCCCCCGTTGCCCGAGCCATTGCAAGCCCACATCGCCTGCAACCTGCTGGCCGACCAGCCCCTCACCCTGGCCCAGGCGGGCAAGGATGCGGCCCGCGCCTTTTGGGTGGCACCGTCACCCAACCGCCTGCGCGCCTACGGCAACGCTCTGCCGCGTCCGCCAGCCCTGCAGCTGCCCGCGCTGGTCAAGAGCCACGCGCATGAAATGCCGGTGCAGTACCCCATGCGTCCTGAATGGGAGGCCGCCAAAAAGCTCATGCGCGCTGGCGTGGTGCTGCGGCCCGAGCAGGAGATCGACCGGGGCCGCCCCGTCAACCCGCTGGACGACCTGAAGCTGGCCACCCGTGCCGTGGACCACATTCCCGCCGTGACCCCTTTGGCCGCCAAGCCGACCTTGCCGACGATTGCCCCGTCGTACTTTCGCAGCCACACCAGCGTGGCCCTGCTGCATGAGACCGATGCCGACGGCCTGGCTGCCGTGGCGGGCGCCCGCATCAGCGTAATTCCTACCGGGGCGCCCGTGGGCCGGTTCAACCGCCACAATGGGCCTGAAATCGAATACATCACCGGCTTCTGGGACGTGGGCGCTGCCGACCAGGCCTTTGCCCCTGCGCTGAACCTCTATGCCATTACCCACCAGGGCCTGGTGGGGGCCCACACCGTGCGCCAGCGCTATTGGGACATCAGCAACGAAGACCATTACTGCGGCGGCCACTACCCCGGCCGCGGGTTCAACGACCCTGGCGAAGAAGCCCAGCCCGTACGCGGCTACGCTAGGCTGTCCGACAGTGCCGAGGTGCTGACCCGCCTGGTGCTGCCCGGAAAGCTGCCGCCTGACGCGGTGAAGGTGAAGACCCGGCGATACGCCACGAGCTGGATGCAGCCCGCCGACCCGCCCATCCGGGACAAGCCCCAGCGCAAGACCACTGCCGTGCTGGTGCACGAGATCGACCTGGACCGCGATGGCATCGCAGACATCCTGCGCATCGACACCCCTTCGCCCGGCGGCATGAGCTTCGAGCCGATCTTTGAATGGCGCTGGTACCTCAATATCGGCGGCCAGTGGTTCCGGGCGGGGCACTGGGTGGATCAGGAGTGCACCTGATGGGCTCAGGCTGAGGGTCTGCCCATGCTCAAGGGGATACGCCGTCGTCGTAGGTGTTGCAGTTGAACCCGTTGAGCAGGGCCAGCGAAGGGACTACAAAGCGCTTTTCTTTGCTGACCTTGACGCGGCCCTTGACCCGTTCGTAGGTGATGAATTTGCCGGTTAGGTAGTTGACGCTGCTGCGGCCGTATTCCTTGCCTTGAACCTCCCAGACGTTTTCCTTGCCGATCAGTTCAAAGTCGCCACGCCGTGGGCTGAAGCGGAACTGCAAGGTGGTGGTGGCTGATACATCGCCTTCCGCCTTGTCCACAGCGGTCACCCACAGCGACGTGCCCTTGGCTTCGAGGTTGTAGAACTTTTGCGCCATGCAGTAACTGGAAGAGGCAGAAAGCGGTGTGTATGCGCCGCCCGCTTTGCCCGCCAGAACTACAAGGCGTATTTCCATCGGCCGGTCCACAGGCCCGTCAACTTCGTTGAGGATCAAAGCGAGGTCCTGCACGCCATCGCCGTTCCAATTGCCCGCGGTGGAAGTCCATTCGACGAATGTCTGGTTCGGGAACAGTGCAGCTACTGCTGCTTTCGCAGTGGCAAATTCCTGCGGTTGTGCGACGGCTGCAGCCGCCATGGCCAGCAAGGCGACGGTGGTCGAAATGCGGTGGGTGATATGCATGGGGCGCCTTCTGGACTCTCTGACTGTATGCAGTGGGGATTGTGTCAGCGCAACGGTCAGCGTTGGCTGCCCGGTTGCCGCAGCAACGCCCCCAACACCAGCGCCTCGGCCACCACTTCCAGCCCCTCTTCCAGCGTGGTCAGCAGCGCTGGCAGCTCGGGCAGACTGCGCCAGCGCGCTTGCACTTCGGGCCATTGGTCCACACCAATCGCCAGCCAGCCCACGGCCAGGCCCGCCCACAGCAGGGCGCGGGTGCCGGTGTGCAGCAAGGCGCGGTGCAGCCAGGCCATGGTGAACAGGCCCACCGCCGCCACGGCCAGCATGGGGGCTTCGCGCACGGGGCTCCAGCGGCAGGCGTCCGTCCACTCATGGCAACGGAACTTCCACAGCTCGTGCAGCATGAACTGTTCGTCCAGCGCCAGCACGAAAAACGCGAGCGCCAGCCAGGCGCCCAGCAGCCGGGGCAGGGCGCGGTCACCAACCATCCGCAGGGCCGTGACGCTGAGCGCCAGCAGCAGTGCACCCGACAACCACGCGGCGGGCGATTGGTCGGAGCGGAAGGCGCGCTCCCAGTTCGGTGCCAGGGACCAGGCCCCCAGCAGCAAGAAGCCCACCACCGCGCCGAGCAGCGCCGGAACCACCCAGGGGAGGGGCGGTGGCGCGGTGCCCGGAGAGGGCGTGGAAACCTGGCGGTGTGAGGGCATGGCGGGCTTGAAGAGCGGCAGGGCTGCTGTGCCTGGGCGGCCCCTGGATTGTGAGTCAAAAGTGGCCTCTGCGCTCGATGGGTATGCATTGTATGCTATAAAAAATATAGCGCACCGGATCGAGCCACTGGGACTGGTCATGCAAGGTGAATGGCTCCAGAATCCGGCATCTCCCTGCCCATCCGGTATGTCCCTCCCCATCGACCCCTCCCGCAACGCGCTTCCGCCCGTGGCCCAGTTTCTGGCCGAGGCGGCGCTGCAGCGGCAGAGCGCACTGCTGGGGCTGGACAAACCCACGCCTGCGCCCGCACCGCTGCCCACGGCCGACCCGAGCGTGCCGCCGCCCACAACCACCTCGCCCAGCCCCCCCGCTGGGCCTTTGCCCGCACCGGCCGACAAGGCCGGCATTTCAGCCCAGGCGCGCGAGCAGTTGGGTGCGGGTTTTGACCCACGGCGCGAAGTAGCGGGCCATGCTGCCGCTTCAGGGGTGAAGGCGGGACCTGCGCCGCGTGGGCCGTTAACGCTGCTGGCGCCGCCCCCACTTCCCGTGGGGGCGCCAACGTCGGCACCCGCCGTGTCCACCCCTTCGGCGGCATCGTTGTCAGGCGTTGACTGGCCTGCCACGGGGCTGGGTGCGCCGCTGCTGCGATTGGTGAGCACGCTCGTGGCGCAGGTCACGGCCCAGGCCGGGGTGCCGCAGCGCGTAGTGGCCGCGCAGCCCTGGCCCATCGGCATGGCGCAGGCGCTGGAGAGTGGGGCGCTGGATGCCGACCAGCCGCCGCTGCAGACCTGGCTGGTACGTCAGGGGGTGGTGTTGACACCCGAGGGGCCGCGCGGGCTGGCGCTGACCTTGCGTGCACCGGTGCCATGGCTGGCGACGCAGGCGTCGCCAGCGACCGGTGCAGCCGCAGCACAGGCCAGCGCAAACGCCAGTGCTGCAGGCGCCGCGCTGCAGGTGCCGTTTGCCGGGGGCGGCCAGCCGCTGCAGTCGGGCGTGATGGCTTTGGTGTTGCAGGGCATGGACGCCGCCGCACCGCGCACCAGTGCGCTGCTGGTGCTGGACTTGCAGCCGCAGTTGGCCGCCACGGTGTACGGCCGCGACATGCTCCAGCAGGCCACGGGCCGTCTGGACCCGTGGACGCAGATGGCCGTGCTGCAGGCCAGCGGCCAGGTGCCGCGTGAGGATGAGCGTGCGCGCAATGGCGCATCCGGCCTGTGCGAAACGGTGGGCTGTCCCTATGCCGCGCGGGCTGAATGTGTGCAGCCGTTTTGCCTGGCAATGCGCGGCGTGCTGCCGCCCGAACCGGTGGGCCCGGCGTCCAGCGCTTGATGGCAATACGGGGCGCCAATCAAGCTCTTTGCACACCGGTCATTTGCAAGCAGTGGCCTGTGTGAGGTCAAATCCAGCCCAACCCCCTTGTTTGGTGAATCGAACGGAGAATCCTGGCCATGCGCGTGCTTCCCCTCTCCCCGTCCAATGCCTCTTTCCCCGTCGGTTTCGTCCCGTTGGGCGGCACTCCGAAGGACTGCGAGGATTGCGGCAAGGCCGTGGGGCTGGGGTTTCAGTTTGACTACGCGTACCAGCCCATCGTGGACGTGGAGCGCCGTGTGGTCTTTGCGCACGAAGCACTGGTGAGGGGGCCGGGTGGCGAGGGCGCGATGACCGTGCTGGCGCAGGTCAACGACCACAACCGCTACCGCTTTGACCAGGCCTGCCGGGTCAAAGCCATCAAAGGCGCAGCAGAGCTGGGGATGGCGCAGCCGGTGTCGATCAACTTTCTGCCCAATGCGATCTACAAACCTGAGGTGTGCATCCGCACGACCCTGGAGGCTGCCAGGGCGAACGGTTTTCCGCTCTCTCAGATCATCTTTGAGGTGACCGAGGGCGAGCGCATTGAGGACGGCCCCTGGTTTGCCCAGATCCTGCGCGAGTACAAGCGCTGCGGTTTCCAGACCGCCATTGACGACTTCGGTGCAGGCTATGCGGGCATGAAGCTGCTGTCGGATTTTCAGCCCGACATCATCAAGATCGACATGGACCTGATCCGCAACGTGGATGCCAACCGCGCCCGCCAGGCCATCGTGCGCAGTCTGGTGCGGCTGTGCGAGGAAATGAACATCAAGGTCGTCGCCGAAGGCATCGAGACACCGGCCGAGCGTGACTTTCTGTTCGATGTGGGGATACACCTGATGCAGGGTTATCTGTTTGCCAAGCCGGCTTTTCGTTCGGTGGCCACGGTAGACGCTTCGGCGTACGGCAGCGCATCGCGCTGAACGCCCTCAGGCGGTTCACGCCGTCACCACGCGGTTTCGCCCGGATTTCTTGGCGGCGTACAGCGCTGCGTCCGCCCGTGCAAAGAGGCTGCACGCGCTCTCTGCATCCCGCAAGCTGGCCGCACCAATGCTGATGGTGGTGGGCTGGCTCAGCCAGCCCGCCTGGGCCACCGCTACACGCATGCGCTGGGCAACTTCGTGGGCGCCCTGTGCATCGGTGTGGGGCAGGATCACGGCAAACTCCTCGCCGCCCACCCGGGCCACGATGTCGATGATCCTGACGCAGCCACTAAGCACCTGCGCGATGGACCGCAGCACCTTGTCGCCAGCCTCGTGGCCGAAGTTGTCGTTGATCTGCTTGAAATGGTCCACGTCCAGCATGAGCAGGCTCAGGGGCGACTGCGTGCGCTCCACCACGGCCAGTTCCAGCTCCAGGCTGTCGTCAAATGCGCGCCGGTTGCGCAGGCCGGTGAGCGGGTCGGTCCGGGCCAGCTCGTTGAGCGCCAGGTTCAGTGCGTCCACCTTCTGGATTTGTTCGACCAGCTGCTGGTTGAGCACCTCGGCGTCGCGCAATGCCCGGCGCAGCCGGATCTCGCGCATCGTGGAGTGGGCCAGTTCGACCAGGATTTCGATGTCCTTTTCCGTCCACTGCTTGGCCTTGAAATCCACTGCACAAAAGCTGCCCAGAACCTCGCCCGCTTCGGTTTTCAGGGGGATGCCTGCGTAGGCGCGCACCCCGAGCGACGCCACGGTGGGCACATCGCGGAACACGGGCAATTGCGTGGCATCTTCCAGCACCAGGGGCCCGTCAGACACCATGGAGTAGTGGCAGAACGTCCGCCCGGTGAGCTGTCGCAGCGTGCTCAACGGCTCGCCCATGCCAAATGTGCTTTTGTAGAAGTCGCGGTGCGCGTCGAGCAACGAGATGAAGGTGACTGGAGCGCCAGTGATCGTGGAGGCCAGGCGGGTCAATCGGTCAAAGCTCTCTTCGGCGATGCTGTCGAGCAAGCCGGTTTCGCGCACCGCAGCCAACCGCAGCGTGTCGGTGAGCGCCGCCTGTATCCGGGCGTCGTCGGCAGGCAGGGGAGGCGGCAATTCCGTCATGGGTGTCGTACCGGGTACCGAGTTGAGCTACCGAAAGTTACACGATCCCCTCTGGCTGCGGTGCACTTGCGCGCAAAGACCCTCCACCCATGCCCCATCCCGGGTATTCGAAGTCCGTTTGAAGTCCCTTCGGGCGGATTCGGCGATGGGTTTTGAGGGGTTTTTTCCGAGCGGGCCACCGTGCAAGGCCAGCGCTGACACACTCGGCGTTTTGGAGACACACATGTTGATACAACTGATCTACGCGAGCCGGTCTTCGCGTGTGCTGGGGCCCGCAGACGTCAAGGACATTTTGGGGGCCTCGCAGCGCAACAACACCCGCGCCGGGATCACGGGCGCCCTGTGCCTGAACAACGGCATCTTTCTGCAACTGCTCGAAGGTGACCGGGCTGCCGTCAACGCGCTGTACCACCGCTTGCTGAAAGACGGCCGCCACCGCGACACGGCGGTCCTGGACATGAGCGAAATTCCTTGCCGGCGCTTCACCGGCTGGTCGATGGGGCTGATTGCGTCACTCGAATCCAATCGCCAGCTGTTCCTGAAATACTCGGGGACTGCAGATTTCGATCCCTACAGCATGTCTGCAGTCACCTTGCGCAGTTTCTTCGACGAGATTCTGCAGAACGTACGCTGGCTGGAATGACCTGGCGACCCACGGCCCGCAACAGGCCGTGTAGGGCGGGGCGATTGCCGGGGCTCAGTGCCTGCCACTGCGCTCCAGTATGTCTGCGTGGCGTGAACGGGTGATCGGATAGGCCACCAGCAGCGGAATGGCCAGCACCAGGCACACCGCCGGCAGTATGCCCGTCATCAGCGTGATGCCCTGCAGCGCCGTGGCGGACTGCGCCACGTTGGGCACATAGCCCGTCACGTCCAGCATGCCAGCCACCAGCACGGTGGCCAGCGTGCGTGCCAGCTTGTCCATCAGGCCGTACAGGCCGTAGTACATGCCGGTCTTGCGTTCGCCCGTTTGCATGTGGCCGTGGTCGATGGTGTCGGGCACCATGGCAAAAGGCACGATCCAGTGGGCTCCCATGCCGATACCGACCACCACCAAAATGGCGGTGACCAAGCGCTGGTCACCCGGACCCACCCAGTACAGCGCCACCAGCCCGGCCGCGCAGAACACCAGGCCCAGGATGTAGGCCAGGTTCTTTTCCCAGCGGTCTACCACGCGCTTCCACATGAACAACGAGAGGCCCACCACGCCCAGCAGGGTGCCCATGAAGCGCGGCAGGTCGCCCTTGTCGCCCTGCAGCTGGTAGATCACGAAATACGCGAGCGAGGCCTGCACGAGCGTGAGGCCCAGGCGCACCAGCGTTGCAGCGCCCATCAGCATCAGGAAGGGGCGGTTGTGCAGCGTGGTCCGCAAGGTCTCGTGCACCGACTCCCACATTGCGGGGGTATCGGCATCCACAGGCCGCACCGCCTGTTCCGCCACACTTTCTGCCGGTTCGCGCACGCGCCAGGCCACCACGGCGACGGCTACGCCCGCGACCAGCCCGAAACACGAGCCCGCCAGCGCATAGCCCGTGCGTGCGTCCGGGGCTGCGCGCACCAGCATGGGCATGAAAACGCTGCCCGCAAAAAAACCCAGCAGGGCGCCCATTGATGCATAGGCCGTGAGGCTGGTGCGCTCGTCGTAGTCGCGGGTCATGTTGGCAGCCATGGCCTGGTAGGGCAGCTGCACCAGGGTCATGAGCGTGTCGAACACGGTGTAGGTCAGGGCGATCCACAGGAACGCGGCCCACGGGCTGAGGCCAGGGGGCACCAGCCACACCGCTGCTGCAGCGATGGCGAGCGGAGCCGCACCATAGATCAGATAGACCCGGTGGCGGCCAAGGCGCGAGCGGGTGCGGTCGGTCATCCAGCCAAACAGCGGGTCGTTGATGGTGTCCCATACCTTGCCCACCAGCAGCGCCGCGCCGGCCACGGCAGGCGCCACCAGGGCGACGTCGGTGTAGAAGATCATGAGCATGAAGTTCATGGCGGCAATTTGCATCTGCAGGCCGACATTGCCGGTGGCATAGCCCAGCTTGGTGCCCAGCGAGAGCTGGGTGGCGGGGCCCGTCATGGATGCGCGGCCGAAAGAGACGCCGTCGGGCTCCCTGTGGTGGGAGCATGGGCCACGCGGGCCGGGGCGGCCTCCAGCATCAGGCGCACCTCGCGGCGCAGCATCTTGTTGAGGAAGCTGCGCGGGATCTCTTCGACGATGCGTACATCGTCCGGCTGGTGGTCGGCGGGCAGCTTGTGCGCCAGATACTGGGCAAGGTCGTGCTCCAGCGCTTGCCAGTCATGCCCGGTGCGCCAGCTCTGGCGCAGGCTCAGCACCAGCACAGCACGGGCACCGTGCTGCACCAGGCAGGCCTCCTTGACGGCGGGGTGGGTGTGCGCCACCTCTTCCACCTCGCGGGGGTTCAGCCACTGCCCGTGGCGCAATACGCGGTCGGCGCTGCGGCCCAGCACATGCAGGTAGCCAGCCGCGTCGAAATAGCCCACATCGCCCATCACCACCCAGCCGTCGCGCAGCGTCTCCTGGGTTTTTTCGGGGTCGAGCCAATAGCCGTCAAAACGCACCGGCGTCAACACGGTGATGAGGCCCATCTGGCCCAACGGCAGGGGCGCAAACTGTTCGTCGCGGATGACCACCTGCACCCCGGGCATCACCCGGCCCACGGTGGAGAGGATGTCATTGCCCAGTGGCTGGCCCTGCGCGTCCACATGCTGGTGAGGCAGCAGCCAGGTGATGGGCGGCAGCGCCTCCAGGCAGCCGTAACCTTGCTGGAAGATCGGCCCGAAACGGCGGATGGCCTCGGCAATCTTGGGCGCCGGCATCATCTCGGAGCCATAGGGCACGTGCGTAAGGGACGAGAGGTCGTACTGGCCCAGCGTGGGCTCGTCGAGCAGGTCGATGATGGCCGAGGGCGACAAAAAGGCGCGGGAGACGCGGTGCTTCTGGATCAACGCGGCCAGCGTGGCGGCGCTGAAGTCTTCGGGCATCACGAGCGTGGCGCCCGCCAGCAGGGTGGGCAGCACCAGGCCCGAGCCAGGGCCGGTGAGGGGCAGGCCCAGCATGTTCACGTCCTGGCGGCTGGCGGGGGGGCGGAAATCGATGGACTTGGAGATCAGCCGCACGCTGTCGAGGTACTTGCGGTTGCTGTAGCCGATGGACTTGGGCAGCCCCGTGGTGCCCGAGGTCATGTGCAGCGCAAAGATATCGTCTTCGTGCAGCGCGGCCGTGCCGGGGGCAGGCGCATGCTGCGCCAGTGCCTGCTCGTAGTCTTCTCCCAGCGCCAGCAGGTGTATCCCTGGCAGTTGTTCGCGCACGGCCTGGAGGATGGGCGCGCTCAGCAGCGGGTCGTGGATGAGCACCGCCGGCCGGACGCGGACCATGGTGGCCAGCGCCGCATCGGCCGGCAGGTGTTTGTGAAAGCTCGCGAAGATGGTGCCGTTCTCGAACGTGGCGAGCCGGGCTTCGTACTGTTCACCGGTCTCGGGCAGCAGGGTGAACACGACGTCGCCCTTCTTCACGCCCTGCGCCTGCATCCAGGCCTGCAGCCGCTGCACGCGCTCTTGCAGCTGTGCGTAGGTGAGGGTGCCACGCCGGTCGATGAGCGCGGGTTTGTGGGCATGGCGTCGGTACGCCAGGCGCGCCACCGACCGCGCCGTGCGCAGGCGGCTGAGCAGAAAGCGCACCACCAGGCTGCGCAGGGATGGAAAGGCCACGGAAGTCTCCGAGAGAAGGCATGGCCAGCCAGTCTTTCATGTGCGCAGGTTGCAAGCCGCCACAATTTGTATGTGCACGTATCTTGTTGTTGCTGGCACGGCTGTGCGGTCGGTTTGGACCAGCCAGCGGCACATGGCATCCCGGCACCGTCGCTGCGGCGCCACAGCGCCACAGCGCATGTGTGCCAACACGGAGAAAAGCAAAAAACCGCCAGGACCGGATCGCGGCGCTGGCGGTTTTGAAAGGGACTTGCCACCTGGATGGGCGTGGCCTTTGCGGGGCGCGCAGCCCTCACACCAGTGCACCCGTGGAACTGGCTCCGCCAGGCCACCGGGTGCGTCCCCCTCGGGGGAAGCGGCGCAGCCTCTCAGGGGGCTTACGGGTACAGTCCGCGCATTTCGCGCGCATGGAGAATGCGCTGGCAGGCCACGATGAAGGTGGCGGTGCGCAGGCTCACCTTGTGCTCTTGCGCCACTTGCCAGATGCCCGCAAAGGCCTCCTGCATGATGCGCACCAGGCGAGCGTTGATCTCGTCTTCGCTCCAAAAGAAGCTGGAAAAATCCTGCACCCATTCAAAATAGCTCACCGTCACACCGCCCGCGTTGGCGATCACGTCGGGCAGCACCAGCACGCCCTTGTCGTGCAGGATGTCATCGGCCTCGGTGGTCGTGGGGCCGTTGGCGCCTTCAATCACGAGCTTGGCCTTGATCTGGCCAGCGTTGTCCTTGGTGATCTGGCCTTCCAGCGCTGCAGGGATCAGGATCTCGCAGTCCACGCCCCAGAACTCCTCGGCCTTCATCACATCGGCACCCGCAAAGCCGCCCACGCCGCCACGGGTCTTCACATGCGCCAGCAGCGCGGGCACATCGAGGCCCTTGCTGTTGAAGATGGTGCCGGTGTGATCTTGCACAGCCACCACCTTGGCGCCTGCTTCGGCGAACAGCTTGGCCGCAATGCCGCCCACGTTGCCAAAGCCTTGGACTGCGATGCGGGCACCTTCCAGCGCCAGGCCGGTCAGCTTGGCGGCTTCCACGCCCACGGTGTACACGCCGCGGCCGGTGGCTTCGACGCGGCCCAGCGAGCCGCCCAGGTCCACGGGCTTGCCGGTCACCACGCCGGTGGCGGTGGCGCCGGTGTTCATCGAATACGTGTCCATCATCCAGGCCATGATCTGGCCGTTGGTGTTCACGTCGGGTGCGGGGATGTCTTTGGACGGGCCGATCAACAGGCCGATCTCGCTGGTGTAGCGGCGCGTCAGGCGCTCCAGTTCACCCATCGAGAGCTTCTTGGGGTCCACGCGGATACCGCCCTTGGCGCCGCCGTAGGGCACGTTCACCGCAGCGTTCTTCACCGACATCCAGGCCGACAGGGCCATCACTTCCGACAGCGTCACGTCCTGGTGAAAACGCACGCCGCCCTTGCCGGGGCCCCGGCTCAGGTTGTGCTGCACGCGATAGCCTTCGTAGTGGGCGATGGTGCCGTTGTCCAGCTCGATCGGCACGTCCACGATCAGGATGCGCTTGGGACGCTTGAGGGTTTCCACCCAACGCGCCAGGCTGCCCAGGTAGGGGGTGACGCGGTCTACCTGCTGCAGGTAGTTGCCCCAGGGGCCGAGGTGGTCGGCCTGCAGGTACGAGGGCAGGGGGTGGGATTGTGCGGCAGGGGCGCCGACGGGTTGCGACATGGTGAATTCCTTGTGGGATCAGTTCAGGCTGCGAAGCTTATGCCTGCCGCTGCACCCTGTCTAAGGCCGTAGTGTTTTGGTGCTATGCAATTAATGCATAACCACGGGAAAACACCGCCCAATGCGGCACTGCAACAAAAATGTGGCCAGTGAAAACGCCGAGAAGGCAGCGTGCTGCACTGCCGCACGAGCGGTCATTTCACCGTGAAGCCGGCCAGCGCGGGGTCGCCAGCCGGGTAGCGGAGGTCCAGCTTCTGCAGCACCTCGCGCAGCACCGTGGCGATCATCAGGTTGCGGTGCGTCTTGGAGTTGGCGGGCACGATGGTCCAGGGCGCCCAGGGCGTGTGGGTGGCAGCCAGCAGGGTGCCATAGGCATCTTGGTACTGCGCCCACTGCTTGCGCACTTCAATGTCGCCCATGCTGAACTTCCAGTGTTTGGCCGGGTCATCCAGGCGCTCTTGCAGCCGCTCGCGCTGCTCGTCAAACCCGATGTGCAGCAGAAACTTGAGCACGATGGTGCCCGTCTCGCTGAGCATGCGTTCAAAGTCGTTGATGTGCGCCAGACGCTGCTGGTGCCGCTCAGGCGTGATCCAGCCGTTGACCACGGGCACCAGCACGTCCTCGTAGTGGCTGCGGTTGAACACGGTGATGTCGCCCGCCTGCGGTACCTGCTGGTGGATGCGCCAGAGGTAGTCGTGTGCGCGCTCGGTTTCGGTGGGGGCCTTCCAGCCCACGGCGTGTACGCCCAGGGCGCTCATGCGGCCAAACACGCCACGGATGGTGCCGTCCTTGCCCGAGGTGTCGGTACCTTGCAGCACCACGAGCAGCTTGTAGCGCTTGTCGGCGTAGAACAGGTTCTGCAGCCCGTCCAGTTCCACCGCCAGGTCTTCGACGGCTGCCTTGTCCTGGGCCTTGTCACCCAGCGAGAAGGGCTTGGCGCCGGGGTCGAAGTCCTTCAGCGCCGCATTTTTGCCACCGGGCTGCCACGGGCGCAGGCGTTGCAGGAGGGGCGACGGGTTGTTGTCAAAAGGCGAGGGCATGGCGGGGCTCCGGGCAGTGCGGCGCGATGCGCCGGGAATTTCAACAGGCCCTCAAAGATACTCGCTGTGCGCCGGTGCCTGCTGCCACTGGTCGTGCAGCCCGTCCACCCGCACGATGGCCAGGCGCGCAAGGTCTTCGTCGGTCAGGCCATTGATGCAGCCCACGTTCACGCCGTACATCTCGCCCATCGGAGTGTCGGTGCCGTGGCCGAACACGCGCACGCCGCAGTGGCGGCAGAAGTAGTGGTGGTTCTTGTGGGTGCCGAAGGTGTACCGCGTGAGGTCGCCTTCGCCCCGGGTGATGCGAAAGCCCCCGGGCAGTGCCACGGCAGGCCAGAAGCGCGTGCGGCGGCAGATGCTGCAGTTGCAGCGGTAGGTGGGCTGTGCCAGGTTCAGCGTGGCCTCGACTTCGACGGCGCCGCAGTGGCAGGTAGCGGTGTAGGTTGATGGCATGGGGATCGCTCCTTGGGCCCAGAGGGGGTGGGCCGGTCAGGATGATCGCAAACTCTGGCTGCGTCGGCATCGTTCGCCTGGAGGATGCTGGCAGGTGTGGTCTCCCCCTGCTTCACTAGCGCAAGTGGTCTTCAGCCCTTTGCCATGCGGTAGGCCAGCGGCGTCTGCCCCGTGGCCTGTTGAAAAGCGCGGTGCAGGCCCGCCTCGCTGGCAAAGCCCAGGTTCTCTGCAATGCGCTTGAGCGGCAGGGGTGTGTCGCACAGGGCCTCGCTCACCTGCCGCAGCTTGATGCGCCGCATCCAGTGCGCGGCAGAAAGCCCCGTGTGCGCCTGCACCCGCCGCGCCAGCGTGCGGGGCGACAGGCCCAGCGCCTCGGCCAGTGCGGGCAGGCGCAGTGCGGTGGCGGGGCAACGCTGCACCCAGAGCATCGCGCGCCGCAGTTCGGCGTCGGCCACTGCCATGAGGTCGTGCCCGGCAAACGCCGGGTGGGTGGTGCGCGGGCGGGGCAGCATCAGCAGCGACTGCAGATCTGCCAGGGCTTCAGCGTCCAGCCGCGTTGCCAGCGCGTGCAGCATCAGCGGCAGGTAGCCGTTGGCGCCTGCCGCGGTGGTGATGGGGCCGTCTTCCACCAAAGGTTCGTCAAAGCGCCAGTGCACCGCGCCAAACTGCTGCTGCAGCGGGTCACGCAGCCACCAGGTGGCCGTGGCGCTGCGCCCGCGCATCCGGCCGCTGGCCGCAGCCAGCGCCACGCCTGCGCAATAGCTCCACACCTGGGTGCGGCGGGGCAGTGCCCGCAGCGCCGCGATGGCGGGTGCGATGTGCTGTTGCTGCTGCGGCGCCTGCAGCCCGTCGGGCGAAGACAGCCACAGGCCTGGCACCAGCACCGCGTCCACCTCGGCCTGCGCCAGGGCCACGCTGGGCGTGAGGGCGGGGCCTTGCCAGATGGGCAGGGGCTGCAGGTCTGCGCCGGCCCAGCAGGTGGTGATGACCGGGCGCTGCGCGCGCAGGTTGGCGGCGCGGGCCATGTCGGCGGTAGCGAAGAGGCCAGCGGGCATGCAACCGGGGTACAGCAGCAGTGCCAGGCGCAGGGGTGGTGCAGGTGGAGTGGCGGTGCGGCGCATGGTGGCAAGGTGTTGTGGCTTGAAATGGATAGAAATTGTCAAACCAGGCCATTCTCCCCGGGCGCCCGATTTTGAACAATCCACTGCATACCCACTGGCTTCGGAGCCCACACCATGCAGATCACCCAATTGCGCAACGCCACCGTGCTTCTTGAGTTCCAATCCCAGGGCCGCCCCGTGGGCCTGCTGGTAGACCCCATGCTCGCACCCCGAGGCAGCTTGCCCGCGCTGCGCTATCTGGGCACGGGCCGCCAGCGCAATCCCATCGTGGACCTGCCAGAGGGCACGGACGCGCTGCTGCAGCGTGTGACCCACGCCCTCATCACGCACTGCCAACGCGGCCATTTCGACCACCTGGACCGCGCAGGCAAGCGCTTTCTGCGCGAACGGCAGATTCCGGTGATTTGCATGCCACGCGATGCCGACTACCTAGCGCAGCGGGGCCTGCTGGTGTGGCCGCTGGCGGGGCAAGGGCGCCAGCCGTTGGCGCTGGGCGGCCATGTCACGCCGATCCCGTGTGTGCACGGTACCGGCTGGGTGGGCCGCTTCATGGAGCACGGCCACGGCTACCTGCTGGAGCTGCCGGGCGAGCCCAGCGTTTACCTGGCGGGCGACACCATGCTCACGTCCACGGTGCGCGACTGCCTGGCGCGCCTGCAGCCTGAGGTGTCCGTGTTGCCTGCGGGCGGGGCCCGGTTCGATGTGGGGGCAGAAATCCTCATGGACGCAGCCGACATGGCCGAAGCCGCACAGCTTGCCCACGGCACGCTGGTGGTGAACCACCTGCAGGCGCTGGACCACTGCCCCACCACGCGCGCAGCCGTGCGCCAGCGGGCGGTGGATGGCGGCTGGGCAGACCGCCTGTGGGTGCCGGAGGACGGTGAAAGCAGAGACTTTCCTTGTCGTGCAGCCATTGATTGCTACTAAATGAATAGCTGCTAGCGCTTATTGGATAAGCGCTAGAACCCTATTTGGCTCAAAAAGCCACCTGCACCCCCGCCACCACCTGCCCCCCCAGACCGGGGACCACGGTGAGCGCGCCCCACGAGGCCGTGTAGTACGTCTTGTTGAACAGGTTGTGCACGTCCAGCGTCAGGCGCGTGCGCTTGTCGATCTGCCAGTAGCCGGTGATGCGCGCCGTGGTGTAGGCGGGCAGCCGGTAAGTGTCGGTGGCGGTGCCCGTGCGTTCGCCCACATGCACCAGGCCGCCGCCCACGCCGTAGCGGCCGCCCCAGTGTGCCTGGTCTTCGCGGATGGCAAACAGCCCCGCGCTCACGCGCGGCACGTTTAGCAGGCGCTTGCCCAGCAGGGCGGTGTTGTTGTCGCGGGTCACCTCGGTGTCGGTGTAGGCGAAGTTGGCGGTCATGCGCCAGTGGGCGTCGATCTGCCCGGCCACATCCAGCTCCAGGCCCCGGCTTTGCACCTCGCCCGCCGCAATGCTGAAGTTGGCGTTGGTGGGGCTGCGCGTGAGCACATTGGTTTTGCGGATATCGAACAGCGCCACGCTCGCGTTCAGGCGCTGGTCGGCCGACTGCCACTTGGCGCCCAGCTCCAGCGCCTGGCCCTTTTGCGGGTCGAACGCCTTGCCGCTTTCATCGGTGCCTGCGTTGGGGCGGAACGAGCGCCCGGCCGATGCGTAGACCGAGGTGTTGGGGTTGACCAGGTAGGTGAGCCCGATGCGCGGCGTGGCGGCCGAATGCTCCTGCTCTTGGCGGGTGGCGGCCAGGCGGTTTTCGCTGTCCTGGTGAAAGCGGTCAAAGCGCACGCCGGCCAGCAGTTTCCACTTCGCGCTCAGGTCGATCTGGTCCTGCACAAATACGCCCGTGGCGCGGGTGCGGTCCACCAGGTCAAAACCCGGCGTGAGGTTGCCCACGGGCTGGTTGTAGACCGGGTTGTAGATGTCGATGGCAAACGGCTGGCTGGCCAGGCTGGAATAGCGGATGTCCTGCGCCGCAGTGAGCCGCCAGGTCTCCACACCTGCCAGCACGGTGTGGCTGAAGCCGCCCGCTTGCAGCTTGCCTTCGACTTCGCCCTGCAGCGATGCATCGCGCGCTGGCAGGCTGCGCCAGCTGTCGCGGCGCGTCAGGGTACGGCCGTCGGCGGCCAGGGTGCCGGTCAGGTCCACGGCGGCGCCATACAGGTCCGTCTCGCGGTAGGACGCCCCCACGCGCGTGCGCCAGCCCTGGCCCAGGTCGTGGTCCAGCGTCACCTGGTGCGTGTCGCCGTTCACGTGCAGGTTGGGGCGGCTCGGGTCGCCCAGGTAGCGGTCGGACGGCAGCGCGCCCACGTTGCCGCGCACCTGCACGATGCCCCGGTCCAGCGGGGTGCGGATGCGGATGAACTCCGCCTCGTAGTTCAGCACCGTGTTGGCGCCCAGGTTCCAGGTGAGGGACGGGGCCACCACCAGCTTGCGGTTGTCCACCAGCGCGGTGCGGCTCGCACCATCCTCAGCCGCCACGTTCAGGCGGTAGGCAACGTCGGTGCCCAGCGGGCCGGTGGTGTCGAGCGTGGCACGGCGGTAGCCATGCCCGCCCACCTGCACACCCGCCTTGTGCGCGGGAGTGAACTGCGGCTTTTTGGTGACGATGTTGAGCGTGCCGCCCGGCTCGCTGCTGCCATACAACGCGGCCGCCGGGCCTTTGAGAAATTCAATGCGCTCGACCGAGCTCACGTCGCGCTGCGGGCCATAGCCCCGGTTGGAGGCAAAGCCGTTGAGCAGCTGGCCGCCGTCGGTGTTGCTGAAGCCACGGATCGCATAGTTGTCCCAGGTGCCGCCAAAGTCGTTCAGGCGGGTGATGCCGCTCACATAGTCCACGGTGTCGGCCAGGCGCGTGGCGCCCAGGTCTTCCATCAGCTGCTGGGGCACCACGCGCACGGACTGCGGGGTTTCGATCAGCGGCGTGTCGGTGCGTGTGGCTGCGGTGTTGCGCTGCGCGCCCTGGTAGCCGGTGGTGGCGCTGCTGTCACGCACCTGCACTTCCGACAGGGCTGGGCTGGTGGGGACGGTGTCGGTCGGTGGAGCCGATGAAACAGGGGGTGCTGTCTGGGCCATGGCGGCGCTGGCGGTAAAGGCGCACAGCGCCAGGGTGGCGCGGGCCGTAGCAGTCTGCCGGGCGGGCCGGGGAATCGAGGGATGCATGGTGCAGATCGGTAGAGAGAAAACGGCGGGGCTTGCTCCCGCGCGCCGTGCAAACCGCCGCACGGGAGAGAGGTCGTGTTGAACGGGGCACGGGCGGGGTGCAAATGAAAGGCCGCCATTATCCATGCAAATGCAAACAATTCGCATTTGTCTTTGCAGCAACGCTCCCTTGCCTTCTGGGTGCGCATGGGGGCGGGCAGCGCCTGCCTTGCTGGAGCGCTCAGCGGGGTGCTGCCTTGGCCGCCGTGGCCATCAGCGCCACAAACCGCGCCGCGCCCAGGCCCAGCGGCCGCTCCTTCGACCACACCACATCCACCCACAGGGCGGTGCCGTTGCTCAGGTTCTCAAACGGCATCTCCACCAGCCGCCCGGCCTCGATGCGCGGCTGCACCAGCGCCCGGGGCTGCCAGCCCCAGCCCAGGCCTGCTTCGATCATGCCCAGCGCGGCCAAGTGGTTGTCGGTGCGCCAGTGGTGGCGGGCAAACACAAAACGCGGGTCGGTCTGTGCCAGGTCCCGGCTGGCCACCACGATCTGGCGCGTGGTGGTCAGGTGTTCTTCGCGCAGCATGGCCCGCTCGGGCGGCTCGCCCCGGGCCAGGGCCGAGGCGCGCGCGCCTTGCAATACCGCGTGGTCCGGCGCCATCACCGCCACCAGGGTTTCGGTGCCCACTTCCTGAAACCCCTCGCGCCCGTCGATGCTGGGCCGCTCGAACACCAGCGCCAGCTGCGCGCGGCCGCTGTGCAGCAGCGCCAGCGCATCCACCTGGGGGGCGGTCAGCACCTCCACCTGCAGCAGCGGGTATTCCGACGCCAGCGTGGCCAGCGGGCCCGTCCAGCGGGCGGCCAGCAGCTCGGGGGCGATAGCCAGCGTCAGCCGCTCCTCCAGGCCTTGCGTCAGCGCCAGCGCCTGGGCGTTGAGCTGCTGCAGCTGCCCTGCGAGCAACCGGGCCTGCGGTTCCAGCGCGCGCGCCGCCGCCGTGGGCCGGGGCTCGCGGCCGCTGCGGTCAAACAGCTGCACATCCAGCTCGGCCTCCAGGTGCGCAATCGTCATGCTGACGGCCGACGGCACCCGCGACAGCGACCGCGCGGCGGCCGAAAACGAGCCGTGGTCGAGCGCCGCCAGGAACACCTGCACACTGTCAGAAGAGAAGGCCATGGGCGTGATCTATCAAATAGACTGAAACAAGCTGACTTTATATATCAGCATCAGGCACATAGAGTCGCCCCTATGGACAAGCAACCCACCCTTTTCGGTCTGCAGGGCATCAAGCGCCGAGTGATCTATGTGAGCCTGTATGAGCTGATCGCCATTGCGGCTGCCACGGCAGGGCTGGCTCTGCTCTCGGGCCAGGGCGCGGGCCATTCCAGCGTGGTGGCCGTGGCGGCTTCGGTGATTGCCGTCCTCTGGAACATCGTCTTCAACTGGGCTTTTGAGCGCTGGGAAGCGCGCCAGCCCGTGCGTGGGCGCAGCGTGGCGCGGCGCGTAGCGCATGCCATCGGTTTCGAGGGCGGGTTGGTCTTTACGCTGGTGCCACTGTTTGCCTGGTGGTTTGGCATCAGCCTGTGGCATGCGTTCGTGATGGATCTGGGGCTGATCGGGTTCTTCCTTTGCTACACCTTTGTCTTCAACTGGGTGTTCGACCACCTGTTCGGCCTGCCAGCCTCGGCCATGGCCGCCGCCTGAGGGCCCGACTCTCAGAACCTGTTCAAGATCTTCAAACAGTGTTAACGGGCGCTCGCGAGCCGCCTGGCCCGCCGCCCGCACCCGATAATCCGGCCCATGCATGGGCCGTTCCTTTCTCTGTTGTGGATGTCATCGTGTGCCCTGCTGTGCGCCGTGCTCGCGGGTTGTGCGGGCAACGCGCCCACGCCACGCGGCGAGGTCAAGGGGGCAGCCACAACGCCCGCCGAGCTGGCCCAATCCGACATGAACCGCGTGGCCACGCTGGCCATGCACGAGAACCTGGAGGGCCTGTTCCGCCTGATGGACAAGCTCTACCGCCGCAACCCTGCCGAATGGCGCAAGACCAGCGCCACCAGCCGCGACCACGCCGCCGAGCAGGTGCGCACGGCCATCCTGCAGCGCCAGCCCTGGGCGCCGCTGCAGGGGCGCCGCGACATCGCCGCGATGGGCTTCGCGTTGGCGCCGGAGTTTGCCGGGGACCGCGTGGCGGCCTTCATCCACGCCACGGCCGACATGATCATCACAGCCCATGGCGGCAAGACCGAGTTCTTCTTGCTCGACGGCATCGACGCGCAGCACCTGTACAACGCCGCTCGCAATGTGGAAAGCGCCGTGTGGCTGCTGGCGCAGCGCCGCAACGCCCAGGGCCAGCCGCTACTGCTGGCCGACGAGATCGGCCCCCACGGGCGCAACCTTAGTTTTGAGCGCGAGTTCGGCAAGGTCATTGCGCGGCTCGATCTGCTGGCGGCCCTGACCACCGAAAAGTACCGCCGCGCCGCCATCAGCTATGTGCAGGGCATTGTGGGCGGCACGTTCCTGCAGTTCCTGCCGGTGCGTTAAGAGCGGTTTTACCGCTTCAAGCGCGGAACTGCGGCCAACGTGTGCCGCCGTGCATGAAAGTTCCGGATGGAAACGCGGCGTTACACTTTGGCCAACCCTCCACTTCAAATCGGGACTTCGCCATGCTTCAACGTGTTTTGCTGTGGCTCACTGCGCTCTTGTTGGTCATGGTGGCTGCGACCGCAGCGCATGCCCAAGATGCGGACCTGTCCATCACCAAGACCGATGGCGTGGCCACAGCCGTCCCGGGCGGGTCGGTGACCTACACCATCACCGCCAGCAATGCGGGGCCGGACCCCGCCGTCGGTGCCACGGTTGCGGACACCTTTCCCGCTGTGCTCACCGGCACCTGGACCTGCGTGGGCGCGGGCGGTGGCACCTGCACGGCGGCGGGCAGCGGCAACATCAACGATAGCGTCAACCTGCCCGCGGGCGGCTCGGTGACCTACACGGTGAGCGCCACGATCAATGCGTCTGCGACGGGTACTTTGACCAACACTGCGACGGTGACGTCTGCCGTGACCGACCCCAATCCGGCCAACAACAGTGCCACCGACTCCGACACGCTCACGCCGCAGGCCGATCTGGCCATCACCAAGACCGATGGCGTGACCACGGCCACGCCGGGCGGATCGGTGACCTACACCATCACCGCCAGCAACGCGGGGCCGTCGAATGCATCGGGGGCGACGGTGGCGGACACGTTCCCCGCAGCACTCACCGGCACCTGGACCTGCGTGGGCGCGGGTGGGGGCACCTGCACGGCGGCGGGCAGCGGCAACATCAACGATAGCGTCAACCTGCCCGCGGGCGGCTCGGTGACCTACACGGTGAGCGCCACGATCAATGCGTCTGCGACGGGTACTTTGACCAACACGGCGACGGTGACGTCTGCCGTGACCGACCCCAATCCGGCCAACAACAGCGCCACCGACTCCGACACGCTCACGCCGCAGGCCGATCTGGCCATCACCAAGACCGATGGCGTGACCACGGCCATCCCGGGCGGATCGGTGACCTACACCATCACCGCCAGCAACGCGGGGCCGTCCAATGCATCGGGGGCGACGGTGGCGGACACGTTCCCCGCAGCACTGACCGGTACCTGGACCTGCGTGGGCGCGGGTGGGGGCACCTGCACGGCGGCGGGCAGCGGCAACATCAACGACGTGGTCAACCTGCCAGCGGGTGGATCGGTGACCTATACGGTGAGCGCCACAGTGAGTGCAGCGGCCACCGGAACGCTGGTCAACACCGCGACGGTGACGGCGCCGGGCGGGGTGACCGACCCCAACCCGGGCAACAACAGCGCCACCGACACCGACACCATCGCGTCGCAAGCTGATCTGGCTATTACCAAAACCGATGGCGTGGCCACGGCCAACGCTGGCGGGTCGGTGACCTACACCATCACCGCCAGCAATGCCGGCCCTTCCAACGCCCCTGGCACGACGGTGGCAGACACCCTGCCCGCCGTGCTGACCGGCACCTGGACCTGCGTGGGCGCGGGCGGTGGCACCTGCACGGCGGCGGGCAGCGGCAACATTAACGATGTCGTCAACCTGCCTGCGGGTGGATCGGTGACCTACACCGTCACCGCCACGGTGAGCGCGTCGGCAACGGGGACGCTGGTCAACACCGCGATGGTCGCGGCCCCGGGCGGTGTAACCGACCCCAACCCGGGCAACAACAGCGCCACCGATACCGACACCATCGCGGCAGTGGCCGCGAGCGCGATTCCGTCGTTGTCCGAGTGGGCTTTGTGGCTGATGGCGGGCTTGATGCTGCTGGCCGCATTCCGGGGCCGCCGCCCAGTGCGCTGATCCCGGGCGGGCAACTTACAATCGCCCCTCGGCCCAAGGAGCGTTGCAGCGACTTGCCATGCCCGGTTTGGTGCATGGCGATTCGTCAGGCTTGGGCCCCGCGCACCCCGCCGTACACCGCAACGACGCTCACCTGTTTTTTTGCTGCCCCTGCACAGGTGAGTGAGTCCTATGTCTGCTGTATCCCTGCCCCCCATGAAGCTGTCCGGCCTGGAGCCCGTCTCCATTGGCGAGGGCACCTTGTTCGTCAACATCGGCGAGCGCACCAACGTCACCGGCTCCAAGGCGTTCGCGCGCATGATTTTGAACGGCCAGTACGAAGAAGCCCTGGCCGTGGCGCGCCAGCAGGTGGAGAACGGCGCCCAGGTCATCGACATCAACATGGACGAGGCCATGCTCGACAGCAAGGCCGCCATGGTGCGCTTTCTGCAGCTCATCGCGTCCGAGCCCGACATCGCCCGCGTGCCCATCATGGTGGACAGCTCCAAGTGGGAGGTGATCGAGGCCGGTCTGCGCTGCGTGCAGGGCAAGGGCATCGTCAACTCCATATCCATGAAGGAGGGCGTGGACAAGTTCAAGCACGAGGCGCGCCTGGTGCGCCGCTACGGCGCCGCTGCCGTGGTCATGGCGTTTGACGAAAAAGGCCAGGCCGACACCTACGAGCGCAAGATCGAAATCTGCGAACGCGCCTACCGCATCCTGGTCGATCAAGTGGGCTTCCCGCCCGAGGACATCATCTTCGACCCCAACATCTTTGCCGTGGCCACCGGCATTGAAGAGCACAACAACTACGCCGTCGATTTCATCGAGGCCACGCGCTGGATCAAGCAGAACCTGCCCGGCGCCAAGGTGTCGGGCGGGGTATCGAACGTGTCGTTCAGCTTCCGTGGCAACGACCCGGTGCGCGAAGCCATCCACACCGTGTTTCTGTACCACGCCATCAAGGCCGGCATGGACATGGGCATCGTCAACGCGGGCATGGTGGGCGTGTACGACGACCTGGAGCCCGTGCTGCGCGAGCGCGTGGAAGACGTGGTGCTCAACCGCCGCCCGGATGCTGGTGAGCGCCTGGTCGAGATCGCCGAAACCGCCAAGAGCGGCGCCAAGGACGAAAGCAAGAAGCTCGAATGGCGCGGAACGCCCGAGCACCCCAAGACCGTGGGCGAACGCCTGTCGCACGCGCTGGTGCATGGCATCACCGACTTCATCACCGAAGACACCGAAGAGGCATACCGCGAGATCCTGGCCAAGGGCGGCCGCCCGCTGCACGTGATCGAAGGCCCGCTCATGGACGGCATGAACGTGGTGGGCGATCTGTTTGGTGCGGGCAAGATGTTTTTGCCCCAGGTGGTGAAAAGCGCACGCGTGATGAAGCAGGCCGTGGCCCATCTCATCCCCTACATCGAGGAAGAAAAGCGCCAGGACGAACTTGCCGGGCGCGACGTGCGCAGCAAGGGCAAGATCGTCATCGCCACCGTGAAGGGCGACGTGCACGACATCGGCAAGAACATCGTCACCGTGGTGCTTCAGTGCAATAACTTCGAGGTGGTGAACATGGGCGTGATGGTGCCCTGCCACGAGATTTTGGCGCGCGCCAAGGTGGAGGGCGCCGACATCGTGGGCCTGTCAGGCCTGATCACCCCCAGCCTCGAAGAAATGCAGTACGTGGCGGGCGAGATGCAGAAGGACGAGCACTTCCGCATCAAGAAGATCCCGCTGCTGATCGGCGGCGCCACCACCAGCCGCGTACACACTGCCGTCAAGATCGCGCCGCACTACGAAGGTCCCGTGGTCTATGTGCCCGACGCCTCGCGCAGCGTGAGCGTGGCGCAGAGCCTGCTGGGCGACGGCGTGCAGAACTACGTGGACGAGCTCAACGCGGACTATGACAAGGTCCGCACCCAGCACGCCAACAAAAAGGCCACGCCCCTGTGGCCCCTGGCCAAGATCCGCGCCAACAAGACCCCGGTGGACTGGTCTGCCTACCAGCCCACCGTGCCGCGCGCGCTGGGCCGCCGCGTGTTCAAGAACTTCGACCTGGGCGAGCTGGCCAAGTACATCGACTGGGGTCCGTTCTTCCAGACCTGGGACCTGGCCGGCCCGTACCCCGCCATCCTCACCGACGAGATCGTGGGCGTGGAAGCCACGCGTGTGTTTGCCGATGGGCAGGCCATGCTCAAGAAGATCATCGAAGGCCGGTGGCTCACGGCCAGCGGCGTGATGGGCCTGTACCCGGCCAACAGCGTCAACGACGACGACATTGAGTTCTACACCGACGAGACCCGCACCGAGGTCGCCATGACCTGGTACGGCATGCGCCAGCAGGCCGAAAAGCATGTGATCGACGGCGTAACCCGCCCCAGCCGGTGTCTGGCCGACTTTGTGGCGCCCAAAAGCAGCGGCATTGCCGACTACGCCGGCATGTTCGCCGTGACGGCGGGCTTGGGCATCGAGAAGAAGGAAAAGGCGTTTATCGACCAGCTGGACGACTACTCGGCCATCATGTTCAAGAGCCTGGCCGACCGCCTGGCTGAAGCCTTTGCCGAAGCCTTGCACCACCGCGTGCGCACCGACTTGTGGGGCTATGCCGCAGGCGAGCAGTTGAGCAGCGACGACCTGATTGCCGAAAAGTACCGGGGCATCCGCCCCGCACCCGGCTACCCCGCCTGCCCCGACCACAGCGCCAAGACCGACCTGTTCCGCGTGCTGCAGTGCGAAGAGGTGGGCATGAGCCTGACGGAAAGCCTGGCCATGATGCCCGCCGCCAGCGTGAGCGGTTTTTACATCGGCCACCCCGATGCCGTGTACTTCAACGTCGGCAAGATCGGCGAAGACCAGCTGCACGACATGGCCCAGCGCCGGGGGATGGAGGAGAAGGTGCTGGAGCGGTTGCTGGCGCCGAATCTGTGATGTCGTTGCTGCCGTGGGATGCCTTTGCTATTAATGGTGCGGCAGCTTGCGTTTGTGAATAAACCACCGGAGGCCAATTCGGCTTGATTTGGACGACCTCGTGACCTCGTGTCGCACTGGTTGCCCTCGTCCTTCGTCCCGCCCGTTTCCCCCCGTCCCTTCGGAATGGGCCTGTCCAAGCCAGGGCGTTTCCGCTGAACAGCCCCTCGACAGGCAGGGCGAAAGCTCGGGCTGCCCGATCAAGGCTCCTGGCCAGACTTTCCGCTAAATCGAACGCAGGCTCTGCCCTGAGCCCTTGGTGTGGCCGGGCGGTTCTTCGCTCTGTGGGTAGGTGTTCTTCCCAGCTAGGGTGATTCCTAGCTAGGAATCGCCTGTATATCTATACGAAGGTAAAACCGGTTCAATCACGTTCATCCCTCACGGCTGCATCAAGTGGCAGATGCCCCAAGGGATGGCCTGAGACCCAGTGCCCATCGTGCCCAGGGATGGATCAAAACCGACAGCTCTTCACCATGCAAATCAACACCAACACCAGTACTTGGGCACTTTCTGGCAGTGGCGCGGCTGCAGCGCCTACGGACCGCAGTTTGTCTCAGGAGACGGGCTTTGCCAACGAAAACACCGCGACGGCTGTGCAATCCGGCTTGATGCTAGCGCAGGCCGATACCCTCAACCCCACCGCCAGCAGCAACACCGCGCAAAGCGCCAACTCCACGCCGTTCTGGGGGGCTGGCACCGTGCCTGCGCCCAACGCCTTGACCGCGTTGCGGCATGCCGAGCGCGACCGGACCGATCCATTGCGCCTGGGCGTGAACGAGATTTACCGCGACGCCATTACCCTGGCTGCGGATCGCACGGGCTACCCACGCGCCACGATTGCGGCCGTGATATCTGCAGAAGCGGGCCCGCTGCGCGGCAAGCGCCTGGACGACGCCACCAACCAGCGCTTTTTTGTCGAGCTGCATCCGCAGCTGGACCCCAAAGCCAAGCTGGACAAGGCGGGGGCCGCCGAGTGGAAGGCCCTGCGCCGTGAGCTCTCGGCCACCTGGGACCCGCAGAGCTACAACACCACCAGCAAGGCTGGGGGCTTGACGCAGTTTCTGGAAAGCACCTGGATCGAATCGGCCACCAAGCCGGGCAGCTACGTCAATGAACAGGCCAAGTCCCTGGGGCAGGTGAACGATGCCAACCAGGTGGTGGACCGGGCTGCGCTGCTGGACTTGCGCTTTGACGCCACCACCTCCATCGTGGCTGCGGCTGAGCTGGACAAGGGTTACTTCACCCAACTGAGCGCCCGCACCAACGACGATGGCACCCCTCTGGTGCCTGCCGATCTGCCCGCAGACAAGAAAGCGCAGTACATCTACCTGGTCCACCACGAGGGGGCGAATGGTGCGGCGCAAATCCTCAAAGGCACGCTGACCGATGCGCGCGCTGAAGGCCTGCTGAAAAACCACGTGGCTGATGCCGACAAGCGCCAGGCGATGATCGACGCTCACGACGGCAGTGCAGCCAAGGCTTACACGGCGTACCTGTGGCAGTACATTGAGCAGCGCATAGTGCCCGCCCACTTCCGTTGAAACGCCCGACTTCTGCCATGACTTGTTCCTTGCCCGCTCGACTTCGCTCCCTTGTACGTTTTGGTGCCGTGGCGCGCAGCGTGGCGTGTGCCGGAGCACGAAAAGCGCTGTGGGCCGCGCTGGCACTGGCCCAGCCCGTCTGCTGGTCCCAGGCCCAGGCGCCCGCTCTTGCCGCCAGTTCGACCTTGCCAGCCAGCCGCCTGGCGGCGCAGTGGGAAGGCCCGGCCTTGGTGGGGCAGTTGCAGTTACGACTCATCGTGTTGGATGCTGAACGCGGCGTGGTGGCGGCAGCGCTCACGGTTGGATCGCCGCAGTGCAGCGGCGGTCTGGACAGCCTGGGGCAGTGGCAACGAGGCACCTTGGTGCTCAAGCCCTACCGGCCCGAACCCGACGCTGCCGCTTGCGAGGTCCAGGTGCGGGTGGATGCCGACGGGCGCCGGGCCTGGGTGTCCGAGACGGGTTGCGGTGCCTATCGGGGCGCTGCCTGTGTGTTTGAGGGGCAGTTGCTGGCGCGGTAGGGGGAGCTGCTCGCTGCTGCAGGGGGCATGAAAATGGCGGCTAGCGCTTGCCGGTAAAGCGCAAAAAGCTATCTATTTAATAGCAAATAATTCAAACGCGGTCGTCGTGCGGCGCGCCCGAAAAGGTTGGGGCATCTGACGCGCCGTGCGGCACTTGCTCCCCCTGTGCCCCCGCCGCCATCTCCAGCTGCATCATGATCATGTTGACCAGCGTGTGCACAGTGGGGCGGCCGGTTTCGATGACGTAGTGGGCGGTTTCGCGGTACAGGCCATCGCGCTGGGCGTACAGGTCGCGCAGCTTGTCCATGGGGTTGCCGCCTTGCAGCAGGGGGCGGGTCCGGTCGTGTTTGACGCGCCGGTAGATTTCTTCGGGCGAGGCGCGCAGGTACAGCACGTTGCCAAACTGACGCAGGGTTTCGCGGTTTTCGGGGCGCAGCACGGCGCCGCCGCCGGTGGACAGGACCATGCCACCAGCTTGCCCGGCCACGTCGGCCAGGGCCTGCGACTCCAGGTCGCGAAAGCGGGCTTCGCCCTCGGCCTCAAAGAAGCTGCGGATGGTGGTGCCGATGGTCTGTTCCAGCCGGTGGTCCAGGTCGATGAAGGGCACCCCCGCCCGGTGGGCCAGCTGGCGGCCGATGGTGGATTTGCCGGAGCCGGGCATGCCGACCAGTGCGCAGCGGATCTGCATAGATAGGAAAAAGGATCTGGTTGACGGGCCTGCGAGTGGGGCGCTGGGCCTGCTGCATGTTTACCGAGACTGGACGCCGAGTGTAAGCGCGCGGGCGCCCGCGGGCCTTCGGCGCAGGGCGCCACCAGCAGCCGTTGCGACTGGCGCGGCCCAAGCCAGTGGATGCCGAGCAAGGGCCGCCCTGCTGCGAGGGCATCGTCCCCCCGCCCGCCCCCGCGCAGGGCGAGAGCAGTGGGAAGCGGCGAAGCCGCTCAGGGAGGCCTCTCTCTCACAGTGCAGCGTACACCAGCGCCGGATACAGCTCGCACAGGGTGCGCAGTTGGCCCGGCGCCTGGGTGAGCAGGATGGCGAACAGGTCTTCGGCGGGGTCTACCAAAAAGAAGGTGCCGCCCAGTCCGCTCCAGCTGTAGGTGCCTGCCGAACCGGGGCTGGATGCCAGGCCGGTGGCCTTGCGCACGGCCACGCCCAGGCCAAAGCCGTAGCCTGCGGGCAGGATGTCGCCCACCGGGGGGATGTTGCCCAGGTGGTCGGCGGTCATGAAACCGACGGTGGCGCGGCTGGCCAGGCGAATGGCGTGGCCGTCCGGGCCTTGTACGGTGCCCTGGCCCAGCATCAGCTGCAAAAAGCGTGCGTAGTCGCTGGCGGTGGACACCAGCCCGCCGCCAGCGGATTCAAACGCGGGCGGGGCCGAGACATCGATCAACGCCACCTCGGCCCCGGTCTGCGGGTCGCGCGCGAACGGCTCGGCCAGGTCGGCCAAGCGGTGGGGCAGTACCGAAAACCCGGTGTCGTGCATGCCCAGGGGTTCCAGAATACGGCGTTTCAGAAGGGTGCCCAGGCTCTCGCCTTCGACCACCTCCAGTACCGCACCCAGCACATCGGTGGCGCGGCTGTATTCCCAGCGGCTGCCAGGCTGGTGCACCAGCGGCAGCGGGCCGAGCGCGGCCACCAGCTCGGCATTGCTGTGGCGCCGCGAGCCGACGCGGGCCGCCCGGTATTGGTCGGGCACCGTGCCGGCCTCCCACGCATAGCTCAGCCCGGCAGTGTGGCGCAGCAGGTCGTGCACCGTGGCTTCGCGCTGCACGGGGGCGGTGGTGCCGGTGGCTTCGTCGTACACCCGCTGGCCTGCAAACGCAGGCAGGTAGTGCGAGACGGGGTGCGACAGCAGCAGGCGGCCTTCTTCCATGAGCATCAGCGCCGCCAGCGAGGCGATGGGTTTGGTCATGGAATAGATGCGGAATACGGTGTCGGGCGCCATGGCGGGCGCGCCTGCCCCGGGCCGCTGGGCGCCCACGGCTTCGTGCAGCACCGTGCGCCCTTGGTGGTGCACCAGGGCCACTGCGCCGGGCAGCAGACCCTGGTCGACGTGGGTTTGGAGTGCGGCGCGCAGGTGGGCAAAGGCGTGGGGGTGCATGGGGCGGTGTCTCCGGGTAGATGGATGTCGTCGGCCCTCAGAATATCCGCGCGCGTGGGGGTTGGCAGGTCACCTGGGCAACAGGCAGGGCCACTGTTGCAGGGGGCTATGGGATCGATGTGGGATCGGGCCTACCGCAGTTGCAGCGAAACGCGGGTGGACGCGCGGGGGCTGCCGCCGTAGGCTAGCCGCATATGGCAGCACCCTCCCTGAAGCGCCGCGCACTGCGCCTTGTCAAACCCGTGTGGACCCTGCTCCAGCCTTTCTGGCGCGCCACCACGCTCTGGCTGGACGCCGACGGGCTGCGCATGAGCGCCGCCATGTCGTTCTACGGCATGCTCAGCCTGGCGCCCCTGTTGCTGTTGCTGGTGGGGGTGCTGGGCTGGTGGATGGACCGCAGCTATCTGGAAAGTAATCTCATCGCACAGGTGCAGGCTGTGATGGGGCAGCAGGTGGCCGACGTGGTGCGGCAGGCGATGGCCAGTGCGCAGGCCCCGGCCGAGGGGCGGCTGGCGTCGCTGGTGGGGTTTGTGGTGCTGGTCTCAGGCGCCACCGGGGTGTTTGTCGAGTTGCAGTCGGCGCTGGAGCACCTGTGGCGCGGCGAAGGCCCCCTGCCGCAGCGGGCCGCCTGGTGGCGCATGGCGTCGCTGCGCCTGCGGGGGCTGGCCTACGTGCTGGCGCTGGGTTTTTTGCTGCTGGTGTCGCTGGCGCTGTCCACGCTGATCCACCTGCTGGCGGGCTGGGCGGGCTCGCGCCTGGCGCTGGCGCCGCTGGCACCGGCCATGCAGCTGGTCAATGAAGTGGTGGCCTTTGGATTTGCCGTGGCACTGTTTGTGGGCTTGATGCGCATTGGCGCCGGGTCCAAGCCGCCGCCGCGCTGCATCATGGCTGGGGCCGTGGTGGGCGCCACGCTGTTCACGGTGGGCAAGCAGCTGCTGGCCTGGTACCTGGCCACGGCGGCAGTGGTGTCGGCCTATGGCGCAGCGGGGTCGCTGGTGGTGCTGCTGATGTGGATCTATTTCTCGTCGGCGGTGCTGTTGTTTTCAGCCAGCTGCGCCCGGGCTTTTCAGGAGCTGGGTGCGCTACCTGCAGCGCGGGGGCGTCTGCATGTGCCGCAATAGGCTGGTTCTTAAACAGGTTCTTACGTCCTTTACAGACGCTACGCCCGGATTTCCGGGCTGGCTGGTTACGCTGGCGGCCATTCATCCAGAGCTTTCTGGATCTTTCGGAGAAAAATCATGAGTCTTATCGTTTCGCCTTCCACCCACACTTCCGCCGTTCCTGTGGCGCAGGCTGGCGCCTTTGGCGGCGCGGCCAGCCCTTCCCTCAAGTGGCTGTGGGTCGCTATCGGCGTGCTGGGCGTGAGTGTGGTTGCGCTGGGCACGACCCTGGTGGTGCAGAACGCGGACAAGTCCGCCGCCGACGCGCAACCCTTGGCCATGACGGCGCAGCCTGCGCCAGGAGCGCCAAGAGCTGAGAATTTGCAACAAAAACCGGCGCCAGCGCTTGTTGGCAATAGAAATATTGCTACCAATAATGTGGCAAATCAACCGCCCGCTGCTTCGCAAGGTTATGCCGGGCATCCCCCGCAGCAATACCAGCCACAGCAGCAGCCACCGCTGCGCACTGCCGCACAGGCCCCCCTGTGTGCCACCT
>NZ_JAMXAX010000074.1 GCF_023913775.1 Acidovorax facilis
CCCAGCCACCAACCGGTACCCCGACAGGTTGGTGCGTGCCGTGGGCGCGCACAGGTAGTAGCCCAGCGGGCTGTCAAAGCGGTCGTTCAGGGGCTCGACCAGCGTGGCTGCCTGCAGTTCGTCTTCCACCAGGCAGGTGGGCACGATGCCCACGCCAAAGCCTGAAACGGCAGCGCGGATGATGAGCGAATAGAGGTTGAAGCCGGGCCCAAAGCGGCTGGCACTGGTGTCCAGGCCGTGGGCTTCCATCCAGTCTTGCCATGCCAGGGGCACTTCGATGTGCTGCAGCAGCGTGGCGCGCACCAGGTCTTGCGGGGTGTGCAGGGGCAGGGCGTCGCGCAGTTGGGGGCTGCAGACGATGCTGGTCTCTTTGCCGATCAGATAGCGCGCATTGGCGCGGGGCCAGTTGCCGTAGCCGTACTGGATGGCGGCATCAAACTCGTGCGGCGTCGCAAAGTCGTGCGCGTGCTGGTAGCGCACGAAGTTCAGCGACACCTGCGGCAGCGTGCGCTTGAAGTGGCCCAGGCGCGGAAACAGCCACGGCACCCCAAATTGGGCAAGCACTGAGGCGCCGGACAGTTGGACGGGAATGAAAAAACACCGAGCGGGCGTCGAGCCTTCTCGGTGTTTTGCTATGTATTTAATAGCTTTTAGCGCTTTATGGATAAGCGCTAGAGCTTGTTTTGATGCTTGAATTTGTGCTTAACGCAGCACAAGTACAGGGATGTGCGAGTGCGTCAGCACATGCTGCGTCTCGCTGCCCAGCAACAGGCGCTTGAGGCCCTTGCGGCCGTGCGATGCCATCACGATCAGGTCGCACTTGTGCTTCTTGGCGGCCGAGATGATGGCTTCGGCCACGAGGTCGGACTTGGCGATGACGGCCTTGACTGCCACGCCTTGGGCGTCGCCCTGGGCCTTCACGCCATCGACCATGGCCTGTGCCGCATCGCCCCATTGGGTTTCGATGCGCTTGACGTCGTTGGTATCGACGGGCATGCCGCCCTCGAAGTAACTGCGGGGGTAGCGGGGCACCACCTTGAGAGCCACGGCAGAGGCGCCGGTGAGCGCGGCCAGCGACAGTCCGTGTTCCACGGCCTTGTCGGAAAGGGGTGAGCCGTCCGTTGCGATCAGGATGCGTTTGTACATAAAGGTCTCCTCAAAGTGATGGAACAAGCTTAGGATGAATCATGTTCTGGGACTTGATGCAGGTCAATGTACCTGTCATGCCCGAACGATAGGCTTGAACCATGTCAATGTTTCGACCCGGTGCGCCGGCCTCCTCCCCGGCACATCCGCCCGATGCTGTTTCCAATGCGGAGCCTGCCGCGCACGCCGTGCTGCTGGACGACCCGCAGGAGTGGTCGGCGTTCGGTCGGCCTGTGGGGCCAACGGGCCAGGCTGCCGAAGATCCCGCCAGCTGTGCCTGGGACTCCCAGGTGGTGCTGGACGGCATGCACTGCGCGGCCTGTGCCCTCACCATCGAAGATGCCCTGCGCAGCGTGCCCGGCGTGCTGCAGGCGGATGTGAGCGCTGCCACGCGCCGTGCGCGCGTGGTGTGGCAGCCCTCCCAGGTGCAGCCCTCGCAGTGGATGGACGCTGTGCACAAGGCAGGCTACCGCGCCATGCCCGCCATGGATGCCTTTGCGCGCGAGCAGCGCCAGCGTGAGAACCGCCGTGCCCTGTGGCGCTGGCTGGTGGCAGGCTTTTGCATGATGCAGGTGATGATGTACGCGTGGCCCGCGTACGTGGCGCAACCTGGCGACCTGACGGGCGAAATGGAGCAACTGCTGCGCTGGGCCTCGTGGGTCATCACGCTGCCCATGGTGGTGTTCTCGTGTGGGCCGTTCTTCAGCAGTGCGCTGCGCGATATTCGCCTGCGCCGCGTCAGCATGGACCTGCCCGTGGCGCTGGGCATGGCCATCACCTTTGTGGTGAGCACGGCGGGCACCTTCGACCCTGCAGGCATCTTCGGCAAGGAGGTGTACTACGACTCGCTGACGATGTTTGTTTTCTTCCTGCTCACGGGCCGCTGGCTGGAGCTGCGCCTGCGCGACCGCACCGCCGGTGCGCTGGAAGCTGTGATGAACCGCCTGCCCGACAGCGTAGAGCGGCGCACGGCCGATGGCAGCTTTGTACGCGTGGCCACGCGCCGTGTGGTGGCGGGAGACACCATCCGTGTGCTGCCGGGCGAGGCGTTTCCGGCCGATGGACGCATCACGCTGGGCAGCACGCACGCCGATGAATCCCTGCTGACGGGCGAGTCCACCCCCGTGGCGCGCCCCGTGGGCAGCACGGTCACCGCGGGCAGCTACAACCTGCAGGCGCCGGTGGAGGTGCATGTGGAAGGCACGGGCGGGCAGACCCGCTTCGCCCAGATCGTGGCGCTGATGGAAAGTGCGTCGCTGCAAAAGCCACGCCTTGCCCAATTGGCGGATCGCATTGCGCGGCCGTTTCTGGTGGCGGTGCTCGTGGCAGCGGGCCTGGCTGCGGTGTACTGGTGGCCGTCCGACCCGGGACATGCCCTGATGGTGGCGGTGGCTGTGCTCATCGTCACCTGCCCCTGCGCGCTGTCGCTGGCCACGCCGGTGGCCATGCTCACCGCCGCTGGCACGCTGGCGCGCCATGGTGTGCTGGTGCGCAATCTGCAGGGGCTGGAGGCGCTGGCCCATGTGGACACCGTGGTGTTCGACAAGACCGGCACGCTCACGCGGGACGGCATGGCCTTGCAGGCCGTACACACCGCCCATGGGTGGAGCACGCAAGAGGTGTTGGCTCTGGCGGCGTCTTTGGCGCGCCACTCGATGCACCCTGCATCGCGCGCCGTGGTGGCTGCGGCTGCTGCGCTGGACGATGGTCGCTGGGCGGTGACCGATCTGCAGGAAGAAGCCGGGCAGGGCCTGGTGGCCAGGGTGCACGACAGATTGGGGGCCGGACAGCCCGCGCGCCAGGTCCGGCTGGGGTCTGCGCACCATGCAGGCGTGGCGCCTGAAGAAGCGGGGTCGGCGCTGCAGGTGGTGCTGTCGGAGCAGCATGTCAGCGGCGCAGTGTCCGAGTTGGCCCGTTTCGATCTGGTGGAAGACCTGCGCGCGGAGGCTCCTGCGGTAGTGACTGCGCTGGAGCAGGGCGGCGTGGCGGTGCAACTGCTGTCGGGCGACCGCGTGGGCGCGGTGCAACGTGTGGCGGCGCAAGCGGGCATTGCCCAGGCGGCGGGCGAGTGCACGCCCCAGGGCAAGCTGGCTGCGTTGCAGGCCTTGCAGGCGGGTGGCCACCAGGTGGCCATGGTGGGCGATGGGCTGAACGATGGCCCGGTGCTGGCAGGGGCCCATGTGTCGTTTGCATTTGGCCGTGCGGTGCCGCTGGCGCAGTCGCAGGCCGATTTTGTGGTGCTGGGCGACAGCTTGGCACTGGTGCCCCAGACCGTGCTGCTGGCGCGCCGTACCTTGCGTGTGGTGCGCCAGAACCTGTGGTGGGCTGCCGGCTACAACGCGTTGTGTGTTCCGCTGGCGGTGGTGGGCTGGATGCCAGCCTGGCTGGCCGGGCTGGGCATGGCGCTCAGCTCGCTGCTGGTGGTGCTCAACGCCGCGCGCCTTGCGCGCGACCTGCCGGCTTTGCCTGCGCAAGGCGAAGACCTGCGGCCACAACAGGGCGCTGTGCCCATTGATATCTCAAAAACAAGCTGGCTGGAGGCTGCCTGATGGACATTCTTTATCTGCTGATTCCATTGTCCGTGGTACTGGTGCTGATGATTCTGGCGGGCCTTTGGTGGGCGGTCTACCACGGCCAGTTCGAGAGTGTCGAGCAAGAGGGAGAGCGGATTCTCCGAGACGGTTGACTTGTGTCAATGCCCAAAAAAGCTGACTGCAACAAACTCTTACTGCATTACAAAGAGGTGCCCGATGGATTCTCCAAAAACAAATGCTGCGCACTACAACGATACAGTGGTGCGGCAGTTTTCTATCCTGGCCGTGGTTGTGGGGGTGGTTGGCATGCTGGTGGGCGTCATCATCGCCGCCCAGCTTGCCTGGCCTGAACTCAACTTTGGCATTCCGTGGCTCAGTTATGGCCGCTTGCGACCCTTGCACACCAATGCGGTGATCTTTGGGTTTGGTGGCAGTGCGCTGTTCGCCACCAGTTACTACGTGGTGCAACGCACCTGCCAGGTTCGCCTGTTTGCCGGGCCCCTGGCGGCCTTCACCTTCTGGGGATGGGTGCTGGTCATTGCCGGGGCCGTCATCAGCCTGCCAATGGGCTACACCCAGGGCAAGGAATACGCTGAACTCGAGTGGCCGATTGACATCCTGATCACGCTGGTCTGGGTGTCCTATGCCATCGTGTTCTTTGGCACCATCGGTGTGCGCAAGGTCAAGCACATCTATGTGGCCAACTGGTTCTTTGGCGCGTTCATCCTGGCTGTGGCATTGCTGCACGTGGTCAACAGCGCTGCGATCCCGGCTGACCTCATGAAGAGCTACTCGGCCTACGCCGGTGTGCAGGATGCCATGGTGCAGTGGTGGTATGGCCACAACGCCGTGGGCTTCTTCCTGACCGCAGGCTTCCTGGGCATGATGTACTACTTCATCCCCAAGCAGGCGGGACGACCCGTGTATTCGTATCGCCTGTCGATCGTGCACTTCTGGGCCTTGATCTTCACCTACATGTGGGCCGGCCCTCACCACCTGCACTACACCGCGCTGCCTGACTGGACGCAATCGGTGGGCATGGTGTTCTCGCTGATCCTGCTGGCACCCAGCTGGGGCGGGATGATCAACGGCATCATGACCCTGTCGGGTGCCTGGCACAAGCTGCGTGACGACCCCATCCTGCGTTTCCTGATCGTGTCACTGTCGTTCTACGGCATGTCCACGTTCGAAGGTCCGATGATGTCCATCAAGACCGTCAACGCCCTGAGCCACTACACCGACTGGACCGTGGGCCACGTGCACTCGGGCGCGTTGGGCTGGGTGGGTCTGATCTCGATGGGCTCGCTGTACTACCTGGTGCCCCGACTGTTTGGCCGCGAAAAGATGCACTCCATCAAGGCCATTGAGCTGCACTTCTGGATGGCCACCATTGGCATCGTGCTGTACATCGCCGCGATGTGGATTGCCGGTGTGATGCAAGGCCTGATGTGGCGCGCCATCAACCCCGACGGCACGCTGACCTACACCTTTGTGGAAAGCGTGAAGGCGACCTATCCGTTCTATGTGATCCGCGTGGCCGGTGGCCTGCTGTATCTGGGTGGCATGTTGGTCATGGCCTGGAACGTGTGGATGACAGCGATCTCGGGCCGTTCGGTCAAGGTGGCGATTCCTGCCGTGAATGCGGCCCACGCCTGAGCCGAAGGAGATAACTCATGTCTAACAACAACCCATCGAATTCGACCGGCTTCTCCCATGAAAAGGTGGAAACCAACAACTTCCTGATGATCGTGCTGATCCTCCTGGTCATCGCCATCGGCGGCCTGGTAGAGATCGTGCCACTGTTCTTCCAGAAGTCCACAACCGAGGCGGTCAAGGGCGTGGAGCCTTACAACGCCATGCAACTGGTGGGCCGCGACGTCTACATCCGTGAAGGTTGCTACAACTGCCACTCGCAGATGATCCGCCCCTTCCGCGCTGAAACCCTGCGCTATGGGCACTATTCGGTGGCGGGTGAGTTTGTGTACGACCACCCCTTCCAGTGGGGCAGCAAGCGCACAGGCCCCGACCTGCACCGCGTGGGAGGCAAGTACAGCGACGAATGGCACCGCATCCACCTGAACAACCCGCGTGATGTGGTGCCCGAATCGAACATGCCTGCCTACCCTTGGCTGGAGAAGAACGCCGTGGACCCCGCCAGCGTGGCGCCGCGCATGAAGGCCCTGCGCACTGTGGGTGTGCCGTACACCGACGAACAGATCGCTGCGTCTGCCGCTGATGTCAAGGGCAAGACGGAGATGGAAGCGCTGATTGCGTACCTGCAAGTCATGGGCCGCGCGCTCAAGTAAAGGAGATATCCCCATGGACATCACCACCATGCGCATTGTGGCCACGCTGGCTTCAATGGCCTGTTTCATTGGCATCTGGGTCTGGGCCTATCGAGGCCGCAACAAGGCCCGGTTCGACGAGGCCGCCCAGCTGCCTTTCGAGCAAGATTGACCTTCACCAGAACGAGAACACCCCATGAGTGACTTCACCAGCAATTTCTGGTCGGTCTTTGTGACCACGCTGACCCTGGTCGGCATCATCGCCTGCGGCATTCTGCTTTGGATGGCAGGCCGCAAGAAGGTGATGGCCACGTCCGACAACACTACCGGCCACGTCTGGGACGAAGACCTGGTCGAGATGAACAACCCCCTGCCACGCTGGTGGGTGTGGCTGTTTGTCATCACCATCATCTTCGGCCTGGGCTACCTGGCCGCCTATCCAGGCCTGGGCAGCTTTTCCGGCAAGCTCAACTGGACACAGAAGGGCGAATACGAGGCTGAGATGGCCAAAGCCAAGGCCGAGCTGGAGCCGCTGTATGCCCGGTTTGCCTCGATGAAGCCGGAAGACATTGCCAAGGATCCTCAGGCCCAGGCCATTGGCGAGCGCCTGTTCATGAACAACTGCGCGCAGTGCCATGGCTCGGACGCCCGGGGTAGCAAGGGTTTCCCCAATCTGGCTGATGGCGATTGGTTGCATGGCGGTGCACCCGAGAAGATCCGTGAAACCATCGAGAAGGGCCGTATCGGCAACATGCCTCCCATGGCTGCCGCAGTGGGCTCCCCCGAAGATGTGCGCAATCTCTCGCACTATGTGCTGAGTCTTTCGGGCAGCCCGCATGACTCGCTGCGTGCTTCGTTGGGCAAGTCCAAGTTCACGGCGTGTGCAGCCTGCCACGGAATGGACGGCAAGGGTAATCAGGCACTGGGTGCCCCCAACCTGACCGACGACATCTGGCTGCATGGCTGGGGCGAGGCGGCCATCACTGCCATGGTCAACAACGGCAAGGTCAACCAGATGCCCGCCCAGGCGGACAAGCTGACAGAAGCGCAGATCGGTGTGCTGTCGGCCTATGTCTGGGGCTTGTCGAACGGCACCCAGGCCGCTGCACGCTGAGCCTTGGCCACTTGGAGCAGTGCCCAGGCACTGCTCCAGGGGGCAGCGCAAACTGAGAACCACGAAGCAAACGGACCGATACCATCATGAACCCACCCAGCGAGCCTGCTCGCAAGGTCATCCCGATAGCGCCGGTTGCGTCCGATGCCTCATCGCAGGGCGAGATTGTTTCCCTGTACGAAGCGCAAAAGAAGATCTACCCGCGTTCCATCAGTGGCCTCTTCGCGCGTTGGCGCTGGGGTATGGTGTTTCTCACGCAGATCGTTTTCTACGGGCTGCCGTGGTTTGAATGGGGGCAGCGCCAGATGGTGCTGTTTGACCTGGGGGCTCGGCGGTTCTACATCTTCGGCCTGGTTCTGTACCCCCAGGATTTCATCTATCTCACGGGCCTGCTCATTATCTCGGCGTTGTCGCTGTTCCTGTTTACGGCGGTGGCGGGGCGGCTTTGGTGTGGATTTGCGTGCCCGCAAACGGTCTACACCGAAATGTTCATGTGGATCGAGCACAAGATCGAAGGTGATCGCAGTGCACGGCTTCGGCTGGACAATGGGCCCTGGACCTTCGAGAAGGTTCGCAAGAAGTTTTTTAAGCAGGTCATCTGGATTGCCGTGGCGTTGTGGACGGGGTTCACGTTCGTGGGCTATTTCGTGCCCATCCGCGAACTCGGGGCAGAGCTGCTGGCGGTGCAGGGTGGCTGGCAGATTTTCTGGGTACTGTTCTATGGCTTTGCCACCTATGGCAATGCCGGCTATATGCGCGAACAGGTGTGCAAATACATGTGTCCCTATGCGCGCTTTCAGAGCGCCATGTTCGACAAGGACACGCTGATCGTTACCTACGACCCAGAACGCGGTGAGCAGCGTGGGCCGCGCAAGAAGAACATCGACTACAAGGCCCAGGGGTTGGGCGATTGCATTGACTGCTCGCTGTGTGTGCAGGTGTGCCCTGTGGGCATCGACATTCGCAAGGGCTTGCAGTACGAATGCATCGGCTGTGGCCTGTGCGTGGACGCCTGCAATACCGTGATGGACAAGATGCAGTATCCGCGCGGGCTCATCCGGTTTTCTACGCAGAACGGCGTGGCCAAACGGTGGAGTCAGTCGCAGATCCTGCGCCGTGTGCTGCGGCCACGAGTGCTGATATACAGCGCGGTTCTGGTGGCCCTGTGCGTAGGCATGATGGCCAGCCTTGTCACACGCACGCCTTTGAAGGTGGATGTGGTGCGTGATCGGGCGGCGCTGTCGCGCATCGTGGCGGGTGGAAAGCTGGAGAACATCTACCGCCTGCAGATCATGAACGCCACTGAAGGCCCCCAGCGCTATCGCATCAGTGTGCGTGGCCTTGAAGGGCTGGAAGTCGCTTCTGATGCCGAGGTGGACATCGGTGCGGCGGAGTCCCGGTGGGTGGCCGTCCGTCTGCAGATACCGTATGGATCAGCCCCTTCGGGATCACATGCCGTGCAGTTCGATGTGCAAGCCTTGGGCGCGGACGCCCATGTGAGCGAGAAATCCGTGTTTCTGGTGCCGCGATAACGCAGCGAGCGACCCGGTGCAAGACCTTCGCGGGTCTTGCTTTGAGCAAGATAATTTTTGAGGAGTAAGCACCATGCCATCCAGTTCCGCCCTCGGCACTGCCCCTTCTGCCGCTGCACCCTGGTGGAGGTTTGGCCATGTGTGGCTGATCATCGCCGGTCCCGTGATCGTGATCATTGCAGGGTTTGTGACCCTGTGGCTCGCGATATCGCGCCCCGACCCTGTGGTCGCGGAAGATTATTACCGCCAGGGCATCGAGATCAACAAGACACTGGCCACCCCAGAAAAAAGCCTGTTGCCAGCCATGAAGGGCCGCAACCACGCTGCCACCCCGGTCCAGGACCAGCCGCGCTGAACCCACCTGGCCGGGCAGTATGCCTGCACGGCCTTACCAGGAGACAAACCAATGTGGATGCAACGCGTGATGTGGATTGCCTGGCCGGCTTTTTTGATGGCCGGTGTGATGGAAATGCTGGTTTTTGCGATGGTGGATCCGCAAGACCTGCACTGGTTTGGGCAGCCGTTGGCATTGTCACGGCAGGGCGTGTACACGCTGGCCTTTTTTGCGTTCTGGATGATCACGATGGCATCCAGCGCGTTGACCACGCTGCTGGCCATGTCACCGTTTGAACTTAACCGTTGCCCGGTTCCCGAAGGCGAGCGTCCCGATGACTGCCGCAAGACATCATCGTGCCCTTGAGCGGTAGTGCCACCTATTGGCAAAGGTCAATGTGGTAAAGACTGCCAGGATGGCAGACGACAGCAGGTTCAGTGGCAGGCTTGCTGGTTGTTCACGATGCGCTTGAGGGCCTCGGTCTCCAGGATGCGCACATGGCGCTGCTTGACCTCGACAATGCCTTCTTCCACGAACTTGGAGAAGGTGCGGCTCACGGTTTCGAGCTTGAGGCCCAGGTAGCTACCGATCTCTTCGCGGGTCATGCGCAGCACGAGCTCGGACTGCGAGAACCCCCGGGCGTGCAGGCGCTGAACCAGGTTGAGCAGGAACGCGGCCAGGCGCTCCTCAGCGCGCATGCTGCCCAGGAGCAGCATCACGCCATGCTCGCGGACAATCTCGCGGCTCATGATCTTGTGCACATGGTGCTGCAAGGCGGTGACTTCGCGGGACAGCTCTTCGATGCGGTCAAACGGCATGACGCAGACTTCCGCGTCTTCCAGGGCCACTGCATCGCAGGAGTGGTGGTCATTCACGATGCCATCAAGGCCGATGATCTCGCCTGCCATCTGAAAACCCGTGACCTGGTCACGCCCGTCTTCGGTGGCTACACATGTTTTGAAGAAGCCGGTTCGAATGGCATAGAGCGAGGTGAAGGATTCGCCGTTGCGGAAAAGGGTTCCACCGCGTTTGATCTTGCGGCGAACGGCAACGACCTCGTCAATGCGTTGCAGCTGTTCCTCGCTCAGCCCCACCGGCATGCACAGCTCGCGCAGGTTGCAGTTGGAGCAGGCGACTTTGATGGTGAGCGGGTTCATAGGAACAGAGGCTGGGTAAGGTTTGAGCATATCGCCCCATATGCCTAACAGGCTGGGCCTTTGGGTGCGGGTGGGCGACTGATGTGCATCAAATTGTCGCTCTTCGTCCCGGCCCATCACTTGATGCAGGTCAAGGACATGGAGTGCAGCTTACGGCACAGTCGAAGTGTACGCAAGGAATTTGCCCATGACCGCTGTTTCGCCCGAGCTGCTGCGCCGTTTCGACGTGCCAGGGCCCCGTTATACCTCTTACCCAACAGCTGACCGTTTCGTCGAGGCCTTTGGGCAGGACGACTACGCGCTTGCCTTGGAGCAGCGCAGGCTGGGCTCCATGACGAAGGCCTTGCCGCTGTCTTTGTACGTGCACATCCCCTTTTGCGAGTCCCTTTGTTACTACTGCGCATGCAACAAGATCATCACCAAACACCATGATCGGGCAGAGGTGTATTTGCGGTATTTGAGCCGCGAGATTGACTTGCACACAGCACACTGCGGCACGGGGCAGGTGGTGAGTCAGCTTCACCTGGGTGGTGGCACGCCCACTTTTCTATCGGACGAGGGCTTGCGGGAGCTGATGGGCATGCTCAAACGCAGCTTTTCGTTGGCGCCGGGCGGGGAGTATTCGATTGAGGTGGACCCTCGCACCGTCAATGCGGACCGCCTTGCAGTTCTGGCGGAACTGGGGTTCAACCGACTGAGCTTTGGGGTGCAGGATTTCGATCCCGAGGTTCAAAAGGCCGTTCACCGCATACAGCCTGCCGAGCAGGTGTTTTCGCTGGTGGAGTCCGCACGTTCGCTGGGTTTTGAATCCATCAATGTGGATTTGATCTACGGCCTGCCTCGTCAGACGCCAGAGTCGTTTGACCGCACGCTGGCCCAGGTTACGCAGCTGCGGCCTGACCGTATCGCGTTGTACGCGTATGCCCATCTGCCAGAACGTTTCAAGCCTCAGCGCCGTATTGTTTCGGCCGAGTTGCCAGCGGCTGCAGGCAAGGTGTCGATGCTCTCCCGCTCGCTGGACGCCTTCATGGATGCAGGGTACGTGTATGTGGGCATGGACCACTTTGCATTGCCTGAGGATGCATTGGCAGTCGCCAAGCGCCAGGGGCGTCTGCACCGCAACTTCCAGGGCTACAGTACGCAACCTGATTGCGACCTGATCGGCCTGGGGGTGTCTGCGATTGGCCGGGTCGGAGCCACCTACAGCCAAAATGCCAAGACCCTGGATGAGTATTACGATTTTCTGAATCAGGGGCGCCTGCCCGTCGTTCGTGGGTTGGCCCTGACGCGCGACGATCTCGTGCGCCGCGCGGTCATCATGGCCCTGATGTGCCAAGGCGAGCTGTTGTTTGAGCCCATGGAGCAAGCGTGGTTGATCGACTTTCGCCACTACTTCTCTGCCGAGCTGGCGCAACTGGAAACCATGGCCGAGCAGGGGCTTGTGGTGGTGCGGCCCGATGGGGTCGAGGTCACTGCCATGGGCTGGTTCTTTGTGCGCGGCATTGCCATGGTCTTTGACCGTTACCTGCAGGCTGACCGCAACCGCGCCCGTTTTTCGCGCATCATCTGATTCTCATGATTGCTACGGTCGCCTCAACCGCCTTGCTGATGGGACTCGTGGGCGGGTCCCATTGTTTGGCCATGTGTTCTGCGCCTTGTGGGGCATTGATCGGGCAGGGCGGTGGGGGCATGGCGTCCACAGCCGGTGGCGATGTGCAGCCCCAGGCAACTCCCCAGACGGTGCAGGCAGTGCAGTGGGTGCCCCGTGGCGGTGTCATTCGGCGCGCCGTCGCTTTTCATGCTGGCCGCTTGGCCGGGTACGCTGTGGCGGGTGGCTTGGCTGCATGGGCCATGGACAGCCTGGCATGGTTGACCCAGCAAACCGTGGCACTTCGCCCTGCGTGGACCCTGATGCATGTTGCGGTGATGGCGTGGGGTTTGATGATGGTGATCCAGGCGCGCCAGCCCCTGTGGGTAGAGCAGGCGGGCCGTACCGTATGGGCGCGTGTGCGGCCTCTGGTCAGTGCACCAGGCGGGGTTCTGGTTGCTGGTGGGCTTTGGGCCTTGATGCCCTGTGGCCTGCTCTACTCAGCGCTGCTCGTGGCTGCGCTGAGCGGAGGGCCTCTGGAAGGGGCGCTCAGCATGGCGCTTTTTGGCCTGGGCAGTGGTGTGTGGCTGGTGGGCGGGCCCTTGGTGTGGATTCGGCTGAAAGCAGGGGTCAATGCGAAACGTGCGGACTGGGGAACGCGCATCGCAGGAGGTTTGCTGTGCGCCGTGGCCAGCTGGGCACTCTGGATGGACCTGATCTACAAACCGTCGTTGTGGTGCCGCTAGCCAGCAGTTCCCCGATTCGCAAGCTGCGGTGCGACGGGGTTCGGGAGGCCTCGTAAATCCATGTCTATACAAGGGTGATCAACGCTTGCCCTTGGTGAGAAAGGCAAGTGTTGCCGTGCCGCTGCGGCGCAGGCGCACTCCTTCGACAAGACCCTCGAACTGGCGATAATCTGTGTAACTATTGGTGGCATTGACGTCGCCATGTTTCACACGCCTTGAAGTGAACTCCTCCATCCTCATCGACATCAGCCAACTGCGTGTCGGCATGTACATCCAGCTCGACGTGGGTTGGTTGCACCATCCGTTCCCGGTGAGCAGCTTTCGTGTGGCGGCGGCGGAGCAGATTGCCACCTTGCGTGAGCTGGGGCTCACCGAGGTGCGGTACTTTCCCAAGAAGAGCGATCCAGAACTGAGGGAACTCGTGCCTGCAGCCTGGAGCGTGCCGGAAATGAAGGCATCGTCTTCGAGTGCACCTGAGGCTGCGACAGCTACTGCCACGGTGGACCCAGAGGCGCAGCGCAGGCGTGAATTGCTGGAGGCCCAGAACCGGACGCTGGCGGCCTGCAATCAGCGGTTTGGGGAGGCCACGCGGCAATACCAGGCGCTGGAGCGTGTGGTCTCGGAGCACCCCGACCAGGCCCGTACCAAAGGCGAAACGCTGGTGTCAGGTTGCGTGGCGGAACTCCTGGAAAACGGTGATTCTGTCATCCGGCTGTTGTCGGAAGGGGTGGGCGAGCGCAATGCCCTGCACCCGATCAACGTGATGGTGATCTCTCTGCTGCTGGGCCGTGCGTTGGGCATGAAAAGTGCCGAGCTGCACGACCTTGGCATTGCCGCGCTGATTCATGATCTGGGCAAGCTCAAGTTGCCACCGAATCTCAGGCAACCTACGCCCTCCATGATTCCGATGGAGCGTACGCGTTACGAGACCCATGTGGGTGAGTCCGTGACACTGGCCACGCGCATGGGGCTGCCCGAATCTGTGATTACCGCCGTTGCTCGGCACCATGAGATGGCCGATGGCAGTGGGTTTCCACTGCGGTTGTCGGGGCCCGATCTGGGGCGCGCGAGCCAGGTGCTCGCCCTCGTCAATCGCTACGATCGCATGTGCAATCCCGCCAATGGAGTGGATGCGCTCACACCCCATGAGGCTTTGTCGGTCATCTTTGCACAGCTCAAGGCGCGCTTCGATTCCGTGGTGCTCGGGGCATTCATCCGCATGATGGGGGTGTACCCGCCGGGCTCCATCGTCCAGTTGGTGAACGACCGCTATGCGATTGTTGCCTCGGTCAACTCTTCGCGTCCGCTGCGGCCCAAGGTCATCGTCCATGACTCCCGGGTGCCCAAGGATGAGGCTCCCATCCTGGACCTGGAAACTGTGCCCGAGCTGGGTATCCGGCGCAGCCTCAAGCCTGCGCAACTGCCGCGCGATGCGCTGGACTACCTCTCTCCGCGGCAGCGTATCTGTTACTTTTTCGAGCGTGCGGTCAGCCCCGGTCCCGAAGAGGCAGGGTCGTGACCGTTTCGCAGTCCCACGGCTGGCTCGACGGTTTACAGGAGGCCGTCTGGCTGGTCGATGAGACCAGCCTGCTCATCCTTCACGCGAATGCCACCGCGCAGCGGCTGGTGGGCTTGCCTGTGGCCGAGATGGTGGGTACGCCCGTGTTGCGCCTGGCCTCCACACCGCAGGACATGGCGTTCTGGGGGGAGTCGGCCCAGGTGGTTGCAGATGGCATTCATTCCCACACCAGCCTTTTGCGCGCTGACGGCACCCTGGTTCCGGTCAATCGTCAGGTGACGCGCGTTCCTGCAGAGGTCGCTTCTGGCACGGTCTTCATGCTGACCATGCTGGATCGCAGTGTCCAGGAATCGACCGAGCGCGAGCTGGAAACTTTGCTGTCTGAGCTGCGCGCCACGCTGGATTCTGCCGCTGACGGCATGCTCGTGTGCAGCCTCGATGGCCGGGTGCGGGCTTTCAATCAGCGGCTTGCGCAACTGTGGAATATTCCGCGCGATTTGCTGGTGCGGCGCGACGATGCGGCTGTCTATGCGCACATGGAGGCCCAGGTTGAGAACGCACGTGCCTATGCGGAGCGTTTGGCTGCCATCACCCGAGAGCCGATGCAGGAGAGCACCGACATTCTGGTGTTGCGAAATGGCTTGGTGCTGGAGTTGCGCACCGTGCCGCAGTTCAGCCAGGGGCGGCCCGTGGGGCGGGTGTATTCGTACCGGGACATCACCCGCCAGACCGAGATACAGGCCAGCCTGAGACTGGCCGCACGGGTGTTCGAGTCCAGCCTGGACGCCATCTTCATCGCCGACAGCCAGCACAGGGTCTTGCGCATGAACCCAGGCTGCGAGCGGCTGGTGGGGCCGTCTGCCAAATCGTTTGAAGGGTGCCTGGCGGCGTCATTGTTCGGTGGTGGGTCGGACGCGGCTTTCATGGAGCAGGTGCTGCAAGGGTGGGCCAAGGAGGGTTTCTGGGAAGGCGAGCTGTGGCTGCCCCGTGATAACGGCACCTATTGCGCAGTGCAGTTGTCATGGGTGGCGCTGCGCGACGACGAAGAGCGTCTGGTGCAGAGCATCGGCTTCATGCGGGATCTGACGCTGCAGCACGCCGCCCAGAAGCGCATTGAGGAGCTGGCCTACAGCGACGTACTCACGGGCCTGCCCAACCGGCTGCTGTTGTCGCAGCGCGTGGACACTGCCATCCAGGGGGCGCGCCAGAGCGACACGGGCTTTGCCATCCTGTTTCTGGATCTCGACCGCTTCAAGATCATCAACGACTCCCTCGGCCACCCTTTCGGTGACCGCGTGCTGCAACTGGTGGCCGAGCGCCTGCAGGCCTGCCTGCGCCAGACGGACATGTTGTGTCGACTGGGTGGCGATGAATTTGTCATCTACCTGCATGGTGGTGATGCCGTGGTGGCTGAGAGCGTGGCGCGCCGCATCCTGGACGACATGCTCAAGCCCTTCATGCTGGACAGTATGGGCTTCTCCATCCAGTGCAGCATTGGCATGGCGCTGTACCCACAGGACGGTGCGACGCTGGACGATCTCATCAAGCAGGCTGACACGGCCATGTACCGTGTCAAAGAGCGCGGCCGGGGTAGCTATGGCTTTTACCAGCCGCAGATGAATGCCAATCTGCTGTCGCGCATGCAGATGGAGCATGCGATGCGCCAGGCGCTGGGGCTTGACCGCATGGCAGTGCACTACCAACCACAGGTCAACATGGCCACCGGGCGCATCACGGGGGCCGAAGCGCTGATCCGCTGGACCGACCCGGAGTTCGGTGCAGTATCACCTGGGCAGTTCATCCCCCTGGCGGAGGAGTCTGGCTACATCGTGACGCTGGGCGCGTGGGTCATGGAGCAGGCCGTGCGTGAGGCGGCGGTGTGGATGCACAGTGGCATGCCGATCATGATTTCGGTGAACGTGTCGGCGCTGGAGTTCCGGCAGCCTGATTTCGTGGACCGCATCACCCGGCTACTGGCGGTGCACCAGTTGCCGCCCACGCTGCTGGAGCTGGAGCTGACGGAAACCATCCTGCTGCAGGATGCACAGGAAATGGAGCAGCGCCTGCGTGTGCTCGCCGGGCTTGGCATCGGGCTCGCCATCGACGATTTCGGCACCGGGTATTCCAGCCTGGCGTACCTGAAGAAGCTGCCGATCCACAAGCTCAAGATCGACCAGTCCTTTGTGCGTGGCCTGCCCGACGATGATGGAGACCGGGCCATCGTGAGTGCCATCATCAGCATGGGGCGTGCCATGCACATTGAGGTGGTGGCAGAGGGGGTGGAAACAGAAACCCAGCAGGCGGTGTTGCTGCAGATGCAGTGCGACCACTACCAGGGATTTCTCTGCGCGCCAGGGCTTCCTGCCCAGGAGTTTCGCGCCATGCTTGCCAGGCCCTTGCCTTTGAATGCGCGGGGGCGGCGCAGTTCGGTCTAGAACTAAGGCAACCTGGTGCTAGGGCCCCCTGGTAGCATGGAGGTCGGTCCAGAGACGCTTAAAACGCCGCGATGCCCTTCCAGAGCATGTACGCCGCCAGCCCGAACAACAGCGATGCGAATACACGCTTGAGCTGCTTGACTGGCAGGCTGTGTGCTGCTTTGGCTCCCAGTGGCGCGGTGAGCACGCTGCAGGTCGCTATCACGGCCAGGGCGGGGAGCCAGATGTAGCCCAGCGAGGCGGTTGGCAATCCCTCCACGTTCTGCCCTCCGATCACATAGCCCACCACGTTGGCCAGTGCGATGGGAAAACCCAGCGCCGCACTGGTGGCTACCGCATTGTGGATGGGCACGTTGCACCAGGTCATGAACGGCACGCTCACAAAGCCACCACCGGCCCCCACCAGGCCTGAAAGGAATCCGATCACACCACCTGCCGCCACCTGGCCTGCACCACCGGGCATCTGGCGCGTGGGGGCGGGTTTTTTGTCCAGAAACATCTGCGTGGCCGAAAAACTCACGAACAACGCGAAGAAGATGGCTAGGAACGAACCCTTGAGCAGCGCAAACACGCCCAGGCTCGCAATGAAACCACCGAGCACGATGCCAGGCGCCAGCCGCTTGACGATGTCCCAGCGCACGGCGCCGCGCTGGTGGTGGGCCCGCACACTGGAGATCGACGTGAACATGATGGTGGCCATCGAGGTCGCAATCGCCATCTTCACCGCCAGATCGGGTGCGACCTTTTGCGCGCCCAGGATGTAGGTCAGGAACGGGACCAGCAGCATCCCGCCGCCAATGCCCAGTAGGCCCGCCAGAAAACCTGTGGCCAGGCCCAGGACACCGAGTTCAACAATCAGCAGGGGATCGAGCATGGCGCGACGTCAGACAAAGGGGTGGAAAGAGGAGAGGGAAGGCGGGGAGATGCCCTGTCGGAGATGCTGCAGCGTGGGGTTGCGTGGACAGGGGCATGGGGAAGAAGGTGTCTGCGAATGCCACCGGACTCTCATCCTGAACCGGGGGTTCAGGTGGGCGAGGGCAGCCAAGCGTTGGGTTCATCTGACGCGAGATGATCACGCTCACCGGGCAATGTACCAAGCCCGAGCTCGTTGAGCATTGGTTCAAGGAAATATAAAGCCCGGCGGCTTCGCAGACACCGCCATTGTAGGCGCTGCCTGCACGGGTTGAGTGTCTGGGGCCATGTAAAGCCCGTAAGCTTCGAGGGGTGCAGATCGGGGGCAATCCGGCGAGCTTGGCGATGTGCTGGGGGGCTGTCAAAGAAGGCGGCCGTCGTCGCCCAATGCCTGATCCAGGCGCTGCACCAGGGCATGAAGGCGCTGCTGGTCTTCGTCGGGTAGGAGGGTTTCCTGCGTACCCGTGCTGGCAGCGGTTGCGATGGTGGTGCTGGCCGTTTTGGCGGCGGCACCTGCTGCCAGGTCGGCAGCCTCGCGGTCGGCGATTTCGAAAGCCAGGTTCAAGGCCGCCAGCACCGCAATGCGTTCGCGGGCGCGGACCTTGCCCGCATCGCGGATGCGGATCATCGCGGTATCGACACGCTCCACAGCATCCAGCAGGCGGCTTTCGTGGCCCTCGGGGCAGGTCAGCAGGTAGCTTTGCTGCAGGATCTGCACCTCGATTTGCTTCATTCGGCTTCCTTGGTGACAGCGGCGGGGGCTGCGGCGGGCAGGCGCTCCAGCAGTGCATCCACGCGGGCGCGGGCGGCACTGAGGCGGGATTTGAGGGAGTCCCGTTCTTGCGTCAGCGCGGCCACCTGATCGGTCAGCAGCGCGTTGGTGCGTTGCAGTTCTGCGTGGCGCAGCAGCAGGCGGTCGACGCGCTCGGCGATCTGGTCGGTGGGGGATGGTGTTGCCATACAGCCCCCGATTGTAGGGTTGCAGGCTGTAAACAGCCGTAAAATCGCGCGGTTGGTGCTCGCGGTGTGGTTCACATGCCGCAGTTCAACGGGAAGCAGGGAGGCGCAGTACCACCGGTACACGCCCAGCCTGCGCTGCCCCCGCAACGGTCAGCGGACGAGTCTTTCGACTCTCTCTCCATCCATACGCCACTGAGCGCCTTGAACAAGCGCATGGGAAGGCATTGGGGGGGTGTTCCGCCAGCCCGGATACCGGCCAACACGGTGGCTGCGTGCGCCCTTTTTTGGAGCTGCGCGGCTGTATCACCCACATGCTGGCGGGAGGCCGGCCCGGGTTGTTTGTTGACGATGATCCCCATGAAAATCCGTACCCTTCGTGCGCGCCCTTTGGCGCTGCTGCGCCTGCCTGCCCACCGTGTGGCCCTGTTGACCCTGGCGGTTGGCAGCGCCTGCAGTGCGCTGGCCCAGAGTGCCCCGGCAACCGGCGAACTGCTGGCCCAGAACCTGCGCGCGCCCTCGCTCGCCGAAACCGTGGTGGCCGCCACGCGCACGCCGCAGCCGCTGTCCGACCTGGTGGCCGACATCTCCATCGTGGACCGCGAAACCATCGAAAGCAGCGGCGCCACTGGCCTGGCCGACCTGCTGGCCCGTCTGCCGGGTGTGGAGTTCTCGCGCAATGGCGGCCCGGGTGCCACCACGGGTGTATTCCTGCGCGGTGCTGAATCGCGCTTCACAGCGGTGTACATCGACGGGGTGCGCATCGATTCGCAGTCCACCGGGGGGGCGCCGTGGGAGAGCATTCCGCTCGGCCTCATCGATCGCATCGAAGTGCTGCGCGGCCCCGCAGGCGCCGTATACGGATCGGATGCCATGGGCGGCGTGGTGCAGATTTTCACCAAGCGCGGCGAGAACGGCACGGCGCCGTATGTGGGCGTGGGCATTGGCAACCACAACACCACCAAGGTGGAGGCCGGAATCAGCGGGGCCAGCGGCACCGTGGACTACGCGCTGGGCTTTGCGCGCGATGACAGCAAGGGCTTCAACGCCCGCACGGTGGCCACCCAGAACCCTGACCGCGACGGCTACCGCACCACGGCAGGCCATGCCCGAGTGGGCCTGCAGGTCGATGCGGCGCACCGGCTGGAGGGAGCGCTCATGGTCAATGACTCCAACAGCGGCTACGACAGCGGGCTGGGCAAGGACGACCGCAACCTGCACACCATGCACGCCCTGGGCCTCAACTGGATTGCCCAGTGGAGCAGCGCCTACAAGACGCGCCTGTCCATCACCGACTCGCGCGATGAATACGAAACCCGCCCCTCGCCCTACCTGAGCGACACGCGCCTGCGTGGCTACTACTTCCAGAACGAATGGCGCCAGGGCGCGCACCTGGTCACGGCCGCGTTGGAGCGCCGTGAAGACCGCCTCGAAAACGCCCCCATCGATGCCAAACGCTCGCAGGACGCGCTGGCCCTGGGCTACGGCTACAACGCTGCAGGCCACACCGTGCAGCTCAACCTGCGCCACGATTCCGACAGCGAGTTTGGCGGCAAGAGCACCGGCAGCGTGGCCTACGGCTATGCCATCACACCGCAGTGGCGTGCCATGGCATCGGTGGGCACGGCCTTCCGCGCGCCCACGCTGTACCACCGCTTCAGCGAATACGGCGTGGCCACGCTGCGCCCCGAAAGCAGCCGCAATGCCGAAGTGGCGCTGCGCTATGCCCAGGGCAACAGCACCTTCTCTGCCACGCTGTTCCGCAACCGTGTGAGCAACCTGATTTCGTTCTCCGGCCCCGGCACCTGCCTGTCGGACTTTGGCTGCTACGCCAACACGGCCCGGGCCGAATACAAGGGCGTGACGTTGGCTGGCTCGCACCGCGTGGGTGATGTGCAACTGCACGGCTCCATCGACCTGCAGCGCCCGCGTGATCTGGACACCGGCAAGCAACTGGCGCGCCGTGCCAAGCAGCACGCCACCTTCGGCGCCGACACCCGCCTGGCGGGTTGGACCGTGGGCGCCGAAGTGCAGGCATCAGGCCGCCGCTTCGACACCGTGGCCAACACCAATGTGCTGGGCGGCTATGCGCTGTTCAACCTGTACGCCAGTACCCGCATTGCGCGCGACTACACGCTGCTGGCCCGCATCGACAACCTGGCCGACAAGGACTACCAGCTGGCCCGCACCTATGCCACCGCAGGCCGCACGGTGTACGTCGGTGTGAAGTGGGCACCTCAATGAAGCCCCCCCTGAGTCGCTGCGCGCCTTCCCCCCGGAGGGGGAACGCCACCCGTGGCCTGGCGGAGCCAGTTCCACGCTGGCACTGGCTTGGGGCGCGCCAGTTTCGTCGGCCGCTGGGTGAGTACCGCACTGGGGGTGGGGTGTGACACGCTGTCCCGCGCTGCTGATTGCAGCCCCGGCCTCGGGACAGGGTAAGACCACCGTCACCGCCGCCCTGGCGCGCCTGCACACACGCCAGGGGCGGCGCGTGCGGGTTTTCAAGTGCGGGCCGGATTTTCTGGACCCGCACTGGCACCTGCTGGCCAGCGGGGCGCCGGTGCACCAGCTCGATTTGTGGATGAACGGTGAGGCCGACTGCGCGCAGCGACTGCACGACGCCGCCGTCGAGTCGGACCTGATCCTCATCGAAGGCGTGATGGGCCTGTTTGACGGCAGCCCCAGCGCGGCCGACCTGGCCCGGCACTTTGGTGTGCCGGTGCTGGCGGTGGTCGATGCCTCGGCCATGGCGGGCACGTTTGGCGCGCTGGCCTATGGCCTGCGCCACTACCGGCCGGGCCTGCCCTGGGCGGGGGTGCTGGCCAACCGCGTAGGCAGCGCGCGCCATGCCGACATGTTGCGTGACGGCTTGCACGATGCCGACGACTGGATGGGCGCGCTGATGCGGGTGCAGCCAGGCAAGGCGCCTTTAGCCGCCAAGGCCGGTGCGGCGCTGCTGCCCGAGCGCCACCTGGGCCTGGTGGCCGCGCACGAGCTGGACGACAGCCTGCAGCGGCTGGACGCAGCGGCCGATGCGCTGGCTGCTACGCCGCTGGGCCAAATGACGCTGGAGGACCTGCAGCGCTGGGCCGTGGACTTTCCGGCGTCTGCATCCACGGTTGCCGTGCCTGCTTTGCTCGCAGGCCGTACGGTGGCCGTGGGGCGTGATGCGGCGTTCTGCTTCATCTACGCTGCCAACGTGCAATGCTTGGAGCAGATGGGCGCGAGCGTGGTGTTCTTCTCGCCCCTGCACGATGCGGTGCTGCCCGAATGCGACGCGGTGTGGCTGCCCGGCGGCTACCCCGAGCTGCACACCGCGAAGATCGCGGCCAACACCGGGATGCAAGCCAGCCTGCGCGCCCATGTGGCCGCAGGTAAACCGCTGTGGGCCGAGTGCGGCGGCATGATGGCGCTGTTTGAATCCATCACCCTGGCCGATGGCAGCACGGCCACTTTGTGGGGCCTGCTGCTCGGTCACGTCACCATGCAAAAGCGCCTGGCAGCGCTGGGGCCGCAGCAACTGACCGTGGCAGGACACGCGTTGCGCGGCCACACCTTCCACTATTCGACCAGCGACAGCAGCGCCCCCGTGGTGGCCCGCACGGCGCGCCCGAACGAGGCGGTTGCGCCGGATGCGGGCGAGGCGCTGTACGAGCAGGGCAGCATCCACGCGAGCTATTTCCACGCATGGTTTCCGTCCAGCCCCGAAGCCGTGGCCCACCTGCTGGGGGGCGCATCGGTATGACCATCACCACCGAACTGATTCTGGGCGGCCAGAAAAGCGGCAAGTCCCGCCGCGCCGAGCTGCTGGCGCGCGACTGGCTGGCGCAATCCAGCGACCACCGCGCCGTGCTGATCGCCACGGGCCAGGCCTGGGACGACGAAATGCGCGAGCGCATCGCCCGCCACCAACGTGACCGCGCCGAACGGGTGCCTGGCCTGCAAACCGTGGAAGAGCCGCACGACGTGGCCGCTGCCGTGGCGTTGCACAGCACCCCACAAACCCTGCTGGTGGTGGACTGCCTCACGCTGTGGCTCACCCGCTGGACCATGCCCGTGGGTGTGGAAGCTATGAGTTTTGAACAAAAACAAGCTCTAGCGCTTGATTGGAAAGCGCAAGCAGCTATGTTTTTGATAGCGGTTCGGAAATCCCCTGGCCCCGTTGTTCTGGTGGGCAACGAAATTGGCCTGGGGGTTATCCCTATGGGGCGCGAGGTGCGCGCCTTTGTGGATGCGCTCGGCACGCTCAACCAGCAGGTGGCGCAGGTGTGCCCCCGCGTGACGCTCATGGCGGCTGGCCTGCCGCTTACCTTGAAAGAACCTCGCTGATGAAACCCACCCCCGTGCGCCGCATCCTCTGGGTGATCGCAATCGTGATTGCGCTGGGCCTGCTCATGGCTGGCCTGGCGCGTGCACAGCCCGTGCACATCAAGGACGACAAGGGCCGCGAGGTCTCGCTGCCCCGTCCGCCGCAGCGCATTGTGAGCCTGCTGCCCTCGTTGACCGAAAGTGTGTGCGAGCTGGAGCAATGCCACCGGCTCGTGGGGGTGGACCGCTATTCCAACTGGCCGGAGGCCGTGATTGCCAAGCTGCCCAAGGTGGGCGGCGGGCTGGACCCGAGCATCGAGGCCATCGTAGCGCTCAAGCCGGACCTGGTGCTCATGTCCGTCAGCTCGCGTGCCAGCGACCGGCTGGAGGCACTGGGCCTCACCGTCGTGCAGCTGGAGCCTAAGACGCATGCCGACGTGCGACGCGTGCTGGGCACCGTGAGCGACCTGCTGGGCGTGCCCCGTGCGCAGGGGGCCGACCGCCTCTGGCGCGTGATCGACGCCGGCGTGGAGGCGGCGGCGCAATCTCTGCCGCCCAAGGCGCGGAATGCGCGGGTGTACTTTGAAGTGAGCCGGGGGCCGTACGGGGCGGGCGAAGCGTCTTTCATCGGCGAATCCCTCACCCGGCTGGGGGTGCGCAATGTGGTGCCCGCATCGCTGGGCCCGTTTCCGCGCCTGAACCCCGAGTTCGTGGTGCGCGCCAACCCCGACATCATCATGATCGGCAACCGCAGCATGCAGGCCATGGTGCCTTACCCCGGCTGGGCCACCATGCGAGCCATCCGCGAGAACCGGCTCTGTGTGTTCGGCCCCGGCGACTCTGATGTGGTGGTGCGCCCCGGGCCGCGCATGGCCGAGGCAGCGCGCATCATGGCTCGCTGCATTGCGGACAAGGCTTCATGAGCAGCGTCCACGCCGATCTGCCAACAGGCTCTGCCATCCGCCGTGCGGCCTGGTGCACCGCGTGGCTGCTGCTGGCCAGCGTGCTGCTGGCCGTGTGTGGCGCCAGCGTCGGCAGCACGGGTTTTGACAGCGTGCTGCGCATGTACGGCGACCCCGTGGCCTGGCAGATCGTGTGGGACATCCGCCTGCCGCGCACGCTGGGCGCGTGGCTGGCGGGTGCGCTGCTGGGCCTGTCGGGCGCGGTGGCGCAGGGCCTGTTCCGCAACCCGCTGGCCGACCCGTACCTGCTGGGCAGCGCCTCGGGCGCCGCGCTGGGCGGGGCGGTGGCGATGGCGCTGTTTGGCGTGTCGCCGGTGGCGGCGCAGTGGATGGACCGCATCGGCATCACGGGCATGGCATTTCTGGGGGCGGCGGGGGCGGTGGTGCTCACGCTGATCCTGGCGCGTGGGGTGCAGCACACGCTGCGCCTGCTGCTCGCTGGCGTGATTGTGGGCGTGGTGCTGGGGGCCGTGCGTGACCTCGTGGAACTGGCCTCGCCCGACATCCTGCAGGCCATGCAGGCCTTCACGCTGGGCAGCACGGCTTTTGTGGGCTGGGCTGCCTGCTTGCTCATGGCCGTGGCCTGGGCGCTGTGTTCGTTGGTTGCCTGGATGCTGGCACGTGCGCTGGACGGCCTCACGCTGGGCGAGGCCACGGCCGCCAGCCTGGGCCTGCCGCTCATGCCCATGCGTGTGGGGCTGGTGGCTGCCATGGCGCTGGCCACGGGCACGGCGGTGGCGCAGACGGGGCTCATCGCCTTTGTGGGGCTGGCCGCCCCGCACCTTGTGCGTTCCATCGTGCGCGTGACACACGAACGGCACATCGTGCTCTCCAGCCTGATGGGCGCGGTGCTGCTCATGGCGGCCGACATCCTGGCGCGCTGGCTGCTGGCGCCGCAGGAGCTGCCCGTGGGCGTCCTCACGGCGGCCCTGGGCGGCACCTATCTGCTGTGGCTCATGCACCGGCGCACCTCGCAGGGGGGCGCACTATGAAATCAATAGCTATCAGTGCAAATGGAATAAGCGCCAGCATCGGGAATCGCTCGATATTGCAGGGCATTGACCTGCAATTGCCCGCCGGGCGCTGGACCAGCATCGTCGGCCCCAACGGCGCGGGCAAGTCCACCCTGCTCAAGGTGCTGGCGGGCCTGCTGCCGCGTGTGGCGGTGCAGGGCGACGTGTTGTTGCTCGGCCGCCCGCTGGTGCAGATTCCTGCGCGCGAACGCGCCCGCCAGCTCGCCTGGCTGGGGCAGAACGAAGCCTCGGCCGACGACCTGACCAGTTATGACGTGGCCATGCTCGGCCGGCTGCCGCACCAGGCCTGGCTGGCACCGCCGGGTGCGGCCGACCACGCAGCGGTGGAGCAGGCGCTGCGCACCACGCAGGCCTGGGACTGGCGCCACCGCCCGCTGTCGCAGCTGTCGGGCGGCGAGCGCCAGCGCGTGCTGCTGGCCCGGGCTCTCGCGGTGCAGGCGCAGGTGCTCCTGATGGACGAGCCCCTGGCCAACCTCGACCCGCCGCACCAGACCGACTGGCTGCACACCATGCGTGCACTGGTCGATGCGGGGGGCACGGTGGTCAGCGTGCTGCACGAGGTGTCGCTGGCGCTGCAGTCCGACGACATGGTGGTGATGGCACAGGGCCGCGTGCTGCACCAGGGCGCCTGCGATGCACCCGCCACGCACGCGGCGCTGGAGAGCGTGTTTGACCACCGCATCCACGTGCGGCATCTGGATGGCATGTGGATGGCGCTGCCATCGATGCAGCGCAAGCACGGCCAATGAAACAACACATGGATTGAGGGAGTGGAAGCATGAACATCGAATCGGGTTTCTCGCAGGTCGCGCAGTCGTTGCTGTGGCCGGTGCTGGTGCTGGTGGGGCTGGCGTTTGTCTACGCGCTGTGGGCGGGTGGCGCCACACTCATGGAGGCGTGGCAGCGCTGGCGCCAGCCGCAATACCGTTCGCTGCGCGTGGCTCCGGGTTTGTCGATGGAAGAGCTGGAGCTGCAACTGGTGCGCCAGGTGGAGCCCGTGCGCCTGCTCAGCCGTCTGTCGCCCATGCTGGGGCTGATCGCCACGATGATCCCGCTGGGCCCTGCGCTGCAGAGCGTGGCGGCGGGCAACGGCCAGCAGGCCCTCGCCGTTTTCAGCGGCGCCTTTGCGGGCGTGGTGCTGGCGCTGGCTGCCGCGTCGGTGGGCCTGGTGGTGTACTCGGTGCGCCGCCGCTGGCTGCTGGCCGAGCTGCTGGTGGTGCGCAAGGAGCGCGGGGTGGGGGAATGAGCTTGAAGCACCTGAATGTGCTGGCTGAGGACGACGACGACCCAATGCTGTCCGCAGTCAATCTGGTGGACGTGTTTCTGGTGCTGGTGGTGGCGCTGCTCACGGCCGTGGCGGTGCAGACCCAGACCAGCGCCAATGAAAGCGTCACCATCATCCGCAATGCAGGTCAGCCCGACATGGAAGTGGTCGTGCGCGAGCAGGGCAAGGAAGTGCGCTTCAAGGGCGCTGGCAGCGCAGCGCAAGGGCAGGGCGTGCGTGCGGGCGTGGCCTACAAGCTCGAAGACGGCAACATCGTCTACATCCCCGAAACCGGTGTGGCGCCTGCAGACGCGGGCGCTGGCGCGGCCGACCCCGCCAAGCCATGAAGGCGCTGATTCTGCGCACGGCACTGTGGTGCCTGCTTCTGGCTGCACCGCTGGTGCAGGCCGCGCAGTCTGCGCCCGTGTTGCTCTGGCTCACCTCCGACATCACCACCGCCCCACGCACGGCCATGGTGCAGCGTCTGGCCTCCGAGGCGGGTCTGGGCTTTGTGCACATCGACTACCCGTTGGGTGGCCCCGCGGTGCTGGACGCGGCACAGGCCCAGAAGCTGGAGCGCGCGCTGGCGGGCGCTGCGCTGGTGTGGGTGGATGCGCCACATGCCAGCGTGGAGGCACGCTTGCGCCGCATGGCGGGGGCGCAGCTCGATGCGCGTGCGGTGCGCACCCCTGGCCGCGTGGTCTGGGTGCCTGCGGGCACCCCCGCCGCTGACCTGACCGCGCTCGATGCGTCCGGCCACATGGTGGCCTACCTGCAGGCCGGCGGCCCGCGCAACCTGAAGAACGCCATCGCCCTGGCGCGCGCCACGGTGGCGGGTGTTGCGATGCCGACCTTGCCCGCGCCCGACATCCTGCCCCCCCGGGGTATCTACCACCCCGACGCGCCCCGCCTGCTGTCCAACGCCGCCGCGCTGGAGGCCTGGCGCCAGGGGCAACCTGCCCTGCAGGGGCAGCCCGCTGTGGCCGTGCTGGTGCACCGCCACCACTTCATCGACGGCAGCACGGGGTGGCTCGATGCCTGGTTGCACACCTTCCGCCAGCAGGGTCTGTTCGCCTACGCGGCCTTTGGCCAGCAGGTCACGGCGCAGACGCTGGCCGAGGTGCTGGAGTTGCCCGCTGAAGGAGGCTCTGGCCCCGGTCGGCTGCATGCCTCCGCCCTGGTGCTGCACCAGCTGGTGCCCCAGGCCGCTGCGCTGCAGCCGCTGTTGGCCCGCTGGGGCGTGCCGCTGCTCGGCACGCAGCCCTACCGCGCGGGTGATGCCGCCGCGTGGGAGGCCAGCGACACGGGCCTGTCGCTGTCCGATGTGCCGTTCTACCTAGCGCAGCCTGAGGCGGCAGGCGCCATCGACCCGGTCCTGGTCGCTGCCCACGGCGCCGAGGGGCAAGACTTCCGCCTCATCGAGCGCCAGGCCCAGGCCGTGGCCGCGAAGGCGCGGCGCCTGATCGCGCTGCAGACCAAACCCGCCGCCGACAAGCGCCTGGTGGCCATGGTCTACAACTACCCCCCAGGCGGCACCAACTTTGGCGCCTCGTTCCTCAACGTGCCGCGCAGCCTGGAACAGGTCTCTGGCGGTCTGGCCCAGGCGGGCTACCGCACCCAGCAGGTGCCCGAACAGGGCTGGATCGATGGGCTCAAGCCGCTGCTGGCCGCCTACTACCCCGGTGCTGATGTGCGCGCGCTGCTGCAAAACGGACAGGCCGCCGCGCTGCCACTGGCGCGTTATGAGCAGCACCTGGACACGCTGCCAAAGGCCGTGCGCGAGCGCATGAACGCGCACTGGGGCACGCCCGAAAAGAGCCGCTACGTGGTCGAGTGGCAGGGCGAAAAAGTGTTCGCCATCCCGCGCCTGCAGGTGGGCAAGCTCTCGGTATTGCCCCAGCCCCCGCGCGAAGAAACGCTGCGCTTGGGCCAGAACCCGTTCATGCACAAGTCCAAGGCGCCGCTGTCGCACCATTACCTGGCCGTGTACCTGTGGGCGCAGCTGGAGGCCGATGCCCTCATCCACTTCGGCACCCACGGCACGCAGGAATGGGCCGGTGGCAAGGCGCGTGCGCTGGATGTGCACGACGATGCGCTGCTGCCCCTGGGCGATCTGCCCGTGGTCTATCCCTACATCGTGGACAACCTGGGCGAGGCACTCACGGCCAAGCGCCGGGGCCGCGCCGTGCTGGTGAGCCACCGTACGCCCGTGTTCGCCCCGGCGGGCTTCGAGGCGCGCATGGCCCACATGCACGAGGTGATGCACGAATGGGAAACCGTGGACGAAGGCCCCACACGCCGCGCGCTCGAAAAGCAGCTGGTGACGCAGTTTGTAGAACACCAGCTGCACCGCGACCTGGGCTGGAGCGCCGAGCGCATCGCGGCCGATTTCCACGGCTTTCTTGAAATCCTGCACCCCTACCTGGACCAGCTCGCGCAAAGCTCGCAGCCCAAGGGCCTGGCCATGTTCGGCCGCGTGCCCGCGCCCGAGCAGCGGCGCGAGACCATCCTGCAGGCGCTGCGCAAGCCGCTGATCGAGGCGCTGGGCGAAGACATCGACGAAGCCTTCCTGATCAAGCACGACGCGGTGCTGGCTGCACGCCCTGCACGCTGGCTGGAAGTGGCGTTGACCGACGCGCAGGCTGCCAGCGTGCTGGACCTGCGCCCCGTGCTGCCTGACGCACCGCCAGCACAGGACGGCTTGGTGCGCGCCGAAGACCATGTGCCCAACCGCGCAGCGCGCCAACCCATCGACACGCCCGCGCTGCTGCAACTGGCACAGCGCGCGCAGGAGCTGGAACGCCTGCTGGCCACCGAAGGCGAGATGCCCGGCCTGCTGGCTGCGCTGGGGGGGCGCTACCTGCCAGCTGCGTACGGTGGCGACCCCATCCGCAACCCCGACAGCCTGCCCACGGGCCGCAACCTCACCGGGCTGGACCCGAGTCGCCTGCCCACACGCCAGGCCTATGCGGTGGCGCAGACGCTGTTCAACGACTGGTTCAAGGACTACCAGGCGCGCCATGGCGGCCAGGCGCCAGAGCGCATGGCGCTGTCGCTGTGGGCGGGTGAAACACTGCGCCACCAGGGCATCATGGAAGCGCAGGCGCTGGTGGCGCTGGGCGTGCGCCCGGTGTGGGATGACTCGGGCCGCCCGGTGCGGGTCGAGACCATTGCCGCCGAAGAGCTCAAACGCCCGCGCGTTGATGTGCTCATGAGCATCACCGGCTCGTACCGTGACCAGTTCCCCGCGCTGATGGCGCTGCTGGACCGTGCGGTGGCCCAGGCCGCCACGGCCGAGCCCGGCAACGCGATCGCTCGCAATACCGCGCAGATCGGCCAGGAACTGCGCAAGCAGGGCGTGCCCCGCGCGCAGGCCGAGCAACTGGCGCGCGTGCGATCGTTCGGCAATGCGGTGGGCGACTACGGCACCGGCCTGTCGGACGCGGTGCAAAGCGACGGCTTGCAAATCAACGATGCGCGCCTGGGCCAGATGTTCCTCGAACGCATGAGCCAGCCTTATCTGGAGGGCGAGCCGGTGACCGGCGTGGAGGGCGGTGTGGCGGCTCAGGCATTGGGTGCCCACCTGCGCCGCACCGATGCCGCCATCCTGTCGCGCAGCTCGCACCTGTATGCCATGGTCAGCTCGGACGACCCGTTCCAGTACCTGGGCGGCCTGTCGGCCGCAGCCCGCGTGGCTGGGCGAGCACAGGGGCTGGAGCTGCATGTGGCCCAGCTGCAGGATGCAGGCGAGCCCACCACCGAGACCGCGCAGCGCGCCATTGCGCTGGAGATGCAGTCGCGCTACCTGCACCCTGGCTGGCTTCAGGCGCAGAAGGCCGAGGGCTATTCGGGCACGCTGCAGGTGCTCAAGGCCGTGCAGTTCGCCTGGGGCTGGCAGGCCGTGGCGCCCGACACGGTGCGCGGCGATCATTGGCAAAGCTTTTATGACGTGCTGGTGCGCGACAAGCACCAGCTGGGCCTGCCCGAGTGGCTGAAAGAGCATCCACAGGCCTATGCCCAGTCGCTGGAGCGCCTGGTGCAGGCGCAGCGCCAGGGCTATTGGCAGGCCGATGCCGACACGCAAAAACAGCTCGCGCAGATGTACCAGGAGCTGACGCGCGCCGCGCCGCTGGCGGCCGAGCTGCCCAGCGTGCGCCGCTGGGTGGAGCGAGCGGCTCGTGGTGAGTCCGTAGAGCTGACCCCAGCTGCTGGCATGGCCATTGCTGCGCCGCAGTCGCCAGCCCTGGCAGTGCCACAGCCCGCGCCCCCCGCCGCTGACCTGCCCGCG
>NZ_JAMXAX010000075.1 GCF_023913775.1 Acidovorax facilis
ACAGCCGGTGGTTGGGGCGGCGGGGCGGCGGGCTTGGTGGCCACCCGGGGGCCGGGCTTGAAGGCCTGCTGGTGCAGTTCCATCAGCAGTTCGAAGACGGCCTCGGTTCGGGCGGCCGGGTAGTCGATGGACGCCAGGCCCTCGCGCAGCTTGGCCAGCAGTTTGGGCAGCAGGCGGGCCAGTTGGCCGGTGTTCGCGCGGGTCAAGGCGGGCTGCGTGCTCCAGATCAGGGCGTCCACCAGCTCCTCGTAGCGGCCTGGGTCGGCACTGCGGGTGGTGTCGGTCAGGCGCGCCTGTGCCATGACCTGGGACCAGGGGCCGAGCAGAAAACGGGAAATCTCGTCGGGCACCTTGCCGAAATCAGGCCGCAGCGAGAGGTCGCGCGAAATCCGGGCGGCCAGCAGGTGGCGCTGTTCCGCGTGCTGCAAGGCCTCAATGGCGCGCTGGCGTTCCTGTTTGCGCTGCTGGTCCTTTTCTGCCCATTTGGCGTGCAATTGCTGGAGCACGTGCTCGAAATCGTCGTGCCCGTCGATGGTGGCCGTGGCCAGCGGGCCCGCGATGTTCATGAGCGAGCGCATGAAGCTCTGGAAGCCGGTGGCTTCGGGGCTGTTGAAGGCCAGGCTGCGGTCGGTGATGTCTTGCAGCAGTCGGCGCGCGGGGTGCTCCTTGTGGCTGAAGAAACGGGGGTCGGCTACGGCCAGCTGTATCAAGGCCGGCTCCAGCGCGCGGATGAACTGTTGCACCGGCCACAGCAGCCGACCATCGCGCGCGATGTTGTCCACCATCAGCGCCACCACCTCCATGCTCAAGGCCTCTCCCAGTCCGCCGGAATGCTTGCGCGACGGGGCTGCAGGGCTGCCCTCTGTGCTGCTGCCGACCTGCTGCGGGCGCTGGCCCCCCAGTCGCTCCATCATGTGGCCGACCTGGTTCATGGCCTGCAGCGCCTCGAAGGCGGCGGGCACGGTGGCTGCGAAGTCCGTGGCGGGTGGGTCGATGGGGGGAAGCTGGTTGGGGTTATCGAACTCGCGTGCGAATTGGTCGGCGAAGCTCTCGTCTGAATGGGGGGAGGGCGTGTGTGTTGGCGCCGACGTGGGGGCCGGGTTCTCGCTGAACTCGCCCAGCAGCAGGCGGCGCAGGCGGTCGAGTGTGAGCAGGGAATCGGCGTGGCCTTCCACTGTGGACAGGTCGTTGTCGGCTGCAAAGCCGGGGGATGCGCCGCCTTCGGTGGGCGCCACGTAGACCACCTGGCCATCGGCCTGGCGCATCGCATAGCCCACGGGCTGCACGCCGCTGAGCTTGAGCCGATCAATCTGCGCCAGGTAGAGCCCCCGCAGCTCCGTGCCCAGCGCCTGGGCCATGGGGCCCATCCAGTCGTGCCGCACCTGCGGCGTGACCTGCATCTGCGACACCACGGTCTGCAGCGCCTGTAGAAAGACTTCGGGGCGCAGGGGGTTGTGCTCCGGCTGAACGCGGGCCAGGCCCCGGGCCGCACACACCAGGGCGTCGAGGTCGGCCAGCGGCCCTTCCACGGCCGAGATCAGCACCTGCCGGGCGCGGGCGCGCTCCACGCTGTCGTTGATCTGCGCCTCGTCCATCAGTTCAAGGTCGTCGAAATGGACGGTGAACAGGGAGCGTGTGGGCTTTTCCTCGTTCTGTGCCGCCTCCTGGTCGAGTGCCTTGCGCAGCGCGTCGGGGTAACGCTCGCCCATCACGGACGTGAGCCGCGACAGCTGCTGCCGTGCTTCGTGCATGGCGTTGTGTTCACCCGGTGTGCGGGCCTGGTCCTGGCGCGTGAGCAGGGACATGCGCGTGGCCTCGGCGACGCGCTCCATCAGGGGCCGGGCCTGTGCCAGCACGTCGCGCACGATGTGCTGGTAGGGCGTGGTGTCGCTGGCGGAGGGGGCAGGGGCCGACGGTGTGGTGTGTTTCAAGGCCATCTTCTGGGAGGACGGGAGCCGGTGCCCGCCATGGTACGCGGCAAAAAGGGGCCCGCGGCCCCTTGTTTACCTGGATTCCCGGCTTGTCAGACCGAGGCTGTGGCTTCACCCTCCGTGGAATTTGACCACCAGCGGCACGATGAGCAGCGCCACGATGTTGATGATCTTGATCAGCGGGTTGATGGCGGGGCCGGCCGTGTCCTTGTAGGGGTCGCCCACGGTGTCACCGGTCACTGCGGCCTTGTGGGCCTCGCTGCCCTTGCCGCCGTGGTGGCCGTCCTCGATGTACTTCTTGGCGTTGTCCCATGCGCCGCCGCCCGTGCACATGCTGATGGCAACGAAGAGGCCGGTGACGATGGTGCCCATGAGCAAACCGCCCAGCGCCTTGGGCCCCAGCAGCAGGCCCACCACGATGGGCACCACCACGGGCAGCAGACTGGGGATCACCATCTCCTTGATGGCGGCGGTGGTCAGCATGTCCACAGCCTTGCCGTATTCAGGCTTGGCGGTGCCCTCCATGATCCCGGGAATATCGCTGAACTGTCGGCGCACCTCCACCACCACGGCCCCGGCCGCGCGGCCCACGGCCTCCATCGCCATGGCGCCGAACAGGTAGGGGATCAACCCGCCGATGAACAGGCCGATGATGACCAGCGGGTCGGACAGGTCAAACGTGATGGCTTTGCCGTAGCTCTCCAGCTTGTGCGTGTAGTCGGCAAACAGCACCAGCGCGGCCAGCCCGGCCGAGCCGATCGCGTAGCCCTTGGTCACTGCCTTGGTGGTGTTGCCCACGGCGTCCAGCGGGTCGGTGATGTCGCGCACGCTGCTGGGCAGCTCGGCCATTTCGGCAATGCCGCCTGCGTTGTCGGTGATGGGACCATAGGCGTCCAGCGCCACCACGATGCCCGCCATGGAGAGCATGGACATGGCCGCCACGGCAATGCCGTACAGCCCGGCGAGCTGGTAGGCCGACAGGATGGCCAGGCACACGAAGATCACCGGCCAGGCGGTGGAGCGCATCGACACCCCCAAGCCCGCGATGATGTTGGTGCCGTGCCCGGTGGTCGATGCCTGCGCGATGTGCTGCACAGGCGAATACTGCGTACCGGTATAGAACTCGGTGATCCACACCAGAGCAGCCGTCAGCACCAGCCCGGTGGCGCATGCACCGAACAGCTTCATCTGGCTACCGGTGGCGGTGATGGAGTTGTCCGGCATGATCCAGATGGTGACAAAGTAGAAGGCGACGAGCGACAGCGCACCCGCAATCGCCAGGCCCTTGTACAGCGCGGGCATCACATTCTTCATGCCGGGCGAGGCCTTGACGAAGAAGCAGCCAATAATGGATGCAATGATGGACACAGCCCCGAGCGCCAGCGGGTACACCACGGCGTTAACGGGCGCGGTGGCCACCAGCAGCGCGCCCAGCACCATGGTGGCGATCAGCGTCACCGCATAGGTCTCGAACAGGTCGGCCGCCATGCCGGCGCAGTCGCCCACGTTGTCGCCCACGTTGTCGGCGATCACCGCGGGGTTGCGCGGGTCGTCTTCAGGAATGCCGGCCTCCACCTTGCCCACCAGGTCGGCGCCCACGTCGGCGCCCTTGGTGAAGATGCCGCCGCCCAGGCGCGCAAAGATCGAGATCAGCGACGAGCCAAACGCAAAGCCGATCAGCGGGTTGAGCAGCGTGGCCAGGTTGGCCGTGGGTGTGAGGTTGCCGTTGCCCGCCAGGAACCAGTAAAAGCCCGTGACGCCCAACAGGCCCAGCCCCACCACCAGCATGCCGGTGATGGCCCCGCCGCGAAACGCCACGTCCAGTGCCGGTCCAATGCCGTGGGTGGCCGCCTGCGCGGTGCGCACGTTGGCGCGCACCGACACGTTCATGCCGATGAAGCCACAGGCCCCCGACAGAAAGGCGCCCAGCACGAAGCCAACGGCCGTCGTCATGTCCAGAAAGATGCCAATCAGGATGGCCAGCACCACGCCCACGATGGCGATGGTCTTGTACTGGCGGGCGAGGTAGGCCGCCGCGCCGGCCTGGATGGCGGCGGCGATCTCCTGCATGCGGGCGTTGCCCGGGTCTTTGGAAAGAATCCAGCCCCGAGCCCAGATGCCGTAGGCCACCGCGATGAGCCCGCAAACGAGGGCGAGGATGAGAGGGGATGTCAGTGCTGAACTTGCAGCCATTCAATTCTCCTAGGGTTGTGTTGCACGGAGGGGGACCAACGCATCGGTGGCATCCCCGCTGCGTTGCTTCCTCGTGCTCCCCGTGCGTTGTGCGGGAGGAGTCGATTGGCCAACAGACCCAATTTACAGGCAAACGCCGGTTTGCAAGCGGGCAGAAAGGGGCGTGCGCCTAAAATCAGGGTTAATCCCGACGGTTCGTTGCGCTGTGTCAGCGTCGGCCGCTTCGCGGGTTACCGTCAACAAACCACTCTCCAAAGACATGTCCCTCAACAACGTCCCCCCAGGTAAGAACGTCCCCGAAGCCTTCAACGTGGTCATCGAGATCCCGATGAACTCTGACCCGATCAAGTACGAAGTGGACAAGGAATCGGGCGCGATCTTCGTGGACCGTTTCATGACCACGGCCATGCATTACCCCACCAACTACGGCTACGTGCCGCAGACGCTGTCGGGCGACGGCGACCCGGTGGACGTGCTGGTGATCACCCCCTACGCGCTGCACCCCGGTGTGGTCGTGCCGTGCCGCCCGCTGGGCATCCTGATGATGGAAGATGAGGCCGGTGTGGATGGCAAGGTCATTGCCGTGCCCACCTCCAAAGTGTTGCCCATGTACGACCACTGGCAGAACATCGACGACGTGAATGCCATGCGCCGCAACGCCATCGCCCACTTCTTCGAGCACTACAAGGACCTGGAAAAGGGCAAGTGGGTCAAGGTGCTGGGCTGGGAAGGCATTGACGCCGCCAAGAAGGAAATCACGGACGGCATCGAGGCTTTCAAGAAGTCGAACGCCTGAAGAAAATTGGGCATCAAATAGCCTCCAGGGCTTTTTGGTAAAGCGGGATTAGCTACAAATACAATAGCCTTCCAGCGTTCCCGACAAAGCATGCGCGCCACAAGCCCGCATGCTTTTTTTTGGCCGCGCGGTGTTGTTCTGTAAGGGGAAAGCCCACTTTGCAGCGCGGCAGGCACTGCTAGACTGCATTTGGTTACAAGTATGCGGTGCTGAGCAATACAGATTGGCATGCGTCGAAGTGCCTTTTGGGCAAACGCAATGTGAAGGGTGATCCATGAGAGTTTCCGATCTGCGCATCGGCGTCAAGCTGGGAGCGGGATTTTTGGCGGTGGTGCTGTTCACCACCTTGCTGGGTGTGATGGCGCTGGTGCAGATGTCCCGCATCCACCAGGGGGCGGACCAGATCGCCACCAACTTGCTGCCCAGCGTGGCGCAAACGGGGGAGCTGCGCGTGTTGCTCAACCGCATGCGGCGCTCCGAGGCGGGGGTGGTCACCTCGCGCAGCGTGGCGGAAGTCAAGGCGTTTTCCGAGCAGGTAACCCTGCGCCACAAGGATCTGGACAAGGTCGAGGTTGCGTACGAGGCCCTCATCGACATGGACAAGGAGCGCGAGGTCTATACCGCCTACAAGCAGCGCAAAGCCGAGTACATCAAGCTCCAGGCCAAATTGCTGGAGATCGCCTCGGGCGTGGACTTCACCAACGCCGAGACGCTGGAACTCACCGGCGACGCCCTGGGCATGCTCTATGCGGGCGAGTCGGAAGCCGCTTTTGTCGCCGCGGCAGAAACGCTGGGCGAACTGCAGAAGATCAATTCCGAGGCCGCGTTGCAAGCCAGTGCCGAAGGGCGTGAAGTATTCGCCACGGCGCGCCTGTGGCTGCTGGGCACCCTGGCGGTGTGTGTGGTGCTGGCGGCCTTGTTGGGTGTGGGCATTACGCGCACCGTCTCCCGGCCGGCCCACCATGCTGTGCGGGCGGCCCGCGCGATTGCCGAGGGCGACCTCACTACCGAGGTGCCGCCTGGCGGCAAGGACGAAATGGGCCAGTTGCTCACCGCGCTCGGTGACATGCGTGCCAACCTGGCGCACGTGGTGTCCGGCGTGCGCAGCAACGCGGAAGGGGTTGCCTCGGCGAGCTCACAGATTGCCTCGGGCAACAACGACCTGTCGGCCCGCACAGAACAGCAGGCCAGCGCGCTGGAAGAAACGGCAGCCTCGATGGAAGAACTGGGTTCCACCGTGCGCCAGAACGCCGACAACGCCCGGGCCGCCAACCAGCTGGCGGTGAGCGCCAGCACCGTGGCCGTGCAAGGCGGCGAGGTGGTGGCCGAAGTGGTCGAGACCATGAAAGGCATCAACGACAGCAGCAGAAAGATCGCCGACATCATCAGCGTGATCGACGGCATCGCCTTCCAGACCAACATCCTGGCCCTGAACGCCGCCGTGGAAGCCGCCCGGGCCGGAGAACAAGGCCGGGGCTTTGCGGTGGTGGCCGGCGAAGTGCGCAGCCTGGCAGGGCGCAGCGCAGAAGCCGCCAAGGAAATCAAAGCCCTCATCACCGCCAGCGTAGAGCGCGTGGAACAAGGCACGGCCCTCGTGGACAAGGCAGGGGCCACCATGACCGAAGTGGTCGCCTCCATCCGCAGAGTGACGGACATCATGGGAGAGATCAGCGCCGCCAGCAGCGAACAAAGCGCAGGAGTGGGTCAGGTGGGAGAAGCCGTCACGCAGATGGACCAGGCCACGCAGCAAAACGCAGCGTTGGTGGAAGAAATGGCGGCCGCCGCCAGCGCCCTGAACGCCCAGGCCGGCGAACTTGTCAACGCCGTGGCGGTCTTCAAGCTCGACGCCAACGCCATGCGCAGCGCACCGGCACCCCGAGCGCCCATCGCTGCCCCGGCATTCACCGCCCAACGCAGTGCAGGCGCGACCAAAGGCGCCAGCAAGATCGGCAGCGCAAAGCCCGCCAAACCCCAGGCCAGCCTGGCAGCGCCCAAGGCCAGCGCAGCCACCCCTGCAGCCGCCCCTGCCGCCAGCACCAGGCCCCCGGTTGCCAGCGCGCCAGCGCCTGCAGCCGCAGCCAAGGGCGGCAACGACGACGAATGGGAGAGCTTCTGAGCGGGCATGCCCCCGCCTGAGGGATAGCGACGAGGGATATGGATAAAAACAGGCCCTGGCGCTTGCCCATCAAGCGCAGGTAGCTATCAAAAGAAAAGCACGTTGGGGGGCATCCTCAGCGTGCTTTTTTTGTTCTCTGTTTTCTATTTCTTTGGGCGGACTGGCTGCATAGCCCCGCGCAAGTCGCTTAGCGGTGGGGATCTGGATACACCAGGTGCAAGCCCGGAACCCGGGGGCGCTGAAAAGGCTGCCACACCACTTGCGGCCCATGCGGTTGTCCGAGGCGGTCGGCCACGGCCCACCAGGCGCTGGGGTTCAGGCCGATGCCAAAGTGGCTGGCCACCACTTCGATGTTTTCGGTGTGCGGGTTGTGCGCCGCCGGGGCCTGGATGCTGCCGCGCCAGGCCACCACGCCATCTGTGCGCGAGTAGATGCTGGTGGTGGGCACGGGGGGGCGCTTCGGGCAGGTTGTAGCTCTCGGTTTCGCGCTCGATGTTGCGGCCGCTGGCGAACTGGTAGATGCGCCAGGCATTGGTCGAGGTGTGGTGCCCTGCGAATGGCGTGCCCAGTGTGATCACACAGCGCACCAGGTCGGGCATCTCCTTGGCCAGCTCGCGGGCATAGACGCCGCCCAGGCTCCAGCCCACCAGGCTCACCTTGCCGCCACTGGCTTGGGCGGCCTCCTGCAGCTGGCGCTTGGCGGTTTCCAGCACGCCATCGCGGGGGCCCAGGTTCAGGCCCTGGCCCCAGCCCAGGGTGTCGTAGTTGCGCGAATCCAGGTAGCGGCGCAGCGGCACGGTGGTGGCGTCACCCGCCGTGAGGCCCGGAAACACGATCACCGTGTGGCCGTCGCCCAGCGGGGCACGCTGCAGCACCGGCCAGGCGGGCAGCACCGCGCCAAACTCCCAGGGCGCCCGCAGCTCCAGCGCCAGCAGGGGCAGGCCCGGGGCGGGGATGTGGTTGGGATCGGTTTCTTTGTTGCTGAAAAGGGGCATCGGATCGTCAGTCAAAAGCGGGGGCGCACCGGCGGTAGGGCCGCTGTGGAAGGTAGCATTTTTTTGCCTGCGCACCGGGGCTGGGACTGGAGCTAGCTCTCCAATCCCAACCGGGCAGGCCGGGGCTGCGGCGGGGTGGGGAACGCACTGAACCGACCGGATGCGGCGTTTTGTCAATAAATGCCTGGGCGAGTGCAGGGTGATCTGTGGCGCACAGGTCGGAGTTGCTGCGCCGCGGCGAAATAGCACTGGTGACAAAGATCGCTCACGGATAAGGTAGTGACAGCCAAAAAACCACCTTCAAACCACCACCCGTCCAGAGGAGAAGCAGGATGAACCAGCTGAAGATATCAACCCGACTCACCGTGGCCTTTGCCGTCATGGTGCTGTTGCTCATCGCGCTGGGGACGGTCAGCCTGATCCAGTCTGCGAGCCAGCGCGCAGAGCTGAAGGACGTGATTGACGTTCGCATACCGGTGACCAAGGCTTTGGGCGCACTCACTGATGGCGTGAATGAGCAAGCCATCCAGGTGCGTAATCTGGCGATTTTCACCACGGAGTCCGTCGTGAAGTCGGCAACAAGCCAGATATCTGCCGCCGCAGTGGACGTGGAGGCGCAATACAAAACCTTGAATGCGCTGATCACCTCTGAAAAAGGCAAGGAACTCCTCGCGCGCATGCAGCAGCGGCGTGCCGATTTCGTGAAGTTGAGGGATCAATACCTGACGATGATCCAACAAGGTCAAAGGGACGAAGCCACCAAGTTCCTGGAAGAGCAATACCGCCCGGCACAGCGGGCCTACCAGGCTGCGATCGACGAACAGGTTGAGTTTCAGGCCCAGACCACGGTCAAAGCAGGTGAGCGGGCCGAAGCTGCCGCCGCTGCGCTGCAACGGGATGTGTTGATCGCTGGCGTGCTCGCCATTGCGATTGCCGTCTTTCTCGCCATCACCATCATCCGCTCCATCACCCGCCCCCTGGCGCAGGCCGTGGAGGCTGCCGACCGTGTGGCCAGCGGCGATCTCAGTGGCCAGATCACCGTGAGTTCCAAGGACGAAACCGGCCACCTGCTGGGCGCCTTGCAGCGCATGCAGCAAAGTCTGGTGAACACCGTGGGCTCGGTGCGCCAGAACGCGGAAGGGGTTGCCTCGGCGAGCTCACAGATTGCCTCGGGCAACAACGACCTGTCGGCCCGCACGGAGCAGCAGGCCAGTGCGCTGGAAGAAACGGCAGCCTCGATGGAAGAGCTGGGTTCCACCGTGCGCCAGAACGCCGACAACGCCCGGGCCGCCAACCAGCTGGCGGTGAGCGCCAGCACCGTGGCCGTGCAAGGCGGCGAGGTGGTGGCCGAAGTGGTCGAGACCATGAAAGGCATCAACGACAGCAGCAGAAAGATCGCCGACATCATCAGCGTGATCGACGGCATCGCCTTCCAGACCAACATCCTGGCCCTGAACGCCGCCGTGGAAGCCGCCCGGGCCGGAGAACAAGGCCGGGGCTTTGCGGTGGTGGCCGGCGAAGTGCGCAGCCTGGCAGGGCGCAGCGCAGAAGCCGCCAAGGAAATCAAAGCCCTCATCACCGCCAGCGTAGAGCGCGTGGAACAAGGCACGGCCCTCGTGGACAAGGCAGGGGCCACCATGACCGAAGTGGTCGCCTCCATCCGCAGAGTGACGGACATCATGGGAGAGATCAGCGCCGCCAGCAGCGAACAAAGCGCAGGAGTGGGTCAGGTGGGAGAAGCCGTCACGCAGATGGACCAGGCCACGCAGCAAAACGCAGCGTTGGTGGAAGAAATGGCGGCCGCCGCCAGCGCCCTGAACGCCCAGGCCGGCGAACTTGTCAACGCCGTGGCGGTCTTCAAGCTCGACGCCAACGCCATGCGCAGCGCACCGGCACCCCGAGCGCCCATCGCTGCCCCGGCATTCACCGCCCAACGCAGTGCAGGCGCGACCAAAGGCGCCAGCAAGATCGGCAGCGCAAAGCCCGCCAAACCCCAGGCCAGCCTGGCAGCGCCCAAGGCCAGCGCGGCCACCCCTGCAGCTGCCCCTGCAGCCAGCACCAGGCCCCCGGTTGCCAGCGCGCCTGCAGCCGCAGCCAAGGGCGGCAACGACGACGAATGGGAGAGCTTCTGAGCGGGCATGCCCCCGCCTGAGGGATAGCGACGAGGGATATGGATAAAAACAGGCCCTGGCGCTTGCCCATCAAGCGCAGGTAGCTATCAAAAGAAAAGCACGTTGGGGGGCATCCTCAGCGTGCTTTTTTGTTGGCGGCCTGGCTCAGACCCGTGTCTGTGCCGGACAGGTTGTGCTGCAGTCGCCGCTCTATAGATTTGAGTTGTTGGTGCGCTCACCAAGGGGTGTGCGCGCACCCTCGGCAGCCAGCACAGTTGCCAGGCGGCCCACGCATTCCAGGGCGGGTTGCAGGCGGTCATGTGCCGGGTGCCCGTAGTTGATGCGCACGCAGTGCGCAAAACGCCGGTCGGCCGAAAAAATCTGCCCGGGCGCCAGGCTGATGCCCTGCGCAAGTGCCTGACGGTGCAGCGCCAGTGCATCGACCTCCTGCGGAAGCTCTGCCCACAAAAAGTAGCCCCCCTCGGGCCGCGACACGCGCGTGCCGAGTGGGAAGTGCTGGGCCACCGCCTCCAACGCAATCGCCCGCTGCTCGGCCAAGCTGCGGCGCAGCGCGCGCAGGTGCCGGTCGTAGCCGCCCTGGGCCAAGTATTCGGAAAGCGCCTGCTGCGATGGTGTGGCGGCTGATAGTGTGGTCATCAGCTTGAGCCGTTGCACCGCCGTGGCAAAGCGGCCCGCCGCCACCCAGCCCACGCGGTAGCCGGGCGCCAGGCTTTTGCTGAACGAGCTGCAGTGCATGACCAGCCCCGTGCCATCAAACGCCTTGGCAGGCGGCGGGCGCTGGGGGCCGAAGTGCAGCTCGGCATAGACGTCGTCCTCGATCAGCGGGATCTGGTGGCGGGCGAGCAGTGCCACGAGTTCGCGTTTTTTGTCCTCCGGCATCAGGCTGCCCAGAGGGTTTTGAAAGCTGGGCATGAGCCAGCAGGCCTTGACGGGCTGCTGGGGGGGGCTGGCGCTCCAGCGCCTCGGCCAGCGCGGCCAGGTCAATGCCGTCGCGCGGGTGGGTGGCGATTTCCAGCGCCTGCAGGTTCAGCCGCTCCAGGGCCTGCAGCGCGGCGTAAAAGGTGGGCGATTCGACCACCACCACGTCGCCCGGCTGGGTGACGGCCTCCAGGCAGAGGTTGAGCGCCTCCATCGCGCCGTTGGTGATGATGATTTCTTCCACATCCACCGCCATGCCGTGCAGGCCGTAGCGCAGTGCGATCTGCTGGCGCAGGCGTTCGTCACCCGGTGGCAGGCTTTGCACGATGTTCCACGGGTCGAGCTTGCGCATGCCGCTGGCCAGGCACCGCGCCAAGCGGTCCAGCGGAAACAGCTCCAGCCCCGGGAAGGCCGAGCCCAGCGGTACCAGATCGCGGTCACGGGCCAGGCCCAGGACCTCGAACACCAGGTCGCTGATCGCCACGCCGGTGGAGGTGGCGGCGGGCTGCGAGGGCAGGGGCTCGGCGGGGCGGGCCTCGGCCGTGCTGGGCAGCCGGGCGCTCACGTAGTAGCCCGAGCGCGGCCGGGCGTGGATCAGTCCCTGGGCCTCCAGCAGGTAGTACGCCTCGAACACGGTGGACGGGCTGATGCCCCGCGTGCGGCTGGCCTCGCGCACCGAAGGCACTCGGTCGCCAGGCCGCAGCGCGCCGCTGTGGATGAGCTGCGCGATGGTGTCAGCGTGGCGTTCGTAGCGTTTCATTGGGGTGGTGGGGCTGGCTGCTTGTCAAACTGATCTGTATTTTTAACAGGAAACTGAATCTGTACTGTTTTTGCCGCTGGGCGTAGAGTGAGGGCTTGTATTGGTGCATGCCCCGAGCGCACGGCTTGTGGGTGCCCGCCGACCGTTTCCCCACGGAAAAATCCCCATGATCGATTGCCTGCGCGGCTTGCTGCGCCCTGTTTTTTCCGCACCCGGCGCGGCTGCCCTGGTGGCGCTGGCGTTGACGGCTGGCGCTGCGGCCCAGACGGTGCCCGCCAGCACGCCCCCTGCCGCCCCTGCGGCCACGGTGCCCGTGTCGTCCATGTCCTCGCGCGTGCTGGCCTGTACCGCGTGCCACGGCAAAGAGGGCCGGGCCACGCCAGACGGCTATTTCCCCCGCATTGCGGGCAAACCAGCGGGCTACCTGGCCAACCAGCTGCTCAACTTTCGGGACGGGCGGCGCAGCTACCCGCAGATGACTTACCTGATTGAACACCTGACCGACGACTACCTGCGCGAGATGGCCGAGCACTTTGCAGCGCTGGACTTGCCTTACCCGCCGCCGCCCGCACCACAAGCGCCCGCCGCTGTGCTGGAGCAAGGCCGCAAGCTGGTGCAAGGGGGCGATGGGGCCCGCAACATCCCCGCCTGCGTGGCCTGCCATGGCGCAGCCATGACGGGTGTGACCCCGTCCATACCCGGCCTGCTAGGCCTGCCGCGCGACTACCTCAACAGCCAGCTGGGTGCCTGGAAGACCGGCCAGCGCCGGGCGCATCTGCCCGACTGCATGGCCGACATTGCCCGCCAGCTCACGCCCGACGATGTGAGTGCTGTCTCGGCCTGGTTGGCCGCCCAGCCCGTGGCGGCGGGGGGCAAGCCCGCCCGCACCTTGCCTGCTGCGATGCCCGCGCGCTGCGGTGGTGTGGCCGAAGTGCCCGTGGCCGCTGCGGCTGCACGTTGAGAAGCGATGCACCGATGAAACGCATCCTCTGGACAATATCTTCCGTTCTGGCCGCGCTGGGCATTGCGGCAGCACTGCTGATCAGCCTGAACTTGCGCGGCGAAGAGCCTCTGCCCGCTGGCGAGACGCTGCAGAGCACACCTGAATTGATTCAGCGCGGCGAGTACCTGGCCCGCGTGGGCAACTGCATGGCCTGCCACACCACGCAGGGCGGTGCGCCGTTTGCGGGCGGGCGCGGCATCGAGACGCCGTTTGGCGTGGTGCACAGCTCCAACCTTACGCCCGACAAGGCGCATGGCATTGGCAGCTGGACCTCTGCCGAGTTCTGGCGCGCCATGCACCACGGCCGCAGCAAGGACGGGCGGCTGTTGTATCCGGCCTTTCCATACCCCAACTACACGCAGGTGACGCGCGAGGATTCGGACGCCATCTTTGCCTACCTGCACAGCCTGCCCGCCGCCGCTGAGTCCAACCGCGACCACGCTCTGCGTTTTCCGTACAACACGCAGGCGGCGCTGGGTGTTTGGCGGGCGTTGTTCTTCACGCCCGGGGCGCCTCAACCCGAACCCACGCAGTCGGCCGAATACAACCGGGGCGCCTACCTGGTCAACGGCCTGGGCCATTGCACCGCCTGCCACACGCCGCGCAACGCATTGGGCGCCACCACCGACGCCAAGGCCTTTACCGGCGGGCAGATCCCGGTGCAGAACTGGTATGCCCCTGCGCTCAATGCTGCGCATGAGGCGGGTGTCAAAGAATGGAAAACCGAAGACGTGATGGCCTTGCTGAAAACCGGCGTGGCCCCTCAGGGCTCGGTGCTGGGCCCCATGGCCGAAGTGGTGTTCCGCAGCACGCAGTACCTCACCGATGCCGATGCGCGCGCCATGGCCGTGTACCTGCAGGTCCTGCCGCAACAAGATCGCAAGACGCCAGTCACGGCAGCCGCGCCCCCGGCCAGCGCGATGGCGCGTGGCAGCAAGGTGTACGAACAACACTGCGCCCAATGCCATGGCGACCAAGGCCAGGGCGAGCCCGGCGCCTTCCCGGCGCTGGCGGGCAACCGCGCGGTTACGCTGGCGGACCCCACCAACCTGGTGCGTGTGGTGCTGCAGGGTGGCTACCTGCCTGCCACGGAGGGCAACCCGCGCCCGCATGGCATGCCGCCGTTCCAGCAGTTTCTGTCCGACGAGGACGTGGCGGCGGTGGCCACCTTTGTGCGCAACAGCTGGGGCAACCAGGCGCCGGGTGTGGGTACCATCGAGGTTTACCGCGCCCGCGAACGGCGCGGTTTGTAGCGCGGGGCCTGCTGTCTTCACAGGGCTCCCGCCACGCCAGCCCCAGGAGCCCGTTTGATGTCCAGCCCCGCCGCACTGCCCCCGTCCTCCCCGCCAAGCCCGGCGGCCGCCGCGCCCGGTGGCTGGTGGGCCGTGTGCCTGTGCGCAGCGTGGTGCGGCACCTGTGGCATCTACCGCCCCCTGTTCAACGAATTGGCCCGCGCGCATCCGGAGGTGCGTTTTGAATGGGTGGACATCGAAGACGAGTCCGATCTGGCTGGCGACCTGGACGTGGAGACCTTTCCCACCCTGCTGATTGCCGACGGCCAGCGCGCGCTGTTCCTGGGGCCGCTGCTGCCCCAGGCGCCCGTGCTGGCGCGGCTGCTGGCCAGCCTACAGGCCGCTCCCGGCAGCGCAGGGGCGGGCGGCGAGGCTCAGGGCGTTTTTGAGCGTGTGCGCGCCGCGCGCAGCCAGTAAGAGTGGCGTTCTGAATACTCACTCAATGCTCACTTTTTAATAGCTTCTAGCGCTTGATGGTAAAGCGCTAGAACCATTTTTTACATTAATTTGTGTCATCCTCCGCTGCTCCGTCCTTTTCTATCAGCTCGCTGCAGGCTCACTGCGACCAAGGCGCTTGGTCGCGCGGTATGGGCCTTTTCCGGCAGTCTGCGGTCGTCAGCATCGACGTTGAAGAGGACGGCAAAGGCGTCTGGCGCATCGGCGGCGAAGTGCAGGGCACCCAACCCGAGCCGTACGCGCTGTCGGTAGAGCTGGTGCTGGCGCCCAACGGCCAGGTCCGCTCCTGGTCGGGCGAATGCACCTGCCCGGTGGGCGAAGACTGCAAACATGCCGTAGCTCTGACGCTGAAGGCCCTGGACGTGCGCCCAGGCGCAGAGCCTGCCCCCCGTTCGCCCCCTACAGCGCAGGCCGTGCAAGCGCTGCAGGCTATGCAGGAGCGCGTTGCCGCCCAGGCCCGCGCGGAGGCCGAGGCCCGCCTGGTGCGTTGGCTGAACGACTGGGATCTGGCGGCAGACAACGCCGCGCCGCCACTGGCTGGCGCGCGGGCAGACCGGCCGGAGTGTTACCTCTACCTGCTCTCCACCATCGGGCGCCTGCGCGCTGGTGCACCGCAGTTGCAGATCGAGGCCGTGGTGTCCTACCCCAAGCTCACCGGCGGCTGGGCCAAGCCCAAGGCCGTCCGGACCCAACCTGGCCCCGGCCAGGCGGTGTATGACCGCGCCACGGATGTGGACCGCCAGCTGCTGCAATTGCTGCGTGCCATGCCGCGCAGCATGGGCTACTACTCGGCCTACAACGGCGCGCCGACGGGTGTGCTGGAGGGCGCTGTAGGCCTGATGGCGCTGCAGCAGGCGGCCGCCACGGGACGTCTGTTTGCCGACGCGGGAGGCTCCACGGTGGGCGCGCCATTGCGCTGGGGCGATCCGCTGCCCATAGCCTGGGCCTGGAAAGAAACAGCCATATCTGGTGGTGGCAATGGCGGCGATGGTGGCGACAGCGCCTGGACCCTACAGGCCCGCCTGCCCGGCCCCAGCGCCACGCTGTGCGCCAACCACCCGCCGCTGTACATCGATGTCGATCAGGGCCTCTGCGGCCCCGTGTCGGCCGAGGGGCTGAGCCCCGAACAACTGGAACTGCTGCTGCAGGCGCCTCCGCTCGCCGCCGCCGCGCTGCAAAAACACCATGCCGAGGTGGCGAGCCGCCTTGGGGGCATGCTGCCGCTGCCGCCGGTGCTCAGCCCTCTCACACGCGTGCAGGGCGTCAAGCCCGTGGCGCGCCTGCACCCGGCGCCCGTGCCCGAAGCCGATGTGCCGGGCCTGGGCCTCATCACCGCCCAGTTGCGCTTTGACTACCAGGGCCATGTGGGCTGGTGGGCCGGGCAGGACCTGAGCGTGCTGGTGACCGGCGCCGACGGCAGTCAGGTGCTGCTGCAGCGCGACGCGGCGGCCGAGCTGGATGCCATTGAACGCCTGATGGACCTGGGCCTGCTGGCCACCGACGACGGCCTGTTTGGCATCCCCGGCGAGGAATCGCAGGACGACTGGATGCACTGGTTTGACAACGGTTTTTCCGTGTTGCGCGAGGCCGGTTTTGTGCTGACGCAGGACGCGGCGCTGGACGGCTGGATCACCCATGCCGACACGCTGGACGTGTCACTGCAACCCAGTGGCGAAGATGAGGCCACATCGCCCTGGTTTGCGCTGTCGCTGGGCATGGAAATCAACGGCGTGCGCCACAACATCCTGCCGCTGCTGCCCCTGCTGATCGCCGCTGCCGCCCAGCAGCCGCCCCACCCCGTCACGGGCCAGCCGCAGCTGCCGCCGTTTGCCTACCTGCGGGACGTGGGGGCATCGGGTTTTGTGCGGGTGCCAACCGACGCGCTGCGCCCCTGGATGGCGGCCTTGCTGGATCTGGTGGGCGACCGCGCGCACGATTTCAGCGGCGACAGCCTCAAGCTCTCGCGCATGGACGCGCTGCGCACCAGCGCCGCGTTGGGCGAGGGCGCTGTGTGGCAGGGCGCCGATGCCTTGCGCACCATGGCGGCCCAGTTGCGGGGCGCCGGCGCCTTGCCGGAGGTGCCTTTGCCCGCCAGCGTGTTGGCCACCTTGCGGCCGTACCAGCAGCAGGGGCTGAACTGGCTGCAGTTTTTGCGCGCCCACGGCCTGGCCGGTGTGCTGGCCGACGACATGGGCCTGGGCAAGACGCTGCAGACCCTGGCACACATCCAGGTCGAAAAAGACGCGGGGCGGCTGACCGCACCTGCGCTGGTCATTGCGCCGGTGAGCCTCATGGGCAACTGGCAGCGCGAGGCCGCCCGCTTTTGCCCTGGGCTGCGTTGCCTGGTGCTGCATGGCGCCGGCCGACACGGCATGGCAGATACAGTCACCGAGCATGACCTGGTCATCGCCCCGTATTCGCTGCTGCAGCGCGACCGCGAGCGCTGGTTGGCGCACCAGTGGCACCTGGTGGTGCTGGATGAAGCGCAGAACATCAAGAACGCCAGCACGCATGCCGCGCAGGTGGTCAGCCAGCTGCAGGCGCGCCACCGCCTGTGCCTGTCGGGCACGCCCATGGAAAACCACCTGGGCGAGGTCTGGAGCCTGTTTCACTTTTTGATGCCAGGTTTTCTGGGCAGTCAAACACGCTTCAAGGAAGTGTTTCGCACGCCCATCGAAAAACTGGGCGACGGCGCGCGCATGGCACAGCTGCGCGCGCGCATCACGCCTTTTATGCTGCGCAGGACCAAGGCCCTGGTGGCGGGCGAGCTGCCGCCCAAGGTCGAGTCGGTGATGCCCGTGGAGCTGACCGGCACGCAGGCCGATCTGTACGAAACCATCCGCCTGGGTATGGAAAAAACCGTGCGCGAAGCCCTGCAGTCCAAGGGGCTGGCCAAGTCGCAGATCACCATCCTCGATGCGCTGCTCAAGCTGCGCCAGGTGTGCTGCCACCCGCAACTCGTGCCGCTGGATGCTGCCAAAAAGGTCAAGACATCGGCCAAGCTGGACCAGCTGATGGCGCTGCTGCCCGAGATGCTGGCCGAGGGGCGGCGCATTTTGCTGTTCTCGCAGTTCACCAGCATGCTCACACTGATCGAGGCCGAGCTGAAAAAACGCAACCTGCCCTGGGTCAAGCTCACGGGGCAGAGCCAGAAGCGCGACGCGATCATCGAACAGTTCACCAGCGGGCAGGTGCCGCTGTTTTTGATCAGCCTGAAGGCGGGCGGGGTGGGGCTGAACCTGCCGCAGGCTGACACGGTGATCCACTACGACCCCTGGTGGAACCCGGCGGTGGAAAAACAGGCCACCGACCGCGCCCACCGCATTGGACAGACACAGAGCGTATGGGTGATCAAACTGGTGGCGCAGGGCACGATTGAAGAGCGAATTTTGGCGCTGCAGGAGCGCAAGGCGCAGCTGGCGGGCAGTCTGTACAGCGACTCCGCTGCACGCAAGGAGCCGCTGTTCACCGAGGGCGATCTGGCCGAGCTGCTGCAGCCGCTATCACTGTCATAGCTGCTCGCACCGATTGGATAAGCGCCAGGTGCCGTTTTGGCACCACATCGTCCGGCAGGCCGCATGCACACTGGCCTGGGCGCGTTGACAACAGTTTTGCCCGTCCGCGCCTTTGCAAATCAACACTTTGCGCGCTACAATACGATTCTCACGACCAAACGGGCGGGTACCAACCGCCCGTTTTTTTTGGTCGAACGCTTTTGGAGCTCGAAGCTGTCGGGGAAGAGTCTCCGGGGGTTATCGGGTTTTTTGTTTTTCCGGGATTGAACTGAACACGTGGCATTGCAGCAAGTCGTTGAACAAATTGTGACGGGCCTGGGGTATGACCTGGTGGAGATCGAGCGCTCCGCTGGTGGTTTGCTGCGCGTCACCATCGACTTGCCCTGGGTGCAGCCGGCCGCTGATGCGCCCCAGCCCGTGATTGAGCAGTTCGTGACCGTCGAGGATTGCGAGAAGGTCACGCGCCAGCTGCAGTTTGCGCTGGAGGTCGATGGCGTCGAGTACAAGCGCCTCGAAGTGTCGTCCCCCGGCATCGATCGCCCCCTGCGCCATGAGCAAGACTTTGTCCGCTTCGAGGGTTCGGTCATCGACGTCACCCTGAAGGCGCCCATCGGCGTTGCGGCGGCGGCGGGGCAGGTCAATGCCACCCGCAAGAAATTTCGCGGCACGCTGGAGCGCGCCGAGGCTGGGGGGTGGCAGATCGTCTGGAGTGACGAGCCGCCGGTCAAGCCAGGTCAAAAGGTCAGCAAGAAACGTGTGCCCGCCCCATTGCAGGCGCTGGGCTTTACCTTGGACGAGGTTCGGGATGTGCGCCTGGCGCCCATCGTGGATTTCAAGGGGCGTGCAGGCAAGGCTGGGGCGGCACCCGCCTGAGTGGCTGCTGAAAAATTGGGGTGGGTGGCAGCCGCGCGCAGCCTCCGCCTTCGGGTGATTGAAACAGGAGAGTCGTCGCATGAATCGCGAATTGTTGATGTTGGTTGAGGCCATTTCGCGCGAAAAGAACGTGGAGCGTGATGTGGTCTTGGGCGCCGTGGAGTCGGCCCTGGCCCAGGCTACCAAGAAGCTGTACCAGGGCGAGGTGGACATTCGCGTGTCCGTAGATCGCGACAGCGGCAACTATGAGACTTTCCGTCGCTGGCTGGTGGTGCCCGATGATGCCGGCCTGCAAAACCCCGAGGCCGAAGAGCTGTTGATGGATGCGAAGGACCGCATTCCGGACATCGAAGTGGGTGAGTACATCGAAGAAGGTGTCGAGTCCGTGCCGATCGGCCGCATCGGCGCCATGGCTGCCAAGCAGGTCATCCTGCAGAAGATCCGCGACGCCGAGCGTGAAATGCTGCTCAACGACTTCATGTCGCGCGGCGAGAAAATCTTTACCGGCACCGTCAAGCGCATGGACAAGGGCGACATCATTGTCGAATCCGGCCGTGTGGAAGGACGTCTGCGCCGTGGCGAGATGATCCCGAAGGAAAACCTGCGCAGTGGCGACCGTGTGCGCGCCATGATCATGGAAGTGGACCTGACGCTGCGCGGCGCTCCCATCATCCTGTCGCGCTCGGCCCCCGAGTTCATGATCGAACTCTTCCGCAACGAAGTGCCTGAGATCGAACAAGGCCTGCTGGAAATCAAGTCCTGCGCCCGTGACCCCGGCTCGCGCGCCAAGATTGCCGTGCTGAGCCACGACAAGCGCGTGGACCCCATTGGCACTTGCGTCGGTGTGCGTGGCACCCGCGTCAATGCGGTGACCAATGAGCTGGCTGGCGAACGCGTGGATATCGTGCTGTGGTCCGAAGACCCCGCACAGTTTGTGATCGGCGCCCTGGCCCCGGCCAACGTGTCCTCCATCGTGGTCGATGAAGAAAAACACGCCATGGACGTGGTCGTGGACGAGGAAAATCTCGCCATCGCCATTGGCCGTGGTGGTCAGAACGTGCGTCTGGCGTCCGATCTGACTGGCTGGAAGATCAACATCATGGACGCCGCCGAAAGCGCGCAAAAGCAGGCCAACGAGACCGACACGGCCCGCAAGCTGTTCATGGAAAAGCTCGATGTGGACGAGGAAATCGCCGACATCCTGATCTCCGAAGGCTTCAACAGCCTCGAAGAAGTGGCCTATATGCCGCTGCAGGAAATGCTGGAGATCGAAAGCTTCGACGAAGACACCGTCAACGAGTTGCGTGCCCGTGCCAAGGATGCGCTGCTCACGATGGAAATCGCCCGTGAGGAAAGCGTGGAAGAGGTCTCCCAGGACCTGCGCGACCTCGAAGGCCTCACCCCCGAGCTGATTGCCAAGTTGGCTGAAGGCGGTGTGCACACACGTGACGACCTGGCCGATCTGGCCATTGATGAACTGACCGACCTGACCGGACAGTCTGAAGAAGATGCCAAAGCCTTGATCATGAAGGCGCGCGAACACTGGTTCGCGGGGCAAGAGCAAAGGTCAGGGAGGCACGAACCACATATGTCCAGTAATACTGTCGCCGAGTTTGCAACCGAACTCAAAAAATCGCCTGAAACCCTGCTCGACCAGCTCAAAGCTGCGGGCGTGGGCAAGGCCGCCCCTTCCGACGCGTTGACCGAGTCGGACAAGCAAAAGCTGCTTGCTTATCTGCAGGCCAGCCACGGCACGGCTTCGGCCGACCGCAAGAAGATCACGCTGGTGAAGAAGTCCACCAGCGAGATCAAGCAGGCGGATGCCACGGGCAAGGCCCGCACGATCCAGGTGGAAGTGCGCAAGAAGCGCACGTTCATCCAGCGCGACGAAGGTGCCGAGGCATCTGTCGAATCCCACGCGCCCGCCGCTGCGGAAGAGGCCGCTGTTTCCAGCGAAGACCTGGAACTGTCCCGCCGCGAGGAAGAAGCTCGCCGCCAAGCCGAGCTGATCCGCCGCCAGGAGACGGAGCTGGCCGAAAAGCGTGCCGAGCGCGAAGCGCGTGAGAAGCGCGAGCGTGAAGCTGAAGAGCGCGCTGCCGCCTATGCCGCCCAGGAAGCCGAGAAGAAGGCACAAGCCTCTGCTGTCAAGCAGGAGGCCACCCGCGAGCAAGCGGCCGAAGCCGCTGCACGCAATGCAGCCCAAACCGAAGCCCGCGAAAAGGCTGCCGCTGAATCCAAGGCACGCGCCGACGAGGAAACCGCGCGCGCTGCTGACCTGGACGCCCGTCGCCGCAAGGCCGAAGCGGAAGCTGCTGCGATCCGGTCCATGATGGCCACGCCCAAGAAGGCGGTCATGGTGGCCAAGAAGCCAGAAGAACCCAAGCCAGTGGCCAAGCCCGCTGCCGTGGGGGATGCCAAGAAGGGCACCCTGCACAAGCCGGCTGTTGGCACCGGTGTGGCGCGCGCAGGCGCTCCCGCCACTGCCGGGGCAGGCGCAGGTGCGCCAGGCGCTGGCAAGGAAGTGAAGTCGGCCAAGCTGTCCTCCAGCTGGGCCAACGACACCGCCAAGAAAAAAGAAATCAAGACCCGTGGCGACAGCAGCGGCGGTGTCGGTCGCAACAACTGGCGTGGTGGCCCGCGTGGCCGCCGTGGCGACAGCCGCGACCATCGCGACGATCACCAGCAGTCTGCACCGGTCGAGGCGCGCATCATTGAAGTGCATGTGCCCGAAACCATCACGGTGGCAGAGCTGGCACACAAGATGTCGATCAAGGCGTCTGAAGTGATCAAGGCGCTGATGAAGATGGGACAGATGGTCACCATCAACCAGCCGCTGGACCAGGACACCGCCATGATCGTGGTGGAAGAACTGGGCCACAAGGCGGTGGTGGCAGCGCTGGACGATCCAGAAGCCTTTACCGACGACGATACGACCCAGCAGAACGTGGAATTGTTGCCACGTGCTCCTGTGGTGACCGTCATGGGTCACGTGGACCATGGCAAGACCTCGCTGCTCGATTACATTCGCCGCGCCAAGGTGGCTGCGGGTGAAGCCGGTGGCATCACGCAGCACATCGGTGCCTACCACGTGGAAACACCACGCGGCATGGTGTCGTTCCTTGACACCCCGGGCCACGAGGCCTTCACGGCCATGCGTGCCCGTGGTGCCCAGGCCACGGACATCGTGATCCTGGTGGTGGCGGCCGATGACGGTGTCATGCCCCAGACCAAGGAAGCCATCAAGCACGCCAAGGCGGCTGGTGTTCCTATCGTGGTGGCGATCACCAAGGCCGACAAGCCCGATGCCAACCCCGACCGCGTCAAGCAGGAGCTGGTGGTCGAAGAGGTGGTGCCTGAAGAGTACGGTGGCGATTCGCCTTTCGTGCCGGTGTCTTCCAAGACCGGCATGGGCATCGACACCCTGCTGGAGCAAGTGCTGCTGCAGGCCGAAGTGCTGGAACTCAAGGCACCGGTCGATTCACTGGCCAAGGGTCTGGTGATCGAAGCCCAGCTCGACAAGGGCCGCGGCCCTGTGGCCACGGTGCTGGTTCAGTCCGGCACGCTCAAGGTGGGCGACATTGTGCTGGCTGGTCAGACCTATGGCCGCGTGCGCGCCATGCTGGACGAAAACGGCAAGGTCGCCAAGACCGCAGGCCCGTCGATCCCGGTGGAAATCCAGGGTCTGACGGAAGTGCCGCAGGCCGGCGACGAATTCATGGTGCTCACGGACGAACGCCGTGCCCGCGAAATCGCGACCTACCGTGCCGGCAAGTTCCGCAACACCAAGCTGGCCAAGCAACAGGCCGCCAAGCTGGAAAACATGTTTGCCGACATGACGGCGGGCGAAGTGAAGATGTTGCCCATCATCGTCAAGGCCGATGTACAGGGTTCGCAGGAAGCGCTGGCGCAGTCGCTGCTCAAGCTCTCGACTGACGAAGTCAAGGTGCAGCTGGTGTACGCCGCCGTGGGCGCCATCAGCGAGTCCGACATCAACCTGGCGATCGCCTCCAAGGCCATCGTGATCGGCTTCAACGTGCGGGCCGATGCCGGTGCGCGCAAGCTGGCCGAAGGCAATGGCGTCGATCTGCACTACTACAGCATCATTTACGACGCTGTGGACGAGCTGCGTGTGGCGATGTCCGGCATGCTGGCCCCCGAGCAGCGCGAGGAAATCATCGGCACCGCCGAGATCCGCACGGTGTTCGTGGCGACCAAGATCGGCACGATTGCCGGTTCGTACATCACTTCGGGCATGGTCCATCGCAACGCACGCTTCCGCCTGCTGCGCGACAACGTGGTGGTCTACACCGGCGAAGTCGATTCGATCAAGCGCCTCAAGGACGATGTCAAGGATGTCAAGGAAGGCTTTGAGTGCGGTATCAAGCTCAAGAACTACAACGACATCAAGGAAGGCGATCACCTCGAATTCTTTGACATCAAGGAAATCGCGCGGACGCTGTAAGGCATCGGTGACGACGACATGGCTGCGAAGAAATCTTCCACCCCCAACCGCGCCTTCAAGGTCGCCGATCAGATCCAGCGCGATCTGACGGAGCTGATCGCGCGCGAGTTGAAAGATCCGCGTGTGGGCATGGTGACGCTGCAGGGTGTGGAGGTGACTCCCGACTACGCCCATGCCAAGGTGTTCTTCAGCCTGTTGACGGGTGACCCTGTGGAAACGCAGGCGGCGCTCAATCAGGCTGCAGGTTTCTTGCGCAATGGGTTGTTCAAGCGCCTGCACATCCATACGGTGCCCACGCTGCACTTTGTGTTTGACCGCACTTCCGAGCGTGCGGCCGACATGAACGCCTTGATTGCCAAGGCTGTTTCGTCGCGCGCCAAAGAGGAGTAGTCCATGCACGCGCCTCGCACCAGGGTGCAGCGGCGCCCTGTGCATGGGGTGTTGCTGCTCGACAAACCGCTCGGCCTTTCGAGCAACGATGCCTTGCAAAAGGCGAAATGGCTCTTGCGCGCCGAAAAGGCGGGCCATACCGGCACGCTGGACCCATTGGCCACCGGCGTGTTGCCGCTGTGTTTTGGCGCGGCCACCAAGTTCAGCCAGCTGCAGCTGGATGCGCCCAAGACCTACGAAGCCGTTGCACTGCTGGGCACCACCACCACCACCGGCGACGCCGAAGGCGATGTGGTGCAACGCTGTGATGTGGACTTGGCACAGCTGACCCGTGAGCGTCTTGCGGCCGTGCAAGAGCAGTTCACCGGCCCTATTCGCCAGGTGCCGCCGATGCACAGTGCGCTCAAGAAAGACGGCAAGGCGCTGTACGAGTACGCGCGAGCAGGTGTCACGGTAGAGCGCGAAGCGCGCGATGTCGTCATTCATGCATTAAAACTGACCCTGACGCAGACAGATAAAGCGCAAGCAGCTATCAAAATAATAGTAACCTGCAGCAAAGGCACCTACATCCGCACGCTGGGTGAAGACATCGGGGCGGCGCTGGGTTGCGGCGCGCACCTGACCTTCTTGCGCCGCATCGACACGGGTGGAATCGGTGTGGAGCGCTGCGTCACGCTGGCCCAGCTGGAAGCCATGCCGGAGGCGGAGCGCCTGGCCAGCCTGGAGGCGCCCGAGTCGCTGCTGGCACAACACGTGCGTGTCACGCTGGACGGCGAGAATGCAGCCCGATTCCTGTCGGGCGTGCGTCGCCGTGGCACTTGGCCCGATGCCAGTGCCGTGGCGGTGTTCGGCGAGAATCCTCCGGCACTGCTGGGGGTGGGCCACATCGTGGGCGGGGAGCTGGTGCCGGACAGGCTCCTGAGTCCGCTGGAAATTCAACAAATTTTGGAAGGCATGCCGCACCCTCAAGCCAGCGGCACATTGGAAAAACTATGACGACGAAACAAATCCGCAACATCGCGATCATTGCCCACGTTGACCACGGCAAAACCACCATGGTCGACCAGCTGCTGCGCCAGTCCGGCACCTTCGCCGACCACGAAAAGGTCGTTGACACCGTGATGGACAACAACGCGATTGAAAAAGAGCGTGGCATTACCATCCTGGCCAAGAACTGCGCCGTGAGCTGGAAGGGCACGCACATCAACATCGTGGATACCCCCGGCCACGCGGACTTCGGCGGTGAAGTGGAGCGTGCGCTGTCCATGGTGGACAGCGTGGTGCTGCTGATCGACGCGCAAGAAGGCCCCATGCCCCAAACGCGTTTCGTGACCAAGAAGGCCCTGGCTCTGGGCCTGCGCCCCATCCTGGTGGTGAACAAGGTGGACAAGCCCGGTGCCAACCCCGACAAGGTGGTGAACGCCGCGTTCGACCTGTTCGACAAGCTCGGTGCCACCGACGAACAACTCGACTTCCCCGTGGTGTACGCCTCGGGCATCAACGGCTGGTCGTCGCTGGAAGAAGGCGCACCTGGTGAGCAGTGGGGTCCCGACATGTCGGCCCTGTTCGACACGATCCTCTCGCACGTTCCACCGAACACGGGCGACCCAGCCGCTCCGCTTCAACTGCAGATTTCGGCGCTGGACTTCTCCACCTTTGTGGGCCGCATCGGCGTGGGCCGCATCAGCCAGGGCACCATCAAGCCCGGCCAGGATGTGCTCGTCATGGAAGGCCCCGATGGCAAGTCCGTCAAGGGCCGTGTCAACCAGGTGCTGACCTTCCAGGGCCTTGATCGCATGCAGACGCCGCTGGCGGGCCCTGGCGACATCGTGCTGATCAACGGCATCGAAGACATCGGCATCGGCGTGACCGTGACCGACCCCGCCAATCCGTCGCCGCTGCCCATGCTGAAGGTGGACGAGCCCACGCTGACCATGAACTTCTGCGTAAACACCTCGCCCCTGGCCGGCCGCGAAGGCAAGTTCGTGACCAGCCGCCAGATCTGGGACCGTCTGCAAAAGGAGCTGCAGCACAACGTGGCCCTGCGCGTGTCTGAGACCGATGAAGAAGGTATCTTCGAAGTGATGGGCCGGGGTGAACTGCACCTGACCATCCTCTTGGAAAACATGCGCCGTGAAGGCTACGAGCTGGCGGTGTCCAAGCCCCGCGTGGTGTTCAAGGACATCGACGGCGTGAAGCACGAGCCTATCGAGCTGGTGACGGTGGACATCGAAGAAGGCCACCAGGGCGGCGTGATGCAGGCCTTGGGCGAGCGCAAGGGCGAATTGGTGAACATGGAGTCCGACGGCCGTGGCCGCGTACGCCTCGAATACCGTATCCCCGCACGTGGCCTGATCGGTTTCACCAACGAATTCCTGAACCTGACGCGTGGTTCGGGCCTGATCTCCAACATCTTCGACAGCTACGAGCCGCACAAGGGCGACATCGGTGGCCGCAAGAACGGTGTGCTGATCTCCATGGACGATGGTGAAATCTTCACCTACGCCCTGGGCAAGCTGGACGACCGTGGCCGCATGTTCGTGAAGGCGAACGACCCCGTGTACGAAGGCATGATCGTGGGCATCCACAGCCGCGACAACGACCTGATCGTGAACGCCACGCGCACCAAGCAGCTGACCAACTTCCGTGTCTCTGGCAAGGAAGACGCGATCAAGATCACGCCCCCGATCGACCTGACGCTGGAATACGGCGTGGAATTCATCGAGGACGATGAACTGGTCGAAATCACGCCCAAGTCTGTGCGCCTGCGCAAGCGCCACCTGACCGAGAACGAGCGCAAGCGCGCTGCACGGTCCTGATCGGCGGAGCGTTCAGAGAAGCGCTCAGAGCACGTTCAAAAAGGGGCCACTGCGACGCAGTGGCCTTTTTGCCGTCTGAATCCTGGAGCCTCTGTTGAAATTGACACATTCCCGTGCCGTGGCGCTGATGGTGGCCGTGACCCTCATGTGGTCCATTGCCGGTGTGGTCACGCGCCACCTGGAGCATGCGGCGAGCTTTGAGGTGACCTTCTGGCGCAGCTTCTTCACGCTGCTGTCGCTGCTGGTCATCCTGCCTGCGCTGCAGGGCAGGGCGGTGTTCGCCTCCATGCGCCACAGCGGCCGTGCGCTGTGGATCTCTGGCGTGTGCTGGAGCGTGATGTTCACGGCATTCATGGTGGCGCTGGTGCTCATGCCGGTGGCCAATGTGCTGGTCACGATGGCTGTGGGGCCGCTGCTCACCGCGCTGTTTGCAAGGGTTTTCATTGGCCACCACATCGCACTGCGCACCTGGGCCGCGATTGCCGTGGCGGGGCTGGGCATTGGGTGGATGTATGGTTCGCAGATGGCGGGCCTGCCCCTGGCAGGTACGCTGGTGGCGCTGTGTGTGCCGGTGGCAGCCGCCATCAACTGGACGGTGGTGCAGCATTCGCAGCGCCACGGCCATGCGGTGGACCTGGTGCCTGCGGTGCTGGTCGGCGCGGTGATCTCGGTGGTGGCTACGTTGCCGCTGGCGCTGCCTTTTCAGGCTTCAGGGCATGACCTGGCCCTGCTGGCGCTGTTGGGCGTGGTGCAATTGGCCATCCCTTGTGTGCTGGCCGTGCGCTGCGGCCGGGTGCTCAAGGCGCCAGAGATGGCGTTGCTCGGCTTGCTCGAAGTCATCTTTGGAATTTTGCTGGCCTGGCTGGGCGCAGGCGAAAAGCCTGCTCCGGCGGTGCTGACGGGAGGCGTGCTCGTGATCGGTGCGCTGGTTTTTAATGAACTATTGGGTTGGAAGGAACAAAAATGACGGAGACGGTATTGCCTGATGTGTTGAGTGAAGTGCGAGGCCAGGTGGGCTTCATCACGTTGAACCGCCCGCGTGCGCTCAATGCCCTCTCGCTGGGCATGGTGCGTGACCTCATGGGCATCTTGCTGGCATGGCAAAACGATGCGCGGGTGCTGGCCGTGGCCATCCGTGGCAGCAACAAGGAAGGCCCGTTTGGTGCCTTCTGCGCCGGTGGAGACATCCGCTTTTTGCACCAGGCGGGCAGCCAGGGCAACCCGCTGATCGAGGACTTCTTCACCGAGGAGTACGCGCTCAACCACCTGATCCACAACTACGCCAAGCCCTACATCGCCTTCATGGACGGCATCGTGATGGGTGGCGGCATGGGCATCAGCCAGGGCGCCGCCCTGCGCGTGGTGACCGAGCGCACGAAGATGGCCATGCCGGAGACGGCCATTGGCCTGTTCCCGGATGTGGGGGGGGGCTATTTTCTGAGCCGGTGTCCCGGTCGTGTGGGCGAATGGCTGGCGCTCACCGGCGACACCATTGGCGCCGGTGATGCCATCGAAAACCGGTTGGCGGACGGTTGTCTGCCTGCTGACCAGCAAGCGGCCGTGTGGGAGGCGCTGGGCACCCAGAGCTTTGCCAGCGGTGCTGCCGCCAAAGACTCTGTTGCTTCTAAATTTGTAGCTGCTAGCGCTTTGCAGAAAAGCGCTAGGGGCCAAATTGACCAATATTTTTCGTTGGGCAGCGTGGGCGAGATCGTGGCGGCGCTTGAAGCGGCCGACAGTGACTGGGCACGCGCCACGGCGGCCACGCTGCGCAAGCGCTCGCCCCTCATGCTGCACGTGGTGCTGGAACAAATCCGCCGCGCACGGGACATGGGCTTGGCCGACGACCTGCGCATGGAGCGCGACATGGTGCGCCACTGCTTCTTCCTGCGCCCCGGCCAGAGCGAAACGGTGGAGGGCATCCGAGCCCTGGCCGTGGACAAGGACCATGCGCCCCAATGGAACCCTGGCCGCATCGAGGACGTGACGCCCGATATGGTGGCGCAGTTCTTCACCAGCCCCTGGCCTGCACACGCCCACCCGCTGGCCCATTTGTCCTGATCGGCGAAGGTTGTAGCCGGCCAGTCCACCCGGAGAGTCCCTGGCGGCGCGTCAGGGGTTCAACTGCTGGTACGCCGCTGTCGCCAAGCTCAGCAGCTCGGTGCGCGACAGCTGTCCGCTCAAGGCGTAGCCAAAGCCCGCGTCCGTCCAGTAAAAGCCTGGCACCGGGCCTTCTTGCGTGAACTGGAATGCGGTCGTGCTTGCGGTGGTCGGTGGCTGTGGACGGGGCGTGTTGTCGCTGGCGGGGCCAGGGCTGGTGGATGCCGCAGCCAAGGCGCCCAGGTACAGCGTGATCCGCTGGCCTGCGCTGTTCTGGTACATGAACTGCGCGCGCACCCCGGTGTCGCCAGGCAACAAGCGACCGCCCACCAGTTCATAACCCTGCGCGCCCAGCGCGGGAACCTTGAGCGGGCGGTCCAGCCGCTTGGACAGCCATTGCACCAGGTGGTCTTGCTGGGCGGCTGTGACTTCCACGGGGTGGCGGACTTCGGGCTGGTACACCGCGTGGGCGACTGCGGCTTGCTGGGCGAAGCGTTGTGCCGGTTCGGCAACCACCAGCGTGGTGCCGTTGCCCGTCGCCAGCGTTTTGCCGGGCGCCACGGCGGGCCACTGGCCGCGTCCCGTCCACCCCAGCACAAAGGCCAGCAACACGGAGGCGGCCATGCCACCCCAACGCCACCACTGCGCCTGCTGCTCCCGGCGGTCCGTGGCCCGCAATGCTGCGGCCATCAACGTATCGGGCACGGGGGCGTGGAGCAGGTCCTGGTGCAGGGCGTGTAGCTGCTCTCGCTGTGCCTGCCAGTGCGCCAGTGTGGCCTGCGCTTCCTGATCATCCTGCAATTGCTCGCGCAGCGCCTGCGCCTGTGCGGGCGGCAATTGGCCGTCCACGAGGGCGTGCCAGGTGCTGTTTTCGCCAGCGCGTGGGTGGG